>DXGK01000041.1 GCA_019113965.1 Candidatus Limosilactobacillus merdipullorum
AATGCACTTGGACAACAAAAAAGGACCGAGGGCTGGTCGGTCCGCTATCACACCAGCATCGCTACTAAGCGAGCGCCTGTAGCTTATCTGGGCGGAAACCGGAGAAGGCATTGCCATCAGGTGTTTTAACGACTGGTGTAGCCATGAACCCTTCTGCCTTGAGGGTCTTAATAAATTTTGGCTCTTCATCGATGTTGTGCTCTACGAAAGGCACATTGTGTTGCTTCAGAAACTTTTTGGTCATGCGACATTGCATGCAATTATTTTTGGAAAATACTTCAACCATGATAAACCTCCGCACAAAAGCAATCACTTGCTCGAAATGTTGGTTCTAGTATAACGGGCTGAAAGTGAAAATCAAGCACAAAGTGTCACAAGATATGGCTATAAAATTTATCATGGACACTATATGTGGTGGTCGTTACTTATTTCTCTTTCTATCAGCTGATTAAAAGTAAGTGCTGGTAATTTGCTATGACGAGAAGTTCATTTTGCCTTGAGGGGCGGAATCAAGTACACTGAAACAGACAAATTGATGTTTTTTAACAACGGAGCGATACTTTTGGTAAATCATTTTCAGCAAAAATTTATGGATGCAGCCATTGAGGAAGCCAGGATGGCCATGGCGATCGACGAAGTACCAATCGGCGCGGTGGTGGTTTACCACGACCGGATTATTGGGCGGGGTCATAATTTGACGGAACACTACCAGCATGTGTCCTACCATGCGGAGATGATGGCATTAGACGAGGCCTGCACGACCATGCACAGCTGGCGTTTGCCAGAGTGTGACTTGTATGTCACACTTGAACCCTGCATTATGTGCAGTGGGGCAATTATTAACTCGCGGATTAACCACCTTTACTTTGGCGCTAGTGATCCGAAGGCCGGGGCGGTACAAAGTCTCTACCACTTGTTAGACGACCAACGACTTAACCACCAAGTGAAAGTCACCAGTGGCGTAGACGGCGAGCAGTGCAGCCAACTGTTAAAAAACTTTTTCCGTCAGGTGCGCAGACGGAAGAAGGCCGAGAAGCGGGCGCGTCGGCAGGGTCGCTATATTGGTCGGAATAACTAGTGCTGGTCAAAATTCATTAGATAGTGTATGATGGTATTTGCCGTAAGGCCTTAGGACAAGGGAGTACTGGTGAACCGTGTCAGGTCCGGAAGGAAGCAGCACTAAGCTTGCTACTCCTTGTGTCCTAAGTTAGTAAGTAATTAAAACCGTCCGTTTTGCGGACGGTTTTTCTTTTTCAAAAGTAAAAGACTTGGACGCCTTCAAAAAACTTGTATAATAAGTAAGACTACAAAGAAGGAGTGCAGCGCGATGAGTTACCAGGCATTGTATCGTGTGTGGCGGCCACAGCGGTTCGATGAGCTTGTTGGCCAACAACTGATTACTACCACGTTAAAAAACGCAATTATTACAAAACAGATTAGTCACGCCTACTTGTTTGCCGGCCCCCGTGGGACGGGCAAAACGTCGGCTGCCAAAATTTTTGCCAAGGCGGTTAACTGTCACCACCACCAAGATGGTGAACCGTGCAATAAGTGTGAAATTTGCAAAGCTATTACTGCGGGACGGCTGAACGATGTGATTGAAATCGACGCCGCGTCCAACAACAGCGTTGAAGAGATTCGTGATATTAGGGATAAGGTAAAGTATGCACCTACCCAGGCCGACTACAAGGTCTACATTATTGATGAAGTGCATATGTTATCCACCGGGGCCTTTAATGCATTACTGAAAACGCTGGAGGAACCGCCGGCCAACGTGATCTTTATTCTGGCGACAACCGAACCTCACAAGATTCCGTTGACGATTATTTCGCGGGTGCAACGCTTTGACTTTCGGCGGATTTCACCTCAGGATGCTTTTGAGCGAATGAAGTACATTCTTGACCAGAAGAAAGTCACTTACGAAGAGAAAGCCCTGTGGGTAATTGCGAATGCGGCCGAAGGTGGGATGCGTGACGCACTGAGTATTTTAGACCAGGTTCTCTCCTTTTCTGATAACCATGTCAAACTTGATGATGCCTTGCTGGTGACCGGTAGTGTGGCTAAAAAGCAGTTGACTAACTACTTTAACGCAGTGGCAGCAGGCAATAGTGGTGCGGCCTTGAACTCCCTAGCTGACTTGTTAGCAGCAGGGAAGGACGGTCATCGACTGATTGAGGACCTTATTACCTTGATTCGCGACCTCTTGCTCTACCATGAATCAGCCGAACTATTAAAGGTGGAACAAACGGGCTTGACCGATGAACAGCTAGCTGCCATGGTCAAGGAGGTCACGGCCAACCAGCTGTACGCAATGATTGATATTCTGAACGATACCGAACAGGAGATGCGCTTTACTACCCATCCGAACGTCTACCTGGAAGTGATGACGGTCAAGCTTAGTCAGGTCCATGATGGTCAGCCAATCGCCCAGCAGACACCAGCAACAAATGTTGACGATGCAGAAGTATCGCGCCTGAAGCAAGAAGTGGGGCAGCTTCAACAAGAGATTGACCAGTTAAAGAACCACCAGCCAGTTGTGCAACAGCAATCACCTGCAGCAAAGCCGAAGCGACCGATCAATCACCAGAACAGCAAGCGACGCCAGTTCAACATTCACCAGATCTACCCGATCCTGGAAAAGGCTTCCCGGCAAAACTTGAACAAGGTGACGGACATGTGGCCGGATATGATGTCGATGCTCCAGCCAATCGACCAAGGCCTGGTCGGGTTTACTAAACCGGTGGCGGCCTGTGATGACGGGGTCGTTTTATCCTTTGAGAAGGCTTTTCTCTTGGAGCGGGCCAACGATAGTTCACTGGCCGATTCGATTAGTCAGTGTTTCAGCAAGCTAACCGGGACTAACTTCGCGGTCACCTTCGTCCCAAAGAATAAGTGGTCGCAGATTCGGCAAGATTTTCTGGTTTCCCATGGCTTTATTAAGGGTCAGAAAGCTAGCCAACCTCTCAGCCAGTCAGCTAGTCAGTCCACTGATCAAACTGAAGAGGGACCAGCAAAAACTGCTGAGCAAAAGACTAGTAAGAAGAAAAATGATGTTGTCGGTAAGGCGGAAGAACTGTTTGGCAGTGATGTCGTCAAGGTAGAAGATAATTAACGAAGGGGATATTTAACCATGATGAACGGAATGAACATGCAACAGATGATGAAACAAGCGAAGAAGCTGCAAAAACAAATGATGAAGGAACAGCAATCCCTTGCTGAACAAGAATTTGTTGGGCAAGCACCTGATGAGATGGTAAAGGCCACTTTTAACGGTAGTCGTGAACTGGTTGACCTGCAAATCAAGCCGGAGGCAGTGGATCCCGATGATGTCGAGATGCTGTCTGACTTGGTGGTAGCGGCAGTGAATGACGGATTGAAAAAGGTAGCCGCCGCGACTGAGAAGTCGATGGGCAAGTACACGAAGGGCTTGGGGATGTAGTCGATGCAGTACCCAGAACCGATTGCCAAATTAATTGATTCGTACATGAAGCTCCCCGGAATTGGTCAAAAAACGGCAACACGGCTGGCCTTTTACACTTTAGGAATGGAAGATGACGATGTAAAGGGTTTTGCCGACTCACTGTTGGCTGTTAAAAAGGACCTGCATTACTGTCACATTTGCGGCAATATTACTGAGGACGAGCCATGTGAGATTTGCCGGGACCAGTCCCGAGACCAGTCACAGATTATCGTGGTTGAACACTCGCGTGACATTATGGCAATGGAAAATATGAATAGTTATCACGGCCTCTACCACGTCCTTCACGGGACCATCTCGCCCGCCAAGGGAACCGGCCCGATGGATATCAATATTCCGGCATTGCTGAAACGCCTGAAGAGCAATAATAAGCAAGTTAAAGAAGTCATCGTTGCCACCAACGCCTCGGTCGATGGTGAAACCACTGCTCAGTACCTGGCAAAACTGATCAAGCCAGCCGGAATTAAGGTCACGCGACTCGCTCATGGCCTGTCTGCCGGAGCAGACATCGATTATACCGATGCCATGACACTGACCAAAGCGGTTCAGGGTCGGACTGAGCTATAGGAGGATAAAATGTTTTTCCATACGGATAAGCACCAGGTCAAAAAACTAGGCAATTACCGGCTGATGGAGCTGATCTACCAGACGAAGGCAAGTTGGGACCAGGCTCGGCAAACCGAACAAGCCGTTTATGAAGGAAAGGTTAACAGTGAGCTGTACTACCGGACTAAATTGCAGGAAAAAAAGTACATGTACCTTTACGAGAAGGCACGGCGACGTGGCGCTCATGGTCAGCTGAATCAGAGTGTAATTAGTCAGTAGGAGTGAGTGATAGGATGTCAGGAAACTTTATTTCATTCGAAGGACCAGATGGTGCTGGTAAAACCAGCGTCATTAAAGCGCTGGTTGCCGAGCTAAAGCCTTCCATGGGTGACCAATTGGTGGTGACCCGAGAACCGGGTGGCGACCCCTTTTCGGCAAAATTGAGAAAGATTTTGTTTGACGATGCAAATAGAGGCATGGATGGCAGAACAGAGGCACTGCTGTTTGCCGCTGATCGACGTCACCACGTGGTCAGCACAATCATGCCGGCCCTCGCGGCCGGGAAGACCATCTTCTGTGACCGTTACGTGGACAGCTCAGTTGCCTACCAGGGCGGCGGTCGTCAGCTGGGAGAACAGGAGATTTGGGATATCAATGCCTTTGCAACTAATGGTGTGATGCCGCAGCTGACCGTTTACTTTGAAATTGCCCCGGAAGTGGGAATTGCCAGAATTGAGTCCCACCGAACGGACCAGGTAAACCGCCTGGATGAAGAAACGATGAACTTTCACCACCGGGTTCATGCAGCTTACCAACACCTGTACCAACAGTACCCTCAGCGGATTAGTCGCATTGATGCTAGCAAACCACTACCGAAAGTAATAGCGGAAACTAGGCGGGTAATCCATGACCGCTTTCCGGACTTGTTTGACGGTAAAACGAAAGGAGTAAACTGATGAAACTTATCCTAGCAATTGTGCAACCCAAAGATAGTGCGCGCCTGCGCCGGGCATTTGTAAAGGCCAATATTGGTACCACAAAGCTCAGTTCGACCGGTGGTTTCCTGAAGGAAGGCAACACCACCTTTATGATGGGGGTTGAAGATGAGCGGGTCGATGAAGTGCTGAATATCATTGATAACAATGCCAAAACTCGGGAAGAATACATCACTGCCCAGGAAACGGTAGGCACCAATGCTTCTGCGATCCCGATTAAAGTAACTATTGGTGGGGCAACGGTTTTTGTGTTGCCCGTTGATAAGTTTGTCCAGTTTTAATTATTGAGGAGGGAGAGAGTGTGACGTCAGCAGCAGTTCAACGAGCTGAAGAACTACAGCCGGCAATTCTTCGGCGGCTGCAGCGAATCATTAATCGTGGTGAGTTGGCGCATGCCTACCTCCTGGCGGGTCCCAGTGGGACTGGCAAAATGACACTGGCTCAGTGGCTGGCAATGCGGCTATTTTGTCCTAACGTTACAGACGGACAACCGGATGGGACTTGTCCAGAATGTACCAGGATCCTCAGTGGGAACCATCCGGATGTTTTAGTGGCGGCGCCGACTGGACGTCAAATTAAGGTCGATACCCTGCGACAATTAAAGGCTGAGTTTACTAAAAGCGGACTGGAAGGTAACAAAAAAGTCTTCATTATTAAGGACGCCGATAAGATGACCACCAGTGCGGCAAACAGTTTGCTAAAGTTTATTGAAGAACCGGGAGATGGCATCTACATTCTGATGTTAACGACCAACCGGAACGCGATTTTGCCGACAATTCAGTCCCGAACCCAGTTAATTGAACTGCGACCATTGAGCCCGGCCAAATTAGGTGAGGCACTGAAAAAGGCGGGCATCTCAAAAGAATTACGGTCAGTGGTGATGGGACTGACAGACTCAGTTAGCCAGGCTGAAGAATGGTTAACTGACGACTGGTTGGCAAAAGCCTATCACGCAATAGTGGACTGGTACCGTTTGGCAGCTGGGCGGCAGATGATGGCGTACGTCTTGGTGGGAACCACGATGATGTCACTGGCAGATGATCGGGAACACCAGTCTATTTTGCTGGACCTGATGATTATGATCTGGCGCGATACGTTGATGGTGGCGAATGGTGTTGGACGATCGGCCCTCCATTTTACCAACCAGGAGCAATTGCTGAAAAAGGTTGCGTCCACCTCTTCAGCTACTAAGATACTGGCTGCTAGCCAGCTGACTTTGTCGACTCACCAGCTGATGGTCGCCAACGTTAGTTTTCAAAATGTTGCCGAGCAGTTGACGATTCGGATTATTAACGCTTTGCAATGACGGGGGATTTAAGATGGATCAACGAATGAACAAAAGAGAAATCTATGATCACTTCGCTGAGTTGGAAAAACAGACTCAGGCACTAGTGGACAGTATGGAAGTTCTTCAGAACCAGATTAATGCTGTTCTCGAAGAAAATGCGGAGCTGTCAATTGAAAATGATCACCTTCACCAGGTGTTAAAAGAAGAACGAGGACGGCAGAAAGATGGCAGCAGCCACTTGACTCCTTCGCGGCAAAACCTGCAGAAGTTGTATAAACAGGGCTTCCACGTTTGCAACGAATATTATGGTAAACGGCTGGAGGATAACGAGTCGTGTACCTTCTGCCTGGAAACTATTTTTCGCGATCGGGCGCAGGATCGGCCGGCAGGGAAGTGATCAACATGGAAAAACAATCGAGCTTTGCCCAACATCAAACGGGGACGCTTTACCTGGTCCCCACGCCCATTGGAAATTTAGATGATATGACGATGCGGGCGGTCCATGTACTTGAAGACGTGGACTTAATCGCGGCTGAAGACACACGCCATACCCAGATGTTGTTGAACCATTTCCAAATTGACACCCATGAAATCAGTTTTCACGAGCACAATACTGAGCAGCGGATTCCTGAATTGATTGATAAGCTCGAATCAGGGTTGACCATTGCGCAGTGTTCGGATGCAGGCATACCGTCGATTTCCGATCCGGGGAAGGAACTGGTAGCTGCTGCTATTGCACACCATATCCCGGTAGTGCCACTGCCCGGGGCCAATGCCGGGTTAACCGCGTTGATTGCTTCTGGTCTTGCTCCGCAGCCATTTTATTTCTATGGTTTTTTGGAACGGAAGCCACAGCAGCAGGAAAAGGAACTGGCGGAGATGGTTAACCGCCCAGAAACGATGATTTTTTATGAAGCCCCTCACCGACTAAAAAGAACCCTGAAGGTGATGCAGAAGGTTTTGGGTGGTGACCGGAAGGCGGTCCTTGCACGAGAATTAACCAAACGCTATGAAGAGTTTTTACGGGGAACGCTGGATGAGTTGGTTAACTGGACAACTAGCGAAGAAGTTCGTGGTGAGTTTGTGATCATGGTGGCCGGAAATCATCATCCGGTCAGTCATGACGATGAGTCATTAGAACACTTATCACCAGTTGACCAGGTCAGCCGTGCTGTTTCTGACGGCATGAAACCGAACACGGCAATTAAGAAGGTGGCCAGGGAGAACGGCTTAAACCGTCAACAACTTTATCGGCAATACCATCATCTCGGAACGGAGGCAGACAATGTCGATTGATTTGCGTCATTTTCAAATGAAGCACAAGGTAACTTACTTTGAGTGTGATCAGACTGGTCACCTCAAGCTCAGTATGGCCTTTGCGCTTGCTATTTTGGTTTCAGAACAGCATGATGAAGCCGTCAGGCAGGCAAGCGGTGCAGTTCTCAATAGCGACCAAGCCTGGGTGGTGACTAATTACCAGGCCAAATTCGCTGCTCAACAACCGCAAAACGATGAAGAAATCCTGCTCGAAACGGAATATACATCCGCTAATCGTTTCTTTGCCCAACGACGTTACTGGATTAAAAGACTCGATGGTCAAGTCTATGCGACCATTGATGGTCTGTTCGTGATGATTAGCTTGACCAAGCGAAAAATGGTCCCGATTAACGCCACTAACTTTCGGGCCTACCACCTGAATCCCAGCACGAAGATGCCAAAACTGGCTCAACCAATCGAGTTGGGTGATCAAGTTCCACCTTCATCAAGCAATTACCAGGTGCGCTACTTTGATTTGGATAGCAACCGCCATGTGAATAATGCACGTTACTTTGACTGGCTATTGGACCCACTGGGTGCCGACTTTTTAATGCATCATTGTGTCCGAACGGTGGCTATTCGTTATCGCCATGAAGTGCGTTATCCAAATACAATTAACAGTCAGTGGGTGATGGCTAGTGAAGAACCGTTAACAACTGCCCACCAGATCGCCATTGGCAAAACAGTCAACGTCAACGCTAGTTTTACCTGGGATAAAAAGTTGCTGTTAGTAAGATTGGGGTTGTGACATAATCTCTGCTTCTAAGATTAAAAGTTAACAAACGATGCAAGAATGGCCTCTAACGTTCTGGTAAAGCCAAACGCTGGAGGCCATTGCTGGTTGTAGGTGCAAGACGACGCGGCCATTTATGGATGCTATCTTGCTCTTTTTTTATAGACAAATTGCGATGAACGTCTCGTCTGGAAACAGTTGTTGAACGACGAATTAGAAACCGATTTCGATTTTTGAAAACGTTAAAAATGACGAAAAATTGCAGAAAAAGGTGTTATTCTTAAAAGTAAGTAATTGACATTTGCGGAATAAATTGTTCAGAAGGGAGCCTTGTTGTGAAAGAAAAAGAAAAGGGACTGATTTTTCTTGGTCCGGATGAAATGACGCTGCGGGTAGTTCAACAGCCAGGTAATAAGGTGATCACTGAAGTTAAGTCTGGTCCAATGCCGGTTGGTACAAAACGAATTGCCAACTACGCCAGCAATTTAGAAGCAATCGTTAATAACTTGGAAGGCTTTCGGCGGATTTTGGCCGATTATGCGGTCAAAGAAGTTTCTTTTTACGGGAAGCTGGAAGATATGCAAATGACAGAGGCACGATACGTCGCTGATCAAATTGCGGTTCGGACCGGCTTTACGATTAAGTGGTTAAACAACAATCAACTGGTCGCTGACACGTTTAGTACGCTGATGAGCGATTTGCCAGAGTTTGCTGAACTAGCCAGCAAAAACCTTTATGTTTTGACGATGGGTTTAGATACCGCCACTTTGGGCTATTTCCGGCATAGTACATTTCAAATGTCCTGGAATATTGACCTTGGTGGTGCCCGGGTGAGTCACTTAGTTGATACCCTCCGTCAGACAACGACCAATCCGAGTGAAATTATTTTGGACTATATCAGCAGTAAGTTGGAATACCTCGTCCCAGAACTGCGTCATGTTAAAAAGTCTAAACTGCTAATCCAAAACATTGGTACCATTGCCGATACTTTTGTGCAAGGGGAAAAGCGGATAGCAAAAATTTCCCGGGAAAAACTGGAAGAGCGCTACTACCAGGTGATTGATGCTCCTGACCAATTCATCATTAGCAACTACGACGTCAACGAGCAAAGCGTTAACTGGGTCCTTCCCAACTTCCTGGTAATATCACGGGTTGTTCGGCTCCTGGATGCTAAGTCCGTCTACACGACGAATATTACGGAAGTTGACGGGGTAATGAAGGTCGCATTTGGTGACCAGCAACAGATCGACGATATGATTCGTACGTCGGCTGATAATCTGGCACAGCGTTATGGTGCCGACTCGGCACACAACGACTTTGTAGTCGACGTGTCGCTCAAGCTCTTCGATGCCCTGCAGCCAATTCACCGACTGGGACGTCATGAACGGCTTTTGCTAGAGATTGCGGGAAAGGTCGATGACATTGGAAACTTCATTAATCCTCAGGGACACTACCGCCATTCCGCATATATTCTGGAAGCTAACCCGTTGATCGGCTTATCGGCAAAGGATAACTTAATCGTTGCTGAGGTGGCCCGCTTCCACAGCTCGGAAAGCCCTGATGTGAACCAGCCAATGTTCCAAAAACTTGATGGACCGAGTCAACTGATTGTTGGTAAGCTAGCGGCTATCTTGCGGGTTGCCGACTCACTTGACGACTCACGACAGCAAAAGATCAGTCGGGTCAAGTTACGCTTAGAGAGTGGTAAATTACTGATGACAGTGCAGGCTGCTGATAACCTGGTCGTCGAACAATGGGCTTTTGGACGGAAAAATAAGGTCTTTAAGAACGTCTTTGGCCTTCAACCAGTCTTAATTGTGGAAGGAGCCTAGTGATGTACAAAGATTTTTACCAATCACAAAATTACGTCAACCGTGAGTTAAGCTGGATTGACTTTAACGGACGGGTCCTGGAAGAAGCACGACAGAAAGAAAATCCGCTCCTCGAGCGGGCTAACTTTCTCGGGATTACTCAAAGCAATGTTGATGAATTCTTTATGGTCCGGGTAGCCTCACTGCATAAACTGGTTGCGGCAAACGTCACGACGACCGACGCTTCCGGGATGACGCCCGAAGAACAGCTGACAGCCGTCAACGAAAAGGAACACCGGATGGTCGAACAACGCTACCGGGTCTACAACGATGAATTATTGCCCGACCTCGCCGCGGCAGGCATTCGCTTCCGTCATTATGATGAATTGGATGATGACCAGCAGGATTTTCTGCGCCGCTACTTTAATGAGGAATTACTGCCAGTCTTGACGCCCATGGCTGATGATAGTTCCCGTCCATTCCCGTTTATCAGCAATAATTCTTTGAACATTGCTATCAAGCTGAAACGACAAAAGCGTTCGCAATCGCAAACGCCACAAACCGTTTTGGAGGGAGATCAAGAGGTTACCGGTCGCCCGCAGGAACCGCATGATGACCGGAATGAGGCAGAGGAAAAGTTTGCGACTGTCCGGGTTCCGGAAATCTACCGGCGGTTGGTCAAGCTGCCACACGAAAATACCTTTGTCCTGTTAGATGAGGTTATTAAGCAGTTTTTAGACCAGCTCTTCCCTGGTTATGTCATCCAATCAACCGGGACCTACCGGGTTAGCCGGGACATGGACTTGGACGTGGCCGAAGCCGATACCTCTGACCTGCTACGAGCTGTCCAGCACCAACTCCGTGAACGGGAGCATGGTTCCGTCATGCGCCTGGAGGTTCAGGGTAACATTGACCCGTGGCTGGAAACCCACCTGGTTAAGAACCTGAAGGTCAATAAAATGGGCTTGTACCGCGTTGACGGGCTCGTCGACCTAACATTTTTGAAGAAGCTGTCAGGTATGGTGAAGGGGCACGATGACTTGCGTTACCAGCCATTCCATTCGTACATGGATCCACAATTTGACATGGACCATGATCTCTTTGCAGCTATCAGGGAAAAGGACAACTTAGTTCAGCACCCGTATGACAACTTCCAGGCGGTGGTCAACTTCATCCATAAGGCGGCAATTGATAGGAACGTTCTTGCTATCAAGATGACCCTTTACCGGGTATCGGGTAACTCGCCGATTATTAAGTACTTGGGGCAAGCGGCTCAGGCTGGCAAGCAGGTGACGGTCTTGGTTGAAGTCAAGGCGCGATTTGATGAGAAGAATAATGTTCGCTGGGCTCGGCGGCTGGAACAAATGGGCTGCCACGTTATCTACGGCTTGGTTGGTCTGAAGACTCACTGCAAGCTGGCACTGGTTATCCGCAGAGACCACGACGGGATTCGGCGTTACGTTCATTTGGGAACTGGTAACTACAACGATGTTACTGCTCACTTCTACACCGACATGGGCCTGTTCACCTGCGACTACGAAATCGGTGTGGATATGACGAACCTCTTTAACATGCTGTCAGGATTTGCGCGGCCACGCTACTTCCACAAGTTGCACGTTTCTCCTCATGGCATTCGTCAATTCATCGATGACAAGATTGACGAACAGATTGCCGTTGCTAAGAGCGGCAACCCCGCATTGATTCGGATGAAGATGAATTCGCTGTCTGATAAGCAGATTATTGCCCGCCTTTACGACGCGGCGGCAGCAGGGGTTAAGGTGCAGTTGCTAGTTCGGGGGATCACCTGCCTGCGTAACGACCTTCCCGCACTGCACAACAACATTGAGGTGCACAGTATCGTTGGTCGCTTCCTGGAGCACTCCCGGATCTACTACTTTGAAAGCAACGGTAATTCAGAAATTTACCTCTCCAGTGCCGACATGATGACGCGAAACTTAAACCGGCGAGTGGAAGAACTCTTCCCGGTTGAAGAACCGCACACCAAGGCACGGGCAATCCAGATCTTTAATGACATGTGGAAGGATAACGTTAATACCTGGGTTCTCCATGGGAGTGAGTATGAATTGTTAAGGGACAATGGTCAGCCAAAGTTTAACTCACAGCAGCACTTTGTCGATGAAGCCGAAGCTAAGCGTTCAGCTGAACACCGTCAAAAGCAAACTAAGCGGCATTTGTCAACGGTCTTTGAAACTTTGACCCGGCACGTGCCACGACTTCACTTGAAGCGTCAGGAGGACCAGCGACATGACTAACTTAGCAATCATTGATTTAGGTTCTAACTCGGTCCGTTTGAAAATTAACCAGATTATGGATGACGGTCAGACCAAACTTCTCCGCTACGAAAAGGAATACGTCCGTCTTTCGGAAGATATGGGTCCTGAAAAACTACTCAAGGCCGTCCCAATTGAAAGGACAATTAAGCAACTGTCGCGCTTTATGGATATTTGCCGACAAATTCCCAATGTCCAGTTGATTACTACGGCCACGGCAGCGGTTCGTCAGGCAGTCAACCAGGCCGAGTTTATTGACCGGGTAAAACGTGAGATTGGCCTAGACATCCATGTCATTTCTGGAACCCATGAGGCATTTCTAGATTACCTAGGAGTATCCCAGACTCTGCCGATAAAAAACGGCTTAATCATTGACACGGGTGGTGCCAGTATGGAACTCATTTTGGTTGATGATGGGTACGCCGAGGAGACGGTTAGCTTGCCAATGGGGTCGGTGCTGTTGTCTCAGCAGTACCACCTTGACGACCGGATCGAGGCTGAAAACCTCTATGACGCTATTATCCACGTTGACGAGGTATTGTCTGGCCAGCGGTGGTTGAACCGTGCTCGGCACCTCCGGGTGGTCGCACTAGGTGGTTCTAACAGGGCACTGGCCAAGATGTATCGTTGGCAGCAACTTGATGAGGGCGGAAACGTCCCGCCTGTTCATGGCCTGACGATGAGCACAACCGATGCCTTTCGTTTAATGCACCAATTAATCGCGACGGACAGGGCCGGTCGGTCAGGAATCCGCGGTGTGGCAGCGGCCCGTGCCGACGTCATTGTTGGCGGGCTCCTCCCAGTGATGGCGTTGCTGCGCCAGTTGCATATGAAACAGCTAATGTTTAGCAGCAATGGCTTGCGTGAAGGGCTCCTGTTCCAGTACCAGGCGGGGGAAGTTAATCCCGAAATGATCCAGCGCTTAGCTTTGGAGTAACCTTGTGGTAAAATTATTGAGAATATTAAGATAGAATTATTAATTGGAGGGTCAAAGATGGCAATTCTTGTTGCTGGTGGGGCCGGCTATATCGGTTCTCACATGGTGGCTGACTTAGTAGAAAAGGGTTACGACGTGGTGGTTGCTGATAACCTATCTACCGGTCACCGGGCCGCGGTAAATGAAAAAGCGCGGTTCTACGAAGGTGATATTCGTAACCGTGAATTTTTGGACGAACTATTTACCAAGGAAAAGATCGACGCGGTGGTTCACTTTGCTGCTTTCTCTCTGGTCGCTGAATCAATGAAGAAACCGCTGAAGTATTTTGACAACAACACTGGTGGTATGATTACTTTGCTGGAAGCAATGCACGACCATGGGATTAAGTACATCGTCTTCAGTTCAACCGCCGCAACGTACGGTATCCCTGAACACATGCCGATCAAGGAAAGCGACCCCCAAGTACCAATTAATCCATATGGGGAAAGCAAGCTGGCAATGGAAAAGATTATGAAGTGGTGCGACAAAGCTTACGGCATTAAGTTTGTTGCCTTACGCTACTTCAACGTTGCCGGCGCTAAGCCGGATGGTTCAATTGGTGAAGACCACCATCCAGAAACTCACTTGGTACCAATCATTCTGCAGGTGGCCGCTGGTAAGCGTGATGAGCTGAGTATTTTTGGGGATGATTACAACACCCCTGATGGGACCAACGTCCGCGACTATGTCCACCCAATGGACTTGGCAGATGCCCACATTTTAGCAATCAAATACCTGCAGGCGGGCAACCCAAGCGATGCCTTCAACCTAGGGTCCTCAACTGGCTTTTCTAACAAGCAAATGCTGGAAGCTGCCCGTGAAGTTACGGGCAAGCCAATTCCGGCGAAGATGGCGCCACGTCGTCCGGGTGATCCGGATGCACTGGTTGCTGCTAGTGACAAGGCCCGTTCAGTGCTAGGTTGGAAGCCGAAATATGATGATGTCCATGACATTATCGCTTCGGCTTGGAAGTGGCATTCAACCCATCCTCAGGGTTACAACGATAAATAATTAACGACTGAATTCAGTTTAATAGTTCCTAAAGTTCTGCGAAGTGGAATGGTAGGAACTATTTTTCTTTCCAAAGGGCCGGGGACCCTTCCTTTTTACTCCACCAGCAATTTGGGGTATGATGATGAAGGCAAAAACGAAAGGAGCGTTTACGGTGAAAATTTTGGCGATTGATACGTCCAACCACCCATTGGCCATTGCCCTGGTTGAAGATGGCAAACTTTTAGCCACCACTACTTACAACATGGTTAAAAACCACAGTATTTACGTCATGCCGACGATTGACCAGCTGATGAAACAGGTTCATTGGGAGCCGTCGGACCTGGACCGGGTGGTTGTTGCTCAAGGACCAGGATCCTATACGGGGGTGCGGATTGCTGTGACCACCGCCAAGGTCTTAGCTGACACTTTGAATTGCGAATTAGTTGGGGTTTCTAGCCTTGCCGTCCTGGCGGCGAACGTTCCGCCAACAAGTCAGGCAACAATCGTACCATTCTTTGATGCTCGACGGGGGAATGTCTACGCCGGCGGATACCATTGGCAAGATGGCCGCCTGGTTCAACGGTTTGCTGATACCCACGTCGCCATGACTGATTTAGTGGAACAACTCAAGGACCAACAGCAGCCATTCTTGATGGTTGGTGAACTAACCAAGAAGATTAACCAGCATTTTGATGGTCAATTCCCAGCCAATATCCAATTGCTACCGGCCAACTATGCTTTGCCATCGGCATATCAACTCGCCATGCTAGGTGCAGTAGAAAAAGCGGTCACCGATATTGACGGTTTTGTTCCGCATTACTTGCTGCTGACGGAAGCAGAGGTTGAGTGGAAGAAACAGCATCCTAACGCACCACACCGTAACTATGTTCAAGAAGTTTAATCACTGGCTTGGCAGGACAGCTAACGAACTGGCTGCACACCCGATCGATTTTAAGAGTCGGCCGCTATCCGCTGGCAGTCGGACAGTTCTTTTGCAACGGGCTAACATTAACGATGTTGAGGCGATGGTCGAAATTGAACGACGCGTTTACAATGGTTATGCTCCATGGAGTGCACTGGCTTTTACCAGCGAATTAGGTCGACGACACCGTCTCTATTTGGTTGCAACGGACGACAATTACATTGTCGGGTTTGTCGGTTGTTCCTTTGATTGGTTGCGCAACGAAGCCCATATTACTAATATCGCTGTCACTCCGGGTTACCAACGATTGGGGATTGGCAGTGCGCTGATTAAAACTTTGCAAGAAGTTGCGATGAACAACGGGATGCTGACAATGAGCTTGGAAGTTCGCGTTGAGAATACCACTGCCCGGCGTCTTTACCGACAACTGGGATTTGTCGCGTCAACCATCAAAAAGGCTTATTACGAAGATGATCATGGGGACGCCATGGAAATGGTCGCTCCTCTGGGAAAGGAAGAGAGTAATGACTGAATCAACGCTGATTTTGGCATTTGAGTCAAGCTGTGACGAAACTAGTGTTGCAGTAATCAAGGATGGTGCCGAAATTTTATCCAACATTGTGGCAACACAGATTGCCAGCCACCAGCGCTTTGGTGGGGTGGTGCCAGAAGTTGCCAGTCGTCACCATATTGAACAAATTACAAAATGTACGGACGAAGCGTTGGCACAGGCTGGTGTTTCCTATGAACAGTTGGATGCTGTGGCAGTGACATATGGGCCTGGATTAGTTGGCTCGTTGTTGGTAGGGGTAACCGCTGCCAAGACTATTGCCTGGGCACACCAGCTGCCACTAGTGCCGGTTAACCATATGACTGGCCACCTGTACGCTGCCCGCTTCGTGGGAGCCTTTAAGTACCCGCAATTGGCACTGCTGGTTTCCGGTGGCCACACTGAGCTGGTGTACATGGTTGAAGAACACGAGTATCAGATTATTGGTGAAACTCGGGATGACGCAGCTGGCGAGGCCTACGATAAGATTGGCCGTGTGATGGGTGTTAATTATCCGGCCGGAAAAACTGTCGATGAATGGGCGGCTAAGGGACAGGATACTTTCCACTTCCCGCGGGCGATGGAAAAAGAGGCCAACTTTGACTTTAGCTTCAGTGGTTTGAAGAGCGCCTTTATCAATACCGTTCATAATGCTCACCAACGGGGTGAAAAACTAAACAAGTACGACTTAGCGGCTAGTTTCCAGCAAAGTGTGGTTGATGTCCTCGCGGAAAAGACCGTCCGGGCACTTCACCGTTATCCGGCCGAACAGTTCATCCTGGCAGGTGGGGTGGCCGCTAACCATGGTTTACGCAAACGGCTCAACCATGACCTGGCTAAGGAGTTTCCGGATTTGGTAACACTGCAAGCACCGTTAAAGTATTGCGGCGATAATGCCGCAATGATTGGTGCTGCTGGGACGGTCAACTACCTTTACGGCGACCGGGACGGCTGGGATCTTAATGCGGTCCCGGGATTATCATTTCCCCGGATGAACCCAGTGACAGAATAAAAAAATGACGGCGAATTTCGCCGTCATTTTTTTGTCTACTAATGTTTGTCTTCAAAGTCTTCAAGTGCCATTGCGGCTTCTGTCCACTGTTCCTCGACATCGTCAGCTTGCTTAGTTAACTCGTCGAGTTGCTTTTGAAGGTCAGTTAATTTAGCAATATCGGTCGCATGTTCGGGTTTAGCCATTTCTTCCTTAATTTTGTCTTGCTGGCCTTCCAGTGTGGTGAGTTGCTGTTCGAGACCATCAGCTTGGCGTTGCAACTTTCTATGTTCACGCTGCTGCTGTTTACTTTGCTGGTAAGCCTTCTTTTTCCCGCTAACTGGTGAGGAAGTTGCCGGTTGCTGGTCACTGCCATGATCTTCCTGGGTTTTCTTGGCTTGTTGGGCCAGGAAGTCATCGTAATTGCCTTCATAGTGGGTCATACCGGTAGCGGACATATCAAGAACGTCCGTGGCGACTTGGTTAATAAAGTACCGGTCGTGGGAGATAAAGAGAACCGTGCCGTCAAACTCGTTGATGGCCGTTTCCAGGACCTCACGGCTATCGATGTCGAGGTGGTTGGTCGGTTCATCGAGCAGGAGGAAGTTGATCGGTGTAAACGATAGCTTGGTTAACTCAAGTCGTGCTTTTTCGCCACCGGACAAGTCGTGGACTGGTTTAAAGACGTCATCACCGACAAAGAGAAAACTACCAAGCAGGGACCTGATTTCCGCTTCGGGGATTTCAGGGTGTTCATCCCAGATTTCATCGAGGACCGTCTTCTCTGGGTGCAAGCTTTGCTGTTCCTGGTCGTAGTAACCAATTTGAAGGCTGGCACCGAGTTTGATGGTCCCCGCGATTGGCGGCAATTGGTGCAGGATGGTTTTGAGCAGTGTGGACTTGCCAATCCCGTTAGGGCCAAAGATGCCGATGCGTTGACCCTTGCGTTCTGAAAAACTAAGGGGGCCGGCCAATACCTGTTCGTTGTAACCAATCTTAAGCTGGTCGACATCTAGCACTTCATTGCCGCTTGGGTGGTCGGCATGAAAATGAAAGTGAATAGACGAAGTATCGGCAGTTGGCTTTTCAAGTCGGTCCATTTTTTCCAGCTGCCGCCGACGAGACTGGGCTTGTTTAGTAGTGCTAGCCCGCACTAGGTTACGGTTGACGTAGTCTTCCAGCTTAGCAATTTTTGCTTGTTGTTGCTCGTAGTGTTTCATGGCCGTTTGGAGCCATTGCCGTTTTTGCTTGGTATAGGCGCTGTAGTTGCCCCGGTAATGGCGGATAGTACCGTTATCCAAGTCGTCAATCTCGTTAACTACCCGGTCCAGGAAGTAACGGTCGTGTGAAACGACTAGTAAAGCTCCTTGATACGACTTCAGGTAGTCTTCCAGCCAGCTGAGAACGTTCATGTCCAGGTGGTTAGTCGGTTCATCAAGAATTAGCAGTTGGGGCTGCTGGAGAAGAATTTTGGCTAAGGCCAATTTGGTCTTCTGCCCACCGGACAGCGAATTGATAGCTAGCGAGTCCATCTCTGGCGGGAAGCCAAAGCCAGTTAGAATTCCCCGCATCCGTGATTGATATTCGAAACCACCCGCCTCTTTGTAACGTTGCTGAAGCTGGTCATATGTTTTGAGCAATTCAGGCAGCTGAGGACCTTTTTTGGTGGTGGCGTCAGCAACTTGTTGTTCTAATTGGTTAATTTCTGCTTCCAGTTTGTGAAGGGGAGCAAAAACAGAATCTAATTCTGCCCAAATCGAATTTTGTGAATCTAGCCCTTGGTCTTGGGCAAGGTAACCAATCGAGAGTCCCTTAGTTTTACTGATGGTTCCCTCATCAGGTTCCGTAATCCCGGCGATCATCTTTAGGAGCGTTGTCTTACCAGCCCCGTTGCGACCAACGAGGGCGAGCCGAGCGTGCTCGTCCACTTGGACGTTCACTTTGCTAAATAAGATGTCGGCACCAAAGCGGCGCATAACATTTTTGGCTTGTAAAATTAACATAATAACCTCAATCAGACTTTGTTCTAAACACCCAGTTTAGCATAAATGACCCAGCAATCGATAATGATAAAATTCATTGATTAAGTATTCACAAAGTTTCGATAAATTGATAGAATAATAGCGATTAAATTTTTTTGAACGGAGGAAATGATATGGCAACTCGCAAGATTCCACGAGCAACGGCCAAACGGTTGCCGGTATACTATCGCTATTTAAATGTCCTGCATAACACGAAGCAGCACCGGGTCTCGTCCAATGACCTGTCCAAGGCCGTGCAGGTTGACCCGGCGACGATTCGCCGCGATTTTTCTTATTTTGGTGAATTAGGTCGGCGCGGTTATGGTTACGATGTGGATAAGCTGCTGGACTTTTTCAAGGGTATTCTGAACCAGGACAAGCTGACTAGTGTGGCGCTGGTTGGTGTGGGGAGTCTAGGCAGTGCCCTGATGAATTACAACTTCCATCAGTCAACGAACCTGCGAATTAGTGCCGCCTTTGATCCCAAGCCAGAATTAGATAACCGGGTGAAGAGCGGGATCCCGGTTTACCCGGTTAGTGAGATGCAACATCAGTTGCGCGAACAACAGATCGACGTGGTTATTTTGACGGTGCCTGGTTCAGAGTCGCAACACGTGACTGATGAATTAGTGGAAGCAGGGGTTCACGGGATTTTGAACTTCACGCCGGTACGATTGCAAGTGCCAAAAAACGTGTGGGTGCAAAACATCGACTTGACCAATGAATTGCAAACCCTCATTTACTTTATTGAAAATAATAAAGAAGGACAATAAAGTCCCTGAAAGGGCGTAGCTTGGCAGTTGCCGGCTACGCTTTTTTCGTTATCAACGAGTAAAAGTCAAAATTGGTCAAATAATTGTTGCAATTTAGGATTAGCATGTTATAGTAGTAAATGTAGTTAGCACTTAACACAGAAGAGTGCTAATTCTGCTAATGAAATAAAATTAAGATAAATGAGATGGAGGGATTCACGTGTTAAAGCCATTAGGTGATCGTGTTGTTCTGAAGGCCGAAGAGGAAGAAGAAAAGACTGTCGGCGGCATTGTGCTTGCTTCAAATGCTAAGAGCAAGCCAACTACGGGCACGGTAGTTGCTGTTGGTGAAGGCCGTCTCCTTGATAACGGACAAAAGGTTGAACCAAGCGTTAAGGAAGGGGACAAGGTTCTCTTTGACAAGTACGCTGGTAACGAAGTTGAATACGGCGGTGAAAAGTACCTGGTTATTCACGAAAAGGACCTCGTTGCGGTAGTCGACTAATCACTGCTGTTGGATGGTTCGTTAGTTAATTAAGCAAAGATTTTGAGGTGACAAAATAATGGCAAAAGAAATTCGTTTTTCTGAAGATGCACGTTCACGGATGCTGAAGGGTGTTGACAAGCTGGCCAACACTGTTAAGACCACGATTGGTCCTAAGGGTCGTAACGTTGTTTTGGAACAGCACTATGGTGCCCCAACCATTACTAATGACGGTGTAACGATCGCTAAGAGCATCGACCTGGAAGACCACTTTGAAAATATGGGTGCTAAGCTTGTTTCCGAAGTTGCTTCCAAGACCAACGATGTTGCGGGTGACGGGACTACAACTGCTACCGTTCTGACCCAGGCTATCGTTAACGAAGGCATGAAGAACGTTACCGCCGGTGCCAACCCAATTGGTGTTCGTCGCGGGATCGACAAGGCAACGCAAGCCGCTGTTGCTGGTTTGAAGAAGATGTCACACGACGTTAAGACCAAGGATGATATTGCACAAATTGCCTCCATTTCTGCAGCCGACGAAAAGGTTGGCCAGCTGATTGCCGATGCCATGGAAAAGGTTGGTCATGATGGTGTCATTACTATTGAAGACTCCCGTGGTGTTCAGACAAGTGTTGACGTTGTTGAAGGGATGAGCTTCGACCGTGGCTACATGTCTCAATACATGGTCACCGACAACGACAAGATGGAAGCTGACCTTGACAACCCATACATCCTGATTACTGACAAGAAGATCAGCAACATTCAGGATATCCTGCCACTGCTGCAGGAAGTTGTTCAACAAGGTCGGGCATTGCTGATCATTGCCGATGACATTACCGGTGAAGCACTGCCAACCCTTGTTTTGAACAAGATTCGTGGGACTTTCAACGTCTGTGCCGTTAAGGCTCCTGGCTTTGGTGACCGTCGGAAGGCTCAACTGGCTGATATCGCCATCCTGACTGGCGGGACGGTTATTTCCGATGACTTCGGGATGAACCTGAAGGATGTCACTGTTGACCAACTTGGCCAAGCCAACAAGGTTACGGTAACTAAGGACACCACCACCATTGTTGATGGCAAGGGCAGCAAGGATGCCATTGCTGAACGTGTTGAACAATTGAAGAAGGCTATTGCAGAATCTACTTCCAGCTTTGATAAGGAAAAGCTGCAAGAACGTCTGGCAAAGTTGGCCGGCGGTGTTGCCGTTGTTAAGGTTGGTGCCGCAACCGAAACCGAACTGAAGGAACGTAAGTACCACATTGAAGACGCCCTGAACGCTACCCGGGCTGCCGTCGACGAAGGCTTTGTTCCTGGTGGTGGTACTGCTCTGATCAATGTCATCCCAGAACTGGCTAAGTTGGAAGACGAAACTGAAGGTGACGAAAAGACTGGTGTCCGGATCGTTAAGGCTGCTTTGGAAGCACCTGTTCGTCAGATCGCCGAAAACGCTGGTGTTGAAGGCTCAGTAATCGTTGACCACCTGAAGAATGAAAAGCCAGGTGTTGGTTACAACGCCGCAGATGGCAAGTTTGAAGACATGATTGATGCCGGAATTGTTGACCCAACCAAGGTTACCCGGTCAGCTCTGCAAAATGCCGCTTCTGTTTCATCACTGCTGCTGACGACTGAAGCAGTTGTTGCCGATAAGCCAGAACCAAAGGACAACAATAACGGTGCTGCTGGTGCCGGTGCTCCTGCTGGTATGGGCGGTGCAATGTAATTGGCAGCTTCAGCTGATTAACTGCATAATAATAACTAAGACCTCGTTGCAAAACGGGGTCTTTTTTTGTTCAAAATGGCGTTTTTGTCTTATAAAACGACTATTAATAATTGCTAGCGCGCCTCTTTTTTGCACATGGAGTAGCTTTTCGTCGTTGACATGTTGTAAAATAGCACAGTGAATTTTAATGGGAGGATAAGCAATTATGTGGCGTTATTTAAAGCGCATTTTAATTGGGAAGCCGCTGAAGAGTCTGGACACAGGTCAAAGTAGCTTGACAAAATTCAAGGCACTGGCAATGCTTTCGTCAGATGCCGTTTCATCCGTTGCCTATGGGACGGAGCAAATTACGACGGTTCTGGTGACCTTATCCAGCGCTGCCATTTGGTATTCACTACCAATTGCTGGGATTGTGCTGATCTTGCTGTTAGCGATTACTCTATCTTACCGGCAGATCATTTACGCTTACCCAAGCGGTGGTGGTGCCTATGTCGTTGCCACCGAAAACTGGGGGAGTAACGGTGGCTTAATGGCTGGTGGTTCGTTGCTTGTTGACTACATGTTGACCGTGGCGGTTTCGACAACCTCAGGGACCGAGGCGATTACCTCGGCCATCCCGGCGCTCTATAAGTTCTCGGTGCCGATTTCGATCATTATTGTCCTACTGATTATGATGCTGAATCTCCGGGGAATGAGCGAAAGTGCCAACTTCCTAACCGTGCCCGTATATTCGTTCATCATTATGATTTCCGTGATGCTGATCTGGGGTGCGTACAATATCCTCAGTGGTCACATCCAGTACCAGGCTACTGCTGATATTAGGACACCAGTTGCCGGAATGTCTGCGGTTCTCTTTATTCGGGCTTTCTCAGCTGGTTCATCATCGCTGACTGGTGTGGAAGCCATCAGTAACGCTGTGCCGAACTTTAAGAGCCCAAAACGGCGGAATGCTGCCACTACACTGACCATTATGAGTCTGATTTTGGCCACTTTCTTCGCTGGGATTACGTTCTTCAGTCACTACTTAGGCATTATTCCGAACCCCCACGCCACGGTTCTTTCACAGATTGGTGCCAAGGTCTTTGGTGGTCATGGATTTGGCTTCTATCTCTTACAGTTGACGACCGCAATGATTTTAGCGGTGGCTGCTAACACCGGTTTTTCTGCTTTTCCGATCTTGGCTTACAATATGGCCAAGGATAAGTACATGCCACACGCCTTTATGGACCGTGGAGACCGGCTGGGATATTCTAACGGCATTATTTCCCTGGCAATCGGTGCGATTGTGATGATCCTCCTCTTCCACGGGAAGACTAACAAGTTAATCCCACTTTATGCTGTCGGGGTCTTTGTACCGTTTACCCTCTCGCAGTCAGGGATGATTATTCACTGGTTCCGCCATAAGGAGGGACTGTGGCTCGGTAAGTCTTTTATTAACCTGATAGGTGCACTCATTTCTTTCTGTTTGGTTATTTTCCTGTTTTGGCAACACTTTAGCAACGTTTGGCCATACCTGATCATTATGCCGTTCTTGCTGTACATGTTCCATAAGATTCATAACCATTACGTGAGTGTGGCTAAGCAATTGCGGGTCGCGGAAAAGACTAAGGTTCAGCTCCACGACTATGAGGGCTCGACTGTCATCGTACTGGTTGGGAACGTTACCCGGGTCACTCGCGGGGCGGTCAACTACGCCCGTTCGATTGGTGACTACGTATTCGCCATGCACGTTTCCTTTGATGAAAATAGGGAAAAGGAACATAAGACGGCCAACGAGTTTAAGGCTGAATATCCAGATGTCCGCTTTGTGGACCTGCATACCTCGTACCGTTCAATTGCCAAGCCAACCTTGCGTTTCGTTGACGAAATTGCCAAAAAGGCTGCTGAGCGGAACTACTCTGTGACGGTACTGGTACCACAGTTCGTGCCAAAGAAGCACTGGCAGCTGGCTTTGCATAACCAGACCAGTCTCCGCCTGCGGGCATTGTTGAATTCGCGGGAGAACATTATCGTTTCTAACTACAACTATCACTTACACGAATAAGCTAACAAAGCTGGGCTGCGGCCCGGCTTTTATTCTTACGGCCAATATCCTTTAGTGAAGTACTTACTTTTTTGCGGCTATGAAGGTTCACCGAATTGTGTTAAGGTGACCAGGTAACTAAGTTAGAAAAGGTTTGGCTAATGAAAGAAAAAGATGATCAAATTCCAGCCAGGGTTATCGCCGCGGTGGTTGCAACGGGACTGATGTCGTTTTGTGGTGTTATTGTGGAAACGGCGATGAACGTGATGTTTCCGATTTTGATGAGACAATTTCATGTCTCCATCGGGACAGTGCAGTGGATGACTTCCATTTACTTACTGGTAGTGGCTGTCATTGTTCCGCTATCGTCATATTTGAAAACCACGCGAAGTACTAAATCGCTCTTCTTGGTAGCCAATTTACTCTTCATTACCGGGGTAGTCCTTGATACTTTTGCGCCATCGTTTGGCTTGCTGTTACTCGGTCGGGCCATCTAAGGTTGTGGGACTGGGATTGCCTTACCACTAATGTTCAATATTATCTTGGAACAGGTTCCCAGCAGCAAGATTGGTCTGATGATGGGTGTTGGTAACCTGATTACGGGGATTGCGCCAGCGATCGGTCCAACCTTTGGCGGTTTGGTTGCTAATCGCTGGGGTTGGCGGTGGATCTTTGTTCTGCTCTTGTCCTTGTTATTATTTTCACTGCTTGCAGGACTCTGGGGGATCCAATAAACAGCTGCCATCCGTCAGTCCCAGTTAGATTGGCCGAGCTGCTTACTGATTTTAGTCATGTTCGGTGGTCTTGTCTTTGGCTTCAGCCACCTGAGTAGTGGTCATTTTCTCAGTTGGTCGGTCGGTGGGGCCCTCCTCATTGGTCTGATTGGTTTAGTGGGCTTAACCTGGCGGTCCCTCACTGTTCAAGTGCCAGTCCTGAACCTGCGGCTGTTTGCTAACATGCGCTTTGCTGGTCACGTTGTTGGTTTCTTCTGTACTCAGCTCATTTCGTTGGGTTACGCTTTTCTTTTGCCAAACTACATTCAGTTGGTTAATCACCACAGTTCGCTGACGGCAGGGCTGGTTGTTTTACCGGCAGGAGTGGCCGGAGCGTTCTTTGCACCACTTGGCGGGCGAATTTTGGATCGCTGGGGTGCACGTCGTCCCATCCTGGTTGGAATGACTTGCTGCCTGCTCTCGTTAATCATCTTCAGCTACTTAAGCCGGTCAATGACCGATACCGAAATTATGGTGATCTATATTCTTTACATGGCCGGGATGGGGAGCTGCATGGGAACGGTGATGACCGGTGCACTGCAGGTAGTCGGTCAGGAAAATCAGACACAAGGGAATGCGATCCTGAATATCCTTCAACAGTTTGCGGGAGTAATGGGGACTTCTATTACGGCTGCCATCGTTGGGCTGATCCAGCAAAGTGCGGCCCCATTAGCCGCCTCGACTGCTACGGGGACCCAGCATGCCTTTATATTGTTGACGGTTCTCTGTGCTTTTATTTTGTTGATTTACTGGTGGGTAGTACCACAAAAAAACACCGCTCAATAGCGGTGCTAATGCCTATCCTTCATAAGGAACTTCTCGGAATCGGGAAGTTCCCTTTTTTATTTTAAGCTGATTATTAAAGCGGTTGGTCAAGGACTCGATTTGTTGGTCTGCATTAGTTTGGTCGACAAAGACGGTCATTGCCACCGTAGCGGCAAAGTCCTCATGGTCAATGACCAATTGGTTTTGCTGGCAATAGTACGTTACTTGGTCATGCAGGGGATAAGGGCAATCAATGATCATTGTCAGCTGTTCAATTCGGGAAACAATGCCAGCCACCTCAATCCCGCCAGTAGTAGTGTTGCTATAGGCACGAATTAATCCGCCAGCGCCAAGTTTAATGCCACCAAAGTACCTTGTGACGACGGCGACAACATTGTGGAGGTGCTTGAGTTGCAACGCTTCTAGGATCGGCACGCCCGCCGTCCCGCTGGGCTCGCCATTATCACTTTCTCGTTGGACTTCGGCGTTGTCACCCACCAAGTAGGCAAAACAATGGTGCGTCGCCTTGCGGTGGTTGGCTTTTACCTGTTCAATAAAGGCGCGGGCTTCTTCTTCGTTACTAATGCGGGCAACGTTGCAGATAAAACGTGACTTTTTAATCACCTGTTCGTATTCCGCATTTTTACCAATAGTTAAAAACATTCAACAATCTTCCTTTCTTTTCCCGTACTTATTCAGTAAGGGGTGAGGAGATGGATTTAACAAATTATTATGGCAGGCGGGTACTGGTACCAAAGGGGACGGTACCACCTGACGAACGCATCGCGGTTTTACCGACAATGAACGTCGGTACAAAGACGGTTCGCTGTCTGCGGTGCAACACGGCTAGTCCCAAGGAGGAAGTGGCGTTACCCCATGGACAATTCTACTGTCCCCATTGCCTGCAGCTGGGTCGCGTTTCCACATTGGATCAATTTTACCATGTGGCTGAGACAAATCAATTTGCCATCCCCAAAGCACCATTAAGTTGGCATGGTCAACTATCGCCGCTGCAAGCGAGGATTTCGGCAAAGGTCTGCCAGGGGATGGTTGACCACCAGCGACAGTTGCTATGGGCGGTGACCGGGGCAGGTAAAACGGAAATGATCTTTGCGGGATTAGCAGCTGCATTAAGTCGCGGTGAGCGGGTAGCGGTGGCCTCGCCACGCGTTGATGTCATCATTGAGCTCTTTCCGCGCCTTCAGCAGGCATTTGCCCACGTCCCCATTGCAGTCCTCCACGGCCGTCAGGAGGAAC
The DNA here is from genome assembly GCA_019113965.1 of Candidatus Limosilactobacillus merdipullorum. Taxonomy (GTDB): domain Bacteria; phylum Bacillota; class Bacilli; order Lactobacillales; family Lactobacillaceae; genus Limosilactobacillus; species Limosilactobacillus merdipullorum. The sequence goes on from DXGK01000041.1 coordinate 26,687, forward strand.
CATACCATTATCGCCAGCTGACGCTCTGTACTACCCACCAATTATTACGTTTCTACCATGCCTTTGATAACCTGGTGGTCGACGAGGTGGATGCTTTCCCCTATGCGGCCAATTCTGCCTTACTCTTTGCGACAGACCAGGCGGTCAAGGTGGATGGTGGGCTTTTATTGATGACTGCTACTCCGGGACGGGTCCTGCTTCATCAGGCGCACCGTGGTCAACTGCAGGTTTCCTACCTCCCGCTTCGCTATCACGGACACTCGTTACCACAAGTCAAGGAGATTTTGGTCACCGGCTGGCGGAAGAAAGTTGTCAAAGGATGCCTGCCGGCGGCGGTAGTCAGGCAGGTATCATCATGGGAAAGGACGGGGCGGCGCTTTTTGTTTTTTGTCCCACACGTTGCCGACCTAAAACCAGTAGCGGCTTGCCTCAGCTGCCAGTGCCCACGGCTGAATTTTCGAACCGTCCATGCAGGCGACCCACAACGCTTAGCCAAGGTGGCCTTAATGCGTACTGAGAAAATTCAGGCACTAGTGACCACGACAATTTTGGAGCGCGGTGTCACTTTCCCTGGCATAGACTTAGGAGTGTTAGGAGCTGACGATACGGTTTTCTCTTCCTCGGCGCTGGTACAGATTGCGGGCCGGGTTGGTCGCTCGGCTAAACGGCCTGACGGCAAGGTGCTTTTCTGGGTCGATAGTTGTTGCCGAAGCGTCAATGAGGCAAAACGGCAGGTGATTTATTTAAACCAGCGGGGGAGGCGGGTGAAGGATGAACTGTCTGCTATGTAACCGGCAAGTACCTTTAAAACTAAGCTGGCGGGAATTATTACGAATAGGACCTCTTCGCGAAGAAACTGTCTGTTCACACTGCTGGGGACAGTTTGCCCATTATCCTGAGCCACACTGCAGAGGTTGTGGGAGGACGACCAAAGCTGGACAACTATGTCAGGAGTGTCATCAATGGAAACAAGAGCTAGGGTGGCACCTGGACCACCAATGTCTCTATCAGTATAATGACGCGATGAAGGAGTTTATGCATCGTTATAAATTTCAGGGCGATTACCGGATACGGTCCGTCTTTACCCAGGCAATGGCACAGCAGCTGGATAAGTATCAGGCAGATATCATTACCACCGTCCCCATTGCTCAACAAACATGGCTAACAAGAGGGTTTAACCAGGTTCAGGGGATAATTGACCGACCAACTGAAGAACTGCTCGCTGTTATTAGTAATGAAAAACGACCCCAATCGACCCGTGACCGCCAAGAACGATTAGCGCTAAAGCAGCCTTTCTGCTGGGTTGATGATAAGTCCCGACAGAGCGTTTATGGGAAGAGAGTAGTGTTGGTTGACGACGTATATACGACCGGACGAACAATGTATCATGCGGCAGGGTTGTTTCGTGAAGCGGGAGTTAAAAGTGTGAAAACTTTTAGTCTAGCTGGTTAAAGTTTTACGAAAACGTTTCCTTTTTCGTTGTTTATCGATGAAAACTAAACTATAATAAAAATAGGATATGAGA
>DXGK01000042.1 GCA_019113965.1 Candidatus Limosilactobacillus merdipullorum
GTTGACGTGGAAGCCGCAAACGTCAAGCAACATTTTCGACCTGATGAGGCGCCTTTTATCGATGAGGTCCAGGGTTGGATTACAACTGCCACAAATGAATACCGGCCGGTACTGACCGAATTTATGAACCCGCGGCAGCGGTTTATTGCGTCCACCCTCGTTAACCGCCAAGACAATGTCAAGTCGGCCAGCAATGGCGGCTGGCAAGGGGCGGAGATGCAACGCTTGTTTTTCTATCCCCAATACTATCAGCCGCAGCTGGCGGACTTTGACTTACAGCTTGTCAACATTAATTACCCGGTAAAGTTTACTGAGCTGCATCACCGGCAGGTCTTAGGAACGCTGATGAGTGCAGGAATTAAGCGAGCCACTTTTGGTGACATTCTTCACCAGGATGCTACCTGGCAATTGGTCGTGGATCGTAAGATGACTGCGTATCTCCGTCAGCAGGTAACAAAGATTGGCCGCGTTAATGTCAAACTTGAACCAATTGCCATGGATAATATCATCCAACCGATTAACGACTGGGAAGAAGTGGCGACCACCATCTCCTCATTACGGGTAGATAGCGTAGTGGCTGCTGCTTTCAACTATTCGCGTAACCGAGCCAAGACGGCGATTGAACGCGGCCTGGTTCGTGTCAATTGGGAAGATATTGACCGGCCGGACTACCAATTGGCGGTTCATGACTTATTATCCGTCAGGCATGCTGGCAGGATTCGCTTGGCGGCAGAAAACGGCATGACAAAAAAAGGAAAAATCAAGGTAACCCTGGATGTGATCAGGGCTACTAGGAAGTAATGGAGGATCAAAATGGCTTTAACGGCAGACGATATTAAGGATAAACAGTTTAATAGTAAGATGCGTGGTTATGACCGCAGCGAGGTTGATGAGTTCCTGAAAGAAGTCAGTGAGACCATCAACTCGTTGACCGAACAAAACCACCAGCTGGCTGAGGAAAACCAAACGGCAAAGGAACAATTACGCTACTTTACCGAAATGAAGGATTCGCTCAACAAGTCCATTTTGGTGGCGCAGGAGGCTGCTGATAAGGTCAAGACGAATGCCAAACGCGAAGCTGAAATCATGGTTCGTGAAGCGCAGAAGCAGGCCACGGATATCGTAGCGGAAGCAAATAGTAAGGCTAACCAGGTCATCGAAACTAGTGCGGATGACACTCGCAAGCTGACTACCGAAACCAACGATCTCAAAAAACAAACACGGATTTTCCGTCAGCGGTTGCAGGTAATGCTGGAGTCGCAACTGGAAGTGGTCAAGAGCAAGGACTGGGATACCTTGCTAGCAAACGATGACCTGAGCAAGTATGATGAAATCCAGAAGATTCTGGGGAGTCGTCTTGACAAGGATTCCGACGACAGTGTAAAATCATCACCATCAAGCCAGCCAACGGCCAGCAGTCAACCGGCTGTCGAAAAAACGCCCAGCAGCGAGCAACAACAAGCCACTGAGCAGGCGACACCGGCGGAAGACAACAGTCAACCGGCTCAACCGAACCAGGAGAACGGTGCGGGGGAAACGGTGGTTATCTTCCCAGATGATGACCAGGCCAAGTAGTCGGCGAACATTTCGTTAACAAAATGATGAGGAGAACAGCGGGTGTTGGATCACTCCCTTTAGCGAGCTAACAGTTGGTGCAAGGTTAGCAGGGAGCCCAATGCTAGATCATCCCTGAGTGTCTGCCAAAACAGATCGGCTCATTACCGTTATGCAATGTCTGAGGGGAGGGGAGACCCTCCTAAAATTAGGTGGTACCACGAATACTTCGTCCTATGCGGGACGAAGTTTTTTTGTTAACGAAAATCAGAGAAGGAAGAAAGGAAGATGGCTATGCGGGTTAAAGATACTTTAAATCTTGGCAAAACCAAGTTCCCGATGCGCGGTAAGCTGCCCAAAACGGAAGGCAACCGTGAAAAAATTTGGGAAGAAAATAAGGTCTATGAACAGCGGCAAAAATTAAACCAGGGGAAACCGAGCTTTGTGCTCCATGATGGCCCGCCATACGCTAACGGAAATATTCACGTGGGCCACGCGATGAACAAGATCAGTAAGGACTTCATCGTGCGCTTTAAGTCGATGACTGGTTACCGGGCACCATACGTTCCTGGCTGGGACACCCACGGCCTGCCGATTGAACACCAATTGACCAAGTCTGGCTACGATCGGAAGAAGATGTCGACGACCGAGTTCCGCGACCTGTGTCGGAAGTATGCCCTGGAACAAGTTAAGCGGCAGATGGCAGGTTTCAAGCGGCTGGGAGTTTCCGGGGATTGGGACCACCCTTACCTGACATTGAACAAGGAATTTGAAGCCGCCCAAATTAAGGTCTTTGGTGCCTTTGCCAAGAAGGGGCTCCTGTACCAGGCAAAGAAGCCAGTCTACTGGTCATGGTCATCCGAATCAGCCTTAGCTGAAGCGGAAGTTGAATACCACGATATCGTTGCCAAAACAGCCTTCTTTGTTGAACAAGTGAAGGACGGCAAGGGCGTGTTAGATAACAACACTTATCTGGTTGTTTGGACGACGACGCCGTGGACCATTCCCGCTTCCGAAGCGGTGGCTGTCAATGCCGACTTTGACTACGTGGTCGTTAAGCCTGCCGGCAGTGACCGTAAATACCTGGTTGCTGCCACCTTGTTAGACAAATTGGCAGAAAAATTTGGCTGGGACGAATACGAAACCGTCAATCACGTTGCCGGTAAGGACTTGGAAGGGATCACCACCAAGCACCCATACATTGACCGTGACCTACTCGTTGGTCTAGCTGACTACGTTACGGCTGATACCGGTACCGGTTTGGTCCACACCGCTCCTGGTTACGGGGATGATGACTACCACTTCGGGTTGAAGTACAACTTGCCAGTCTTTGCCCCAATGAATGACCAGGGTGTCTTGACCGCCGAAAATGGTCCTGAATTCGATGGCGTCTTCTACCAAAAGGCCGATGATATTTCACTGAAGCTGCTGAAGGAGCATTCCGCATTGCTGCTGGAAGAACCCCTGAAGCACTCCTACCCCTTTGACTGGCGGACAAAGAAGCCGATTGTCTTCCGGGCGACCGACCAGTGGTTTGTTTCTATCGACAAGATGCGCGACCAAATCCTGGCCGCTGTCGACGAAGTTAAGTACAAACCGTCATGGGGGAAGGTCCGACTGTACAACATGCTGAAAGACCGTGGTGACTGGGTAATTTCTCGTCAACGTGTCTGGGGTGTACCGTTGCCGATTTTCTATGCTGAAGATGGGACCCCGATCATGGAAGAAGAAACGATCAACCACGTTTCCGACCTCTTTCGCAAGTATGGTTCGAAGGTCTGGTTTGAACGTGATGCTAAGGACTTGCTGCCAGACGGTTACACTAACGAACACTCGCCGCACGGTAAGTTCACCAAGGAAACTGACATCATGGACGTTTGGTTCGACTCCGGTTCGTCCCACCAGGGTGTCTTAGCAGAACGGCCGGATCTGACATACCCAGCTGACCTCTACCTGGAAGGGTCAGACCAGTACCGTGGCTGGTTCAACTCCAGCTTGATTACCAGTGTGGTAATGGACGGTCATGCGCCATACAAGGCCATCCTCAGCCAAGGGTTCACGTTGGATAAGCGTGGCAATAAGATGAGTAAGTCCATGGGGAACGTTATTGATCCGGCCAAGGTAGTTGACCAGATGGGTGCTGAAATCATTCGCCTGTGGGTGATGAGTGTTGATACCAGTGCGGACGTCCGAGTTTCCATGGGGAGCTTCCAGCAGATTTCTGAAGCTTACCGTAAGATCCGGAATACCTTCCGCTTCCTGTTGGCCAACGTCAGTGACTTTGATCCTGCTAAAGATCGGGTTTCCTTCAATCAATTGGAATCCATTGACAAGTACATGGAAATCAACTTCAACCACTTCCTGGACGGGATGCGTCAGAAGATGGATGACTACGACTTCCTGAGCGCCTACAAGCAGTTGATCAACTTTGTTAACAACGACTTATCCGCGTTCTATATGAACGTTGCCAAGGATGTACTCTACATTGAAGCTGAAGATTCACCGGCTCGCCGTTCAATGCAGACTGTCTTCTACGACATCCTAGATGGGCTGGTTAAGCTGTTGACGCCAATCCTCCCTCACACCACCGAGGAAGTATGGCAGTACATGGCCGGGACTGAACAGGAATTTGTTCAATTGACCGACATTCCAGAACCGCAACATTTTGATGGTGAAGATGAACTGGCCGTAGATTGGCAACAGTTTATGACGATCCGTTCTCACGTGTTGAAGGGTTTGGAAGAAGCGCGGAATAACAAGGTCATTGGTAAGTCACTTGAGGCTAAAGCCGACCTTTACCTGACTGCCAACCAGCAGGCACTGCTTGACCGGCTCAATGCCAACATCAAACAAGTGTTAGGCGTTTCTGCGCTGACCATTCATGATGTTGATGATGCACCAGCTGACGCGGTTTCCTTTGACGACCAGGTTGCCGTTAAGATCAGTGCGGCCCCTGGTGAGGTTTGTCAGCGTTGCCGGATGACCACCGAAGATCTTGGTAGCGATCCAGCTTATCCGCAACTTTGTGCGCGTTGTGCAAAGATCGTTCGTGACAACTTCCCTGAAACTGTCGAGGAAGGCCTCGAAAAGTAAGTTGTTGAAATTAACGCAAGACCGTTTTCCGTCGGGGAACGGTCTTTTTCTGTGACAATCATTGAATGACAGGAGAGCGTTGAACGGTGTAAAATAAGACGATATCAACTCGGGAGGAAGAAAAATGCTGACAGGAACAGTTAAACAGTATGACCAACAAAAGGGATGGGGATTCATTTCTATCCCGCATGAACCTGCGGTCTATGTTCACGCGCGCGGGATTATGCCCTACGACCGGCATGAACTCCGGAGTGGCGACCGGGTTTCCCTGGTGGTGATTCAGGGCAAACGGGGGCCACAAGCGGCCCGCGTTAAGATCATTCGCTAAGGGGGAACCAACATGGATTTTCGTGAAGTACCAGTTGAACGGAAAAAAGTTTTTGATGGCCGGTTGATCAAGGTAGAGGTAGAAAAGGTGAAGACTCCCGCCGGACGGGTTGCCACGAGAGAAATTGTTCGTCATGCCAAGGCGGTGTGCTTGCTGGTCGTTAACGACAAGGGGCTGTTTGCTGTCGTTAAGCAGTGGCGGGAACCAATCGCCACTACCACCATGGAAATTCCAGCGGGCAAAGTTGATAGTCGCGACCATGGTTCTTCCTTGGCTGCTGCTAAACGCGAACTGAATGAAGAGACGCGACTTCAGGCGGACAAGCTCACCAAGATTTTTGGCTTTCACAGTTCGGTTGGCTTCTCAGATGAGTACTTGACGCTTTACCTGGCCACAGGGCTTTCACCCGTGGAGAAAAAACTGCCACAAGATCCTGACGAAGAACTTCGGTTGAGATGGTTGTCATTAACCGAGGGATTGAAGATGATTGAACAGGGTCAAATAACCGACGCCAAAACGATTATGGCAATTTACTACCTAAAGGGGCAGAAAAATGACTAGGGAAAACGACCATGACGAAAGCCCGCACATGACGCGGGAGGAGTACCGGCGGCAGAGCAAACGGGGGCATCATCGTGTCTTTAAACGCCCCGTTGATGACCCGCAAGAAAACGGGTCTGACGCAATTCCTGAAGCATCACGTTCATCAGCCATGACAGCCGACACCGGTGATGATGGTGAGCAGGAGGAAAGCGTCGGCACTGGACAAACGCGGGCAGCAAGTTTACAGTCGGACAAGCAGGCGGTTGCTGAAGAAAAAAGCCAGCGGCTGGCCAAACGGCTAAATATTACGATTGCGGTCTTGGTGGCCCTGATCATCATTGTTTATTTGATTTTATTTTTTATGGGTTAAGGAGCAACTTTTATGAGTAAAATTGGAATTATCTGTGCGATGCAGGAAGAAATTAAGGAACTGCTTGCGGCAATGGACAACGATGAAGTCCACCACCTGAGCGGCAAGGACTACCACGTGGGTGAACTCTTTGGCCAGCCGGTTATCCTGGTTGAGTCGGGGATTGGTAAAGTCGAAGCTGGTATTACCACCGAACACCTGATTAGCGAATTCGGGGCGACGGTGGTGATTAATTCTGGTTCTGCGGGCGGAATTGGCGACGGCCTCCACGTTGGTGACATTGTCATCTCGAGTGAAACTGCCTACCATGATGTGGATGCGCGGGCCTTTGACTACGTTTATGGTCAGTTGCCGCAACAGCCAGCCACTTTTCCAGCTTCACAACTCTGGGGAGACCAGTTGGTAGCTGCCAGCGAAGAGACTGGATTGCACACGGTGCGCGGCTTAATTGTTAGTGGTGACCAGTTTGTCTCCAGCAGCGAGGCAATCGCTAAGATCAAGCACTACTTCCCGCAGGCACTGGCGGCAGAAATGGAAGGTGCGGCCGTGGGACAAGTAGCAAATGACCACCAGGTTCCCTACGTTGTTTTGAGAGCTATGTCGGACACCGCCGACGAGGATGCGGGGGTCAGTTTTGATAAATTCATCATCGACGCCGGTAAGCGTTCGGCAACGATGTTGATGACAATGATGAAGCATTTGCCAAAGGAGGAGTAATCTTGGCAGAGGCATATTTTGATAATTCAGCAACGACGCCCATGGTCCAGCCGGTGATTGACGTGTTGATGGACCAGCTTAAAAATCACTGGGGCAATGCGTCAACGGGTTACGGCTATGGCCGTGACGCCAAGCGGGTATTGGAAGACAGCCGTCATATCATCACCAACAGCATTGGGGCTCAGGACGATGAAATTGTTTTTACCAGTGGTGGTTCCGAGAGTGATAACACTGCCATTACCCAGGTGGCGCATGCCCGGCAGTCACTTGGCAAGCACATTATTACGACGGCTGTTGAACACGAGGCGGTCTTAAAGAGCTGTCAAGCACTTGAACAAGAAGGCTTCAAGGTGACCTACTTGCCGGTTGACCAGCAGGGGATGATCTCCTTAGATGACTTAAAGGACGCACTTGATGACCAGACGACCCTGGTGTCAGTGATGATGGCCAACAACGAAGTCGGGACGAAGATGCCAATCCACGAAATTGGGGAATTGCTGGCCGATCACCAGGCCTGGTTTCACACCGATGCGGTCCAGGCTTACGGACTGGAACAAATTGATGTGAACCGCGACCACATCGACCTCTTGTCCACCTCGGCTCATAAGATTAACGGGCCCAAAATGATTGGCTTCTTGTACCGGCGCGAAGGACTGAAGTTCCCTAGCTTGATTAAGGGTGGTGATCAGGAAAACAAGCGGCGTGCCGGAACCGAAAACGTGCCGGCGACTGCTGCCTTTGCAAAGGCGGTCAGCCTGCTGGCGCCAGCGGTGAAGAAAGCTCGCGGTCAAAAGTTTATTGCCTTTAAGCAGCAATTAGTAAACAGGTTGACGGCTGATGGCGTTGACTTCGCTATCAATGGTGAACCAGTTGAAAAGGCAATGCCGCAGATCTTAAACCTGTGGATCAAAGGGGTACCAACGCAGGCGATGCAAAACAGCCTTGATTTGGCAGGTTTTGCCGTTTCCGGTGGGTCAGCTTGCACTGCGGGCAGCCTCGAACCATCACACGTTCTGGAAGCGATGTTCGGTTCCGATAGCCCACGAATTAATGAGTCAATCCGGGTCAGCTTGGGTGTTATGAACACTGCCGAACAGGTCGATGCACTAGCGGATAATATTGCTAAGATTGCTAAGCGAGTTAAGGAGGGTTAGGATGCCATACAGTAAATCAGTCAAAGTTGCTGGTGATAGCCAAACTTATACCATCAGTCCGCAAATTAAGGAATATACCCTCAACGACCTGGGATTTGAGCAGTCACGACGGGGGACATTCACCTACGAGGGGAGCTTGGATCGGACCTCACCGTTCCATCCTGCTGCTAAACTGAAGATTTGGATCACTGCAGCGATGGATGGTTTTAAGATGGAAACCGTTAACGGCAATGGCATGAGTAAGATTAATATCTTTAAGGGGCCCCGGTCTAAGGAGTTTGTCTTGCAGTACCATTTCATTTTGGATGAGATGGTCAACCGGCATATTTTTGACCGGCAGTAGTTCTGACTGGTCAACCGGGCGTGTCATTTGTTACAATAGCTGTTACTGGAATCACGACCTTCAATCGTTGACGACCAGAATCTAAAACGAAATGATGGTGAAAAAATGGCAAAAGACCACAGCCATACCCGCGTTGTTGTGGGAATGAGTGGCGGCGTTGACTCCTCTGTTTCTGCATTGCTACTGAAGCAGCAGGGCTATGACGTTGTTGGTGTATTTATGAAGAACTGGGACGATACCGATGAAAATGGGGTCTGTACGGCAACGACTGACTACCGCGATGTCGCCAAGGTTGCTAGTAAGATTGGTATCCCGTATTACTCGGTTAACTTCGAGAAAGAATACTGGGACCGCGTTTTTACTTACTTCATTGATGAATACAAGAAGGGGCGGACGCCAAATCCCGATGTTTTGTGCAACAAGGAAATCAAGTTCCGCGCCTTTACTGACTACGCTCACCAATTAGGGGCCGATTACGTTGCGATGGGTCACTATGCTGACCTACACCGTGACCAGGATGGCAACATGCACTTAATGCGTGCGACTGACCAAAACAAGGACCAGACTTACTTCCTCAGTCAGTTGGACCACGACCAGCTGGACCACGTGATTTTCCCGCTGGCTAAGTATACAAAGCCGCAAGTCCGTGAGATCGCGCGGAAGGCTGGTTTGGCAACAGCCAATAAGAAGGACTCAGTCGGCATCTGCTTCATCGGCGAAGATGGACATTTTCGTGAGTTTTTGAGTCACTACTTGCCTGCACAACCCGGACCGATGAAGACCTTAGATGGTGAGACAGTTGGCCAGCACGCCGGACTGATGTACTACACGATCGGCCAGCGGCGTGGCTTGGGTCTTGGCGGGAATGCCAAGAGCAATGCCCCGTGGTTCGTTGTTGGCAAGGATATTGATAAGAATATCCTCTATGTTGGTCAGGGCTACGACAACCCGGCACTCTATGCCACCCACCTGGAAGCCAGCGACATTCACTGGGTTGATGACGTTGTTAGCCGTTATGGCAAGCACTTCCGTTGTACTGCCAAGTTCCGTTACCGCCAGAAGGATGTTCCTGTCACCGTAACCTTAGGTGATGGTGATAATGACAGCCTGACCGTCGAATTTGACGACCCAGCCCGGGCAATCACTCCTGGCCAAGCGGTTGTCTTCTATGATGGCGAGGAGTGCCTGGGGAGTGCAATTATCGACCGGGCTTACCAGCAAGACCACCAGTTACAATACGTTTAAACAGTTAAGTGGCGAATTAATTCGCCACTTTTTTATTAAACCGGCCTTTATTAAGGGCAAAACTCTGTTAAGATAGAGAAGAAGCTTGCTGAAAGGAACAGAGTTGTAGGATGACATTATTTTACTTTGTCCGTCACGGGAAAACAGAATGGAACAAGGAGTCACGTTATCAGGGCGCACATGGTGATTCACCATTGTTACCGGAGAGTTACCACGAAATAAAACTTTTGGCCAAACACTTATCAAAAGTCAATTTTGCCCATGCATACGCTAGCCCACTGCCACGGGCGTTGACGACTGCCTTGTGTTTACTTGATCAGCTACGACAAACAGTTCCGCTGACGGTTGATAGCCGGTTGCGCGAATTCAACCTGGGGAAGATGGAAGGCCGCCGTTTTGATGAGGTCAAAGCTCGCTGGCCACAGGTGGTTGATAGTTTTCATTTTCATGCTGATAAGTTTGACAACCGCCTGATTGATAGCGAGAGTTTTTCGGAAGTGATTGACCGTTTCCGGTCGGCCATTGAAGAATATGCTCAAGCTTATCCCGGTGACCAAAACGTGCTAGTTGTGTCTCACGGGGCGGCGTTAAATGCGGGAATCAATGGCCTTTTGCGTGTGCCGCTGGAACACTTAAAGGACCGTGGTGGTCTTTCCAACACTTCCACAACTGTTTTGAAGACTGCAGATGGCAAGCATTTCCAGTTGGTCAAATGGAATGAGACGGACTATTTACACAAAACGAAGATTGATCCTACAGATACAATTTGATGAGGAGACTGTAAAATGACAACACAGGATTCACCAAAGACTGGTCAGGAACAGACTAACCAACTGGTTCACCGGTTGGTGACTGCCATTGACGAGCACCCAGAAAAAGTTAATAACTATTACGATTTAGGGTCGCTGTTAACACGTCTCCAGTCTTACGAACAGGCTGAAGAGCTGTTCATGAAGGCACTGGGGATTTTTGACAAGAAAGACGACCGCGACGCTATCAACCTGTTGAATTATGGGTTGGGTAACCTCTACTACACGGTAGGAAAAGTGAAGAGCGCCATCGATTACTACAACAAAATCGATGACCCTAAACTGAAGGCGGACTCCTACCTGATGCTGGCACAGAGCTACATGAAGGAAAAGCAATACAAGCAGGCAGTGGCATATGGACTGACTGCCCTGGAATTGCGTCCTGGTGATGCGGCCATCAACCAGGTGCTTGGCGACTCCTTCTTGGCACTGGGCGAATTTGAACAAGCCCGGGGCTATTACGACGAAATCCTTAAGCACCATCCAGGACGGGCAGATACCCAGTTTAACCGGGGGCTGGTCGCCATGGTGTTGGGCGAAGATTACCACAATTATTTGACGCAGGCACAACAGCTCGATCCCGACTTCTCCAAGAAGAGCGAGAAGAAGATTGCCGATATCAAGAACTTCCTCGAACAACAAGGCGGTTTGCAAAATGACTAACGAGAAAAAGACGACTGCGGGGCAGAAGACCATCATTGGAAAGCCGCAGGAGCCTTTTTTTTCTGCTCCCGACAGTTATTACAAGGTGATCCCGCTGATCACCAAAAAACATACCTACACAATTGTTGGCGATTTTGGTGACCTCAGTCATGACGTTGACTATGCTTTTACCGGCTTTTGGGTTAAACACCCGAAATACGGCAAGCAGTTTCAGGTGGTAAGTTACAAGCGGGTAATTGATGTTGAGCCGGGAAAGAAGGCGGCTGTTCAGTTTTTGCGGGATGTCAATGTTGATGACCAGTTTGCAAAGAAAATTGTTGACCAGTTGGGTGAAGACGCCTTAAACAAGCTGGTTGACGACCCAGAGTTAATTGAGCAGTGTGAGCCGACGGCCGAACAACGTGACCAACTTTTTGGGGCATTGCGACTCGGCAAAACCAAGGACTTGTTGTTACAAAAATTGACCAAGCTGGGCTTTAATGGTAACCAAAGTCAGGAAATTTTTCGTCAGTTTGGTAACCAGGTGAACAAAGTGCTGGAGGAAGATCCTTACCGCTTGGTACGGGAAGTTTCTGGGGTGACGTTTGCAATGGTCGACCGGATGGCGTCCCAGTTAGGGCGAGAGGCCGATTCAACGATTCGCCTGGATGCCTCCTTATTGGAAGCAGTAGAGGAGTTGACTAGGGAAAGCGGCAATACCTTTGCATCGAAGACCGCGGTATTGAACCGGGCGGTACGGTTGCTTGGTAGTTCGCAGCTGCGTGAACATTTGACGGCCAGGTTGGGCAATAAAGATAACACCTTGGTGGACGTCGTTGATGACCAGCTGGTTTTTCCGGCCGAGCTAAACCGGGCGGAACAAGAGATTGCCCGGGACCTCTGCGACTTGTCGAAGCACGAACCACTGGCAGTAGAAGGCCATGAACTAACGACCCAGATCAATAAGTATGAAAAAAGAAACCAGATTAGCCTAGATAAGGAGCAAAAAGATGCGATTAAACTGGCGGTTACCTCGCCAGTCAGTTTGATTACCGGTGGACCCGGTACTGGCAAGACAACGATTATCAAGGGGATTATCGAAAGCTTTTTGGCGACTACTGGGGCTCGGGAGGCCGACTTAGTCCTGGCTGCCCCAACCGGTCGGGCGGCCAAGCGGATGAGTGAGGTCACTGGGTTGGCCGCCTATACGATCCACCATTGTTTGGGCTTGACCGGGCGTGAAATGCCCGCCCAAATTAAGGCCGCCAAGACATTTGATGCCCAGCTGGTGATCGTCGATGAGATGTCAATGGTTGATACCTTACTCTGTCGGGCTTTAGTTGACGCGGTCAATCCCGGAACCCGGCTGGTTTTGGTCGGGGATGCTGATCAATTACCATCAGTCGGCCCCGGTCAGGTGTTTACCGACTTGTTATCTGCGGCGGTGTTACCGACAGCAAAGTTGGAACGAATTTACCGTCAGGATGCCGATTCAACGATTGTGACCTTTGCCCACCAGGTTAACCAGGGGCGTTTACCACAGAATTGGCAGCATAACCGTGCCGACCGTTCAGTGGTTTTGTGCGCTCCCAACCAGGTTGCCGAGTATGTCAACCAGTTGATTAACTGGGCCAAGGGGCAGGGATATTCCATGTCTGACATCCAGGTGATGGCACCGATGTACAAAAAAGTTGGTGGTATTAACGAAATCAATGCCTTCGTGCAATCTCAGCAAAACCCGCAGTCAGCGGGGAAAGCCAGTGTTGTTTTCGGACGAGAGAATAACCGCACTTACCGTGTTGGCGACAAGGTGATGCAACGGGTGAATAATCCTGATAAGGGTGTCTTTAATGGTGATATTGGGATTATTAAGACCATTGAAAGCAAGGACATCGACCCGCTGGCCCGCGGAAAGAACGCCAAAATTACGGTTGCCTTTGACCAACACGTTGTGGAATACAATGCAATGGAGTGGAAAGAGCAGCTTACACTGGCATACTGCATCTCTATTCACAAGTCGCAGGGTAGTCAGTTCCCAGTAGTAATCATTGCGCTGGTCAATGCCGATTCGATCATGCTCAAACGTAACCTCTTCTATACTGCCGTCACCAGGGCGTCGTGTTTCTTACTGATGGTTGGTGAACAGCAAGCGTTTGAGACCAGCGTTTTGAGTGAGAATCCCCAGCGTCAGACTCTAATGCAAGAGCGCTTACTGGAGGTCTTTCAACCGGGTGATGCAAAGAAGTCGCCAGCACCTGAAATCAAGCAGAAGGAAGAGCTGGCCAGTCAAACGGCTCCCCAGTCCAAAACGGGTCATGATGAAGTGCAGTCAACTGACTACATCCTCACGCCTGAGCTAATTGCTAACGAAGAGATTTCGCCGATGATTGGAATGGAAAATATCACTCCTGAATCTTTTAAGAAGAAGGACTAGCGCAGCGCTGCGCGGTGACAATGAAAATGATACAATACACTTGTACGTATCATGTGTGAGCAAAACGATAGGAGTTTTACAATGAGTGCAACAAAGAAAACCACAGACGTTCGACTATTTAGCTTAAATTCTAATCCGGAATTGGCGGAAAAGATTGCTCAGGGTATCGGGCTGCCTCTCAGTCGGGCCAAAATTAGTCACTTTGCCGATGGTGAAATTTCGGTAGAAATTGGGGAAAGTGTCCGTGGTTGTGAGGTTTACGTGATTCAATCCGTTTCCGACCCGGTGAACACCAACCTAATGGAATTACTGATTATGGTGGACGCATTACGGCGCGCTAGTGCGGCATCAATTTGCGTGGTGATGCCATATTACGGTTATGCTCGCCAAGACCGGAAGGCTCGGTCACGGGAACCAATCACGGCGAAGTTGGTTGCCGACCTATTGGAAATGGATAAGATCAACCGCTTAGTGACGATTGACCTTCACGCTGCCCAAGTTCAGGGCTTCTTCGACATTCCGGTGGACCACTTAATTGCTGCACCCATTTTTGCCAAATACGTTAAGGAACAAGGCTTAGATGAGAACGTCGTGTTAGTGGCACCTGACCATGCCGGAGTGACGATGACCCGCCGTTTTGCTGAGTTTGTTAATGCACCGATTGCTATCGTTGACAACCGTGAAGACGTTAAGCATGAATCAGCTTTAACGAAGACAAGTGCTGATTTTGTGATCGGTGATGTGAAGGGCAAGAATGCTATTATCATTGACGACATCGTCGATACTGGCCGGCGGATAGCTATGTCAGCGGAAGTATTGAAGAAGTTTGGTGTCAAAAATATTTATGGGATTGCCACACACCCTGTTCTGTCGGGCAATGCGCCAGAAATTTTGGAGCATTCAGCTATCAAGGAA
>DXGK01000043.1 GCA_019113965.1 Candidatus Limosilactobacillus merdipullorum
TTTTTCACTTGACGTTTATTTTCCATTCACGTATGATAATAGCGTTATTTGATAACTAATTCACAAAGTTTAAAGGAGCGAACAGTTATGTCTCAAAAAGTTGCATTAGTTACTGGTGCGAGTCAAGGTATTGGTGAAGCCATTGCTAAGCGTTTGGCTAAAGATGGCTTTGCGGTAGCACTAGTTGCCCGCCATATGGACAAGCTGCAAAAGGTACAAAAGGAGATTGAAGAAGCGGGTGGCAAGGCTCTGCCGATCGTTGCCGACGTTTCCAAGCGCGATGATGTCTTTGCTGCAGTTAACGAAGCTGCTGACAAGCTCGGCGACTTCAACGTCATGGTCAACAACGCTGGTGTTGCCCCGACCACTCCGATTGACACCGTTACTGAAGACGACATGGACTACGTCTACAAGATCAACGTTTACGGGACTGTCTGGGGCATCCAGGCTGCCCACGCTGCCTTCAAGAAGTTGGGCCATCCTGGCAAGATCATCAACGCTACTTCCCAAGCCGGGGTTGTTGGTAATCCGAACCTGACCGTCTACTCCAGCTCGAAGTTTGCCATCCGCGGGATCACCCAGGTGACTGCTCGTGAACTGGCTGATGAAGGGACGACGGTTAACTGCTTCGCTCCCGGCATTGTGAAGACCCCAATGATGTACGACATTGCCCACAAGGTTGGCCAAAATGCCGGCAAGAGCGATGAATGGGGCATGCAAACCTTTGCCAAGGACATCGCTTTGAAGCGCCTGTCCGAACCAGAAGATGTTGCTAACGGTGTGGCCTTCCTGGCAGGTTCTGACTCTGATTACATCACCGGGCAGACCCTGGAAGTCGACGGCGGGATGCAATTCCACTAGGATATTACTTAATATTTCATCAAGCCACCCAGCGCGGTGGCTTTTTGTTTCACTTTTTTTAAAACGTGCCCTTTGCAATTGCGATCTTGATAGCTGACTAAATTCAATGAATGCGTTATCATAATCTTTAACATTTCGCTGATAGTTAGGAGGATTTTAATTGATTACAACGGAGATCGGCGTCTGCTTATTTACTATGACGTTGCTGCTTATTACCACTAAGTTTAAATATCGGAATTTGTTCGTTAGCCGGTTTACTCTCACCTGCCGAATGCCACTTGGTGGAATTGGAGCGCTGCTCGTTGAAACGCTTCTTTTCTGCAGTGACATCAGCCGGTGTTTTCAAGTTGTTTTGTTGCCAATTTAATAAAATAGAATCAACGTACTTTAACCGTAATTTGCCGTTCATCACGGCTTCCTTCAGTGCCAAGATAATCATGTCAGGTGCATACTGGTCCTTGTCAAGCCAGTCAGCGACCGTTTCCATTTCCATCGGGCTTAGCGGCCGGCCAAATTCACTTTCAATCGTCCCGTACAATTTTTCCCGACTGGTTTGCTCCTGGTCATTATTGTCGTTAGGGACTTGTTTTAAATCAGTCGCCGACATTCGCGACAGCAACGGCGAAAAGTCGTAATAAGCTTCTTCTTTGCCGTTAGTATCGGTTCGCACCTCTTGGCGCATAATCCCCTTGCTCATCATCTGCTGAATCTGGCCATAAACCTTGTCACTCGACGTTCCTAACCTCTTGGCAACCGCTGCGATATCTGGCATCGCAATTCCCCGGTCCATATCTGACTTCAGTTGCAGGTAGACGACCAGTTGGCCAGTGGTCAACCCGTACTCGTGGTAATGGTGAAGCAAGAGATTACTAATTGACGTTTCTCCAGCCTTGACAAAGGACTCTAGAAAATCCATATCATGCATTTGCCTGGCTCCTCCTTCATGTAGACACGAAAAGGACGTGAATCCATCACGTCCTTTAATCAGTTGGATAATCCTATGGCCGCAGACGGTTGATCATCCGTGGGAATGGAATGTTTTGGCGAATGTGATCCTGAAGAGTGACCCAAGCCAAGAACCGTTCCAGCCCCATCCCAAAGCCAGAGTGAGGAACGGAACCGTACTTCCGAAGGTCATCGTACCAGCCGTAATCTTCCTTGTTCAGGCCGTTTTCTTCCAGCTTCTTGGTGATGTATTCATAGTCGTACGAACGTTCTGAACCACCAATAATTTCACCGTAGCCTTCTGGTGCTAACAGGTCGGCACAGATAACTTGACGGTCGTCTTCGGGGTCGGTTGGCATGTAGAAAGCCTTAATTTCCCGTGGGTAATTCTTGATAAAGACAGGCTTGTTGAACTGGTCAGCCAGGAATGTTTCTTCCGGTGAACCAAAGTCATCCCCGTACTTAACGTCCAGGCCACCCTTTTGCAGCATTTCAATAGCTTCCTTGTAGGTAACCCGTGGGTACGGCAGTTCAGTAAACGGCTTCAGACTTTCGACTGACCGACCAACCATTTCCAACTCGGTTGGGCACTTGTCAATCAGGTCCTGAATCAGGTAAGCAACGTATTGCTCCTGAAGTTCTTCACTTTCTTCTTCGTGCATCCAAGCCATTTCTGGTTCAATCATCCAGAATTCGGTCATGTGACGACGCGTCTTGGACTTTTCGGCACGGAAAGTTGGCCCCATCGTATAAATCCGTCCCAGTGCCATTGCCCCGGCTTCGCCGTACAGTTGACCTGACTGGGAGAGGAAAGCATCGGTATCGAAGTACTTGACGTCGAACAGGTCGGTCGTTCCCTCTGGAGCTGAAGACGTCAGAATAGGTGCATCAAACTGGGTGAACCCGTGCTTGTCAAAGAATTCCATCGTTGACAGCTTAACTTGACTACGGATTCTCATCAATGACCATGGCTTGCGAGAACGTAACCAGAGATGACGGTGGTCCAGCAGGAAGTCAATCCCGTGGTCCTTGTTGCCAATCGGGTAGTCATCGCTTTCGCCAATAACCTTGATATCCTTGATATGAATTTCATAGCCAAACTTTGACCGCTTATCTTCGGCAATTTCGCCGGTCACGATAAAGCTGGTTTCTTGGTGCAGGTCATGTTTAGCCAGGTTGAAAGTCTCTTCATCAACATCGTTCTTCCGGATAATTCCCTGGAAAAAGCCGCTCCCGTCACGCAACTGCAGGAAGGCAATCTTCCCACTAGAACGTTTGTCGGTCAGCCAAACCCCAATTTTTACTGTTTCACCGACATGTTGCGGTGCATCGCTAATACGAATTGTTTCCACGTTTTTCCCCTCCGTAAATTAATCACTACCAACTTTATCACAGATTGTTAATCTGTTGAACCAGTTGGCCATTACTAAACCTTAACAAATCGTAGCAAAGATTACCTCGTGAATTCTGATAAGTAACCTCCCAAACCACGTGATCGTTGAACACCCCAGGAGCAACTTTCAAAACCTTTTTCGGCTTTTCTTGCCGCCACACTTTGGTTAGTGCCTGATTCTTAGTGATTCCCTTAGATTGTTGGACAACCCTGACGTTACCGCCCTTTTGCGGAACAATCACTAAGACTTGCTGATTCTTGTTATTTTCGCCGGCAACCGTGTAGTAAGTCTTTTCACGGTTATAGATATAAAAGGCGTTTTCTTTTCGCAAACCGGCATACTTACGAGCAATTCCCACTGCTTGACGCTGAGCAGCGGCTCGTGGTGAATTACTAACTGCATATGTAATCCAACCAAGCAAAAAAATCAGCAGGATGATCAACAGCAGGTTGCGAACCACTTTCAGTGAGCGATTTTCGCTGTTTTGCCGTTGGATCTCGCGGCGACTTTGCATTTCAGTCACCCCTTTATTTCGTAATCTGTCCCATTATAACAAAATCCTTACTTGTTGGCGCGCTGACGATGGCCATTTAAAAAATTTTTAGCCTGTTTAATTAATTGGTCCGTTGGCAGGACTTTTTTCGGCATCTCCTTCGGCAGTGCACCTTGCATTGATTTGCCATAACGCCGATGATATAACCGCGGATCTAAGCATACAGCAACCCCGTAATCATCAGGCGTCCGCAACAGGCGGCCAACTCCCTGGCGTAAGCGAATCGTCGCCTTTGGCAATTGTAGTTGGTAGAAGGGGTTCTTCCCCTCCTGCTGAATCAAACTACTTTGTGCTTGGGTGATAATCTCGTTTGGCGAGTCAAATGGTAAGCGCGTAATGACTAACAATTGCAACAGGTTGCGTGGCAGGTCAATCCCCTCCCAAAAGCTGGAAGCACCGAGGAGGACTGCATTATGACCAGTAGCAAACTGCTTTAGTAACTTTTCACGGCTCCCGGTAATCCCCTGGGCCAGGATATCTCGTTGGTTAAAGAGGTCGGTCCCCCGCAACTGACTGTACACCTGCTCGATAGTCAAGAGTGAATTGAACAACACCATTGTCTGACACTGGGTTGAATCTGCCAGTTGACGAATCGTCCTGCTCAAATAGCTAATATAGTGGCCGTTATTTAAACTGGCTGGCTGTGGTGCATCCTTAGCAATAAGGAGTTCACTATTCTGCTGGTAGTCAAATGGCGAGGCAAATCGCTTCAACTGTGTTTCTTGCCGATCAATGTCCAGTTGATGGTAAAGGTACTGCGAACGACTGGAATTAAACAGCGTTGCCCCAATAAATAATGGCCGGTAAAATTCCGGATACACTTTCTCACTCAAGAAGTGGTTGGTTTCCATCAGCCCGCCGCTTAATTTCATCGAACTCCGCTCATGTGATTGCTGGATGGTTAACCAGAAGACCGCTGCCGATGCCCGTTCGTCTAGCAACCGCAAAAAGTCATGGAGGGTATCGTCGGCCTGGGCCAACTTATCAAGGTGGGAACTGAACTGGTTCATCAATCCCCGGTCGCTTGGCAACCAACTATCCTGGCGGGTTTCAAATATGTGCTCCAACGCACGAAAATGTAGTCGGGTACTTGCCAGTGCTTGCTCTAAGTTCATCATCAACGGTGACGACAAGCTAAGGATTTCACCAAGTTGATCATTATCCACCGGTGATTCAATAATTCGTTCAGCGCTATTTGAATCAAACTGAACAATAAATTGGCGGTAAAGGACCTGCTGGAAATCACCAATTGCATCATCAAGGTCGCGCAAGTCGTCCGTTAGCAACTCAACGTTATAGTCGGCCAACGGGAGTGAAGAAAAGGTATCAAACAACGAAAACTCATTGTCATCATTCACTAGGCCGCGAAGAGTGTTCACGTTGGAAAGCAGCCCCTGAAAACTAATGGTATGCCGCGCCATCTTGAGGACACTGTCACTGAGGTGCTGAGCCTCATCAACCACCAGGTAGGGTTGACCATTTTGCGTTCCTAGTTCACTAGCGTGGGCCGCCAAATAGGCATGGTTGGTAATAATCACGTTAGCATGGCGCAGTTTGGCTTGCTGGCGCACAAGAAAGTCATCCTGGTAGTAAGGCCCGTGGATATCAAGGGTCTGGACTCCCTGGTGGCGAATTTCAGCAAAGTATGGGGAATTCTGGGTGGTCATATTTAATTCGTCGAGGTCCCCATTGGTGGTCTGCAACAACCAGACCAGGATTTTGGCCTTAAGCAGTTGAACTAGTTTCGAATCACTTTGTTCCCCGAGGGAATGCACAAACTTGGTCAAGTTCAAGTAGTGACTGCTGCCCTCCACTACCACACTGGTAGCATCAAACGGCAAAACCTGGTTCAGCTGGTTCATCGTCTCTTCCGCAATCTGCTGTTGTAAGAGATTAGTTGCCGTGCTAACCACCAGTCGGCGGTCAGGAAAGGCGTGGTACAGCAATGGCAAAAGATAGCCAATAGTCTTGCCAATTCCTGTCCCTGCTTCGACCACCATGTACTCCGGCTGGTCCTGACGATAATGGTTATAGATGGCATTCATCAGTTTGGACTGGGTAGGACGAACTGCTAAGTGATTACCGAAAAGCCGTCTCTTGGCTCTGGTAGTCGACGGGTACTTGAACTGTTTCCCGCTGATGTTGACGCTAGCATGACGCTGCTTATGGAGTACCAAACCGTGGGTGACGTATAAATCCTCCGGCAGCTTGACCGGGTAACGCTTGCGCCGCCCAAGTTCGGTCGCAAAGACATCCGCCGTTTGCTGGGGCAGTTCCAGTTTCATTGAAACCAACTGCCGCAGCGTAATTGTTGGCAACTTTGCAAGTTTATTAAGCAGGTCAATCAACAGCTGAGCAGTCGCATCGGCATCCGAAGCGGCACTATGCGGGTGGTCGTGTTCAATGGTTAAGTAAGCCGTCAGGTCACGTAGGCGATAACTTTTTGCGGTGGGAAGCAGGATCTGGCTCAGCGTCACCGTATCAATTGCCTGAATCGTCAATGTTGGGTAGCCTGACCGCTCCAGTTCCCGGTTGAGAAACGGAAAATCAAAGTTAACGTTGTGCGCCACAAAAATGGTTCCGGTCAACAGGCTGAAAACCGTTCCCGCAATGTCTTCGAATAATGGCGCAGATTGAACATCCTTATTGGTAATCCCGGTTAATTGCTCAATCTGGTGGGGGATCTTCGTTCGGGGGTTAACCAACGTTTCAAAATGGTTCACCACCACGCCATCCTGAACCAACGCACAGCCGATCTGGATAATGCGGTCACCATTTTTAACGCTGGTCCCGGTGGTTTCCAAGTCGACGACCGAATAAATCGGTCCCCTTATTTTTTTCCTTGGCATTTTATCACCGTACTTTCATCTTTCTTTTTCCATCATACTATTAATACGTGAAAAGTGGTAAACTGTTTAAGTTTGAGAATGATTTATTTGAAAAGTATAATATGCTTAGTTCTTACAGAAAGGCTGAGACGTTAATGAAATCAAAAGGAATTGGCAAAAGCCACGCCAAAATCATTTTGATTGGTGAGCACAGCGTCGTTTATGGCCAGCCGGCAATTGCCCTGCCACTGCCTAACGTGGCGCAAACTGTTACCATCACACCGCGTGACGATATGCAGCGTTTAATTCACAGCTCCTATTTTGATGGTGAACTCACCGCGCTTCCCGCCAAAATGAACGGCGTAGGAAAACTCGTGCAAGCATTAATCGATCGCTTCAGGGGTAACCATGATTATTGGGAAATGACCATTGATAGTGACCTGCCAGCAGAACGCGGGATGGGATCATCAGCAGCAACCGCCATTGCGATCGTGCGGGCGTTCTTTGACTATTACCAACAGCCGCTTAACCGGGAACTGCTCCTTCAACTGGCAGCGGTAGAAGAGGAGATTACTCACCGTAGTCCCAGTGGGCTTGATGCCGCCACGGCAGCATCGTCTTCCCCCCTGTGGTTCATCCGCGGCAAACTCGGCACCCCAATTCCGATGCATTTAAATGCCACGATGGTGATTGCCGATACGGGCGTGGCCGGGGCCACACGTGAAGCGGTTACTGCTGTCCACCAGTTACTCGAACAGTCACCAACCAGCACCCAGGAGACAATTGAACACCTGGGACAACTTACCAAGCAGGTCCAATCAGCACTGCAGTTAAACGAAGTGAGTCAATTAGGTCAGATTCTCTTGGCAGCCCACCACGACCTGCAAAACCTAGGAGTCAGCAATACGGACCTAGATCAGCTAGTGCAAGTCTCCATGGATAACGGTGCTCTGGGTGCAAAGCTCACCGGCGGTGGTCGGGGCGGTTGTATGTTTGCCCTGGTCAAAACCCCAACTGAGGCACGCCACCTCGCCCAGACGCTTTTAGACGCCGGTGCTCGTCAAACCTGGCTTCAGCCGCTGATGTAGCCTAAGAAAGGAAGATATACATGGCCACGATTGCCCGTGCGCATACTAATATCGCTCTGGTGAAATACTGGGGTAAAAAAGACCAGCAGCTGATGCTGCCGCAAACGGATAGTCTTTCCTTAACCCTGGACCGTTTCTACACCGACACCACCGTAACGTTGGCGCCAAGCCAATCTGTTGACCACTATTCGATTAATGGGCAAGACGTCACCGGTCGCGCCGCCAGTCGTTTAACTACATTTTTGGACATTGTCCGTCAACTAAGTGGTAATAATACGCACTTTACAGTTGAATCTACTAACCACGTGCCAACCAGTGCCGGTCTGGCTTCCTCCGCCTCCGCCTTTGCGGCTTTGGCAGCCGCGGCCAGCCGTGAAGCCGGTCTGAATTTATCACGGAAAGATCTCAGCCGCCTGGCTCGTCGCGGATCTGGTTCGGCCACCCGCTCAATCTTTGGCGGCCTTGTTGAATGGCACCGCGGTGTCGACGATGAAACATCGTTTGCTGAGCCAATCACGGAAAAGGTTGAGTTTGGCCTCGAAATGATGGCGATCGTCATCGACACCAGTAAAAAGAAAGTCTCTAGTCGGCACGGTATGCAGCTGTCCGTGGAAACTTCACCGTTTTACCCCGCCTGGCGAGATGTTGTGGCTGATGATATGGTCAAAATGAAACG
The DNA here is from genome assembly GCA_019113965.1 of Candidatus Limosilactobacillus merdipullorum. Taxonomy (GTDB): domain Bacteria; phylum Bacillota; class Bacilli; order Lactobacillales; family Lactobacillaceae; genus Limosilactobacillus; species Limosilactobacillus merdipullorum. Next base: position 8,346 of record DXGK01000043.1, read on the forward strand.
GGCAATTGCCGATCGCAACGTTGATCGAATCGGCGAGTTAGCCCAGGAAAACGCCTTGCGGATGCACGCGTTAACGTTATCGGCGAACCCTGGTTATACTTACTTCGAGGAAAAAACAATCACAGCCATGAGACTGATTGATTCCCTTCATCAACAAGGAGTCAGCTGCTATTACACCATGGATGCTGGTCCCAATGTCAAAGTCATTTACCACCGCCGCGATCGTGAACAAATTATGGCTGCCCTGGCGCCTATCTTTGGCGCCACCAACTTGATCGTTTCCCAACCGGGGCCCGGCATCACCGTTCGTCAACTTTAATGTCATAAGGAGATTAGTAATTTGATTACTGAAAAAGCACCAGGGAAACTTTATATTGCCGGCGAGTATGCCGTCGTCGAGAACGGGCATCCGGCAATCTTGGTTGCCCTTGACCAATTCGTTACTTGTCAGCTAACCGCCGCCAAACACCAAACTGGACGGATTATCAGCCGTCAGTACCAGGATATTGAACTATCGTGGCGGCGGCAGGGCGACCAGCTAGTAGTTGACCAGCGTGATAATCCTTTTTCCTACATTATCCAGGCAATTGAAGTTACCGAAGCCTATGCCCGTTCTTGTGGACGGCAACTGAAGATGTTTGATCTCACGATTGATAGCGACCTGGACAGCGATAACGGCCGCAAGTACGGCTTGGGCTCGTCCGCAGCAGTCACCGTGGCCATTGTCAAGGCTCTCTGCCGCTTTTATCAACTTTCAGTGACTAACGAAAAGCTCTTTAAGTTAGCCGCGATTGCCCACTTCACGGTACAAAAGAATGGTTCCCTCGGCGACGTGGCCGCTTCTGTTTATGGTGGCTGGATTGCTTACCATTCCTTTGACCGCCAGTGGTTAGCCGAACAGCAACAGGCCGTTGACCTGGCCACACTGATTGACCTCCCCTGGCCCGACTTGCAGGTTGAACAACTACCCCGTCCGCAACAGCTAAAGTTGCTGATTGGTTGGACCGGCAAACCGGCATCGACATCACTGCTGGTAGATAAAATCTCTCTGTTCAAGGCCGTTCACCAGCAGGAATACCGACACTTTTTAAGCGATAGCCGACAATGCGTCAGCAAGCTGACCGAGGGGTTCCGGGAAAAGAACCTGTCGCTGATTCAGCAACAAATTCGCGCCAACCGCAAGCTACTGCAACGCCTTGGTTCACTGTCCGGTGTTAGCATCGAAACACCCCTGTTGCAGAAGCTGTGCGCCATTGCAGAAAAATTCAATGGTGCAGCCAAAACCTCTGGTGCTGGTGGTGGCGATTGCGGCATTGTCCTGATTGCCGACGACCAGGAGACGAGCGGTCTTTTGACCGAGTGGCGCCAGGCGGGAATCGAACCACTGAACCTTCACGTCTTTTTTAACCACACCACTGAGGAGGAATAAAATGACCATCGATTCACGTCGCAAGGACGAACACCTTCGTTACGCAGAATTGACCAACGTTGCCCACCAGGGCCAAGCAACCGATTTTTCGCAAGTCCGTCTCCTTCACCAGGCGCTACCTGAACTAGCGCTTGATGAGGTCGACGTCTCCACCAACTTAATCGACGGCGTGAAAATCAACTATCCTTTTTACATCGAAGCCATGACTGGCGGCAGCAAAAAAGCAGGGATGGTTAACCGACAATTGGCAACCATCGCTGCTCGTCACCAGTTGGCAATGGCGACCGGCTCGATGAGTATCATCTTTAAAGACCCGGCTACTAAACCAAGCTTTGAGGTCATCCGCCAGCAGAACCCGACTGGAATAGTACTGGGCAACCTGAGCGCCAACGCCACCATTGACCAGGCCGCCGCGGCAATCAAACTGGTCAACGCAGATGCCCTGGAAATTCACCTCAACAGTGCCCAGGAGATTGTGATGCCCGAAGGCGCCACCAGTTACCACTGGCTGCAAAATATCAGCCAACTAGCCCGGCGTTTCCCCATAATTGTCAAGGAAGTCGGTTTTGGGATGACGAAGGATACGGTGAAGACGCTGGTCAACGCCGGAGTTGCCGGCGTCAACGTCTCCGGCCGTGGCGGAACCAACTTCGCCGAAATAGAAAACCAACGCGGGCAGCTGGTGAACCAGCCAACCGATTGGTCAACGCTTGACGATTGGGGGCAATCAACGGTGGAATCTCTACTGGAAGCCCGAAGCGTTGATCACCCAGATGCCACGATCATTGCCTCTGGCGGCGTTAAGTCAGCTGCGGACGTGGTTAAAGCCGGCGCGCTGGGGGCTTCGGCGGTTGGCGTGGCTGGTTTCTTCCTTCACCAATTGCAGAATACACCACAAAAGCTTGATCAGGTCATTGACCAATGGTGTCAAACCATCCGGGCAATGGTCCTGCTGACCGGTTGTCGGTCATTTAATGACTTACCACAAGTGCCGGTGGTACTGAGTCCACGCCTGGAAAGTTATGCTCGCCAACGGCATTTAAAAATTAAATAACGAAAAAGCTGAGCTGACACCTTAATTTAAGTGACAACTCAGTATTTTTTTATATGGCAGATTGTAAAATTTAAGTTGAACATTAAGTGGACAGAAAAACCCATCAAGGTCTTTAATGGTGTTACCACACAATC
>DXGK01000044.1 GCA_019113965.1 Candidatus Limosilactobacillus merdipullorum
GGTTTCCAGCAGACTGATATTGACAACATTAACCGTCAATTTGCCGGTGAGCTCCAAAGCGTCAAAATTGAGCATGAGAAGGCTAACCTTAACGAAACAGCTACTATTGGGAATGCTAATAGGCGAGTCAGCGTTAGCTTGCTGAAAAAGCCGACTACCATGGTCAAAATGGTGGCGGGGCAGCAGCCAACTACAAGTCAGTATTTGGCTGGCCAACCAGTTGCAATGATGAAAGCGGCAATGGCTAAGAAACAGTTTGGCACTGCGCAAAATGCACTGGGTACCAGTGTGCAGGTGGGTGAGACGACTTACCGGATTGTCGGCGTTTATCAGAGTCAACCCAGCTACACGTTGGAGGGAGGCTCAAACAAGTACGGGACCGATTTGATGCTGCCCCAGCGTTTTTTCTACCAGGGAGCCACAGCTCATAGTGGTGATACGATTAAGCTGACCTTTGCCCAGGGACAACATGCCAACAAAGTTTCCACACGGGTGGCCAAGTACCTGAAGAAAAATGGTTCGGCTGCCCGCAGTGGCCTTTACCAGTATGAAAATATGGAGAAGGAACTGAAACAGTTTTCTTCGCAGATGAAGATCATTACCACCTTCATCAGCTTTATCGCCGCGATCTCCCTGTTCATTGCCGGGATTGGGGTAATGAACATGATGTATATTTCGGTATCGGAACGGACCCAGGAAATCGGCATTCGACTAGCGGTTGGGGCAACGCCAACCAACATTATGATGCAATTTTTAATTGAGGCCGTCGTGCTGACGGTGACGGGAGGATTACTCGGCTTTGTCGTAGGGGCAGGTCTAGCACATTTGATTGCGCCGCTAATGTCGCACTCAATTGGTAGCGGCATCCACCTCAAAGCACACGTGACGGTGGGGTCATTCATGCTGGCTTTTGGCACCTCGGCGGCCGTGGGGTTAATCTTTGGCCTGCTGCCGGCGCGCCAGGCGGCCCGGAAAAATTTGATCGATATTTTACGGTGAGCGTGAACGACATCCATAGAAAAAAAGACCACGGACGTTCGTGGTCTTTTAGTTTGCTTGGGCTATTCAGAAAATTTATTCCTGGGGATCTATTTGGTCACCGGCAAGGTGGATAAATTCGGCACTTTCACCTGGGTGGTTAGGGTCGACCGGATCGAATTGAACTAATACTTCAACACTAGTCCGGCGACGGCCCACAACTTCCGCCTCGGCAGATGCCCCCACTTGGAATTCTGTTTCCATTGCTAAAAAGCCAGCCTCTAACTGGAAAGAAGTCTGCTCGTGCTTTTCGGCGATCCTTTCGGCAACAATCGGCCCCGCTAACAAGTAGATTCGCTGGTTGTTGTCGCTCTTCCGGAGGGTCAAATTTGCCAGCCCGAGTTGGCGGGTGAGCATAATCAATTCATCTGTCGTTGCTACTGGGAAGGCCCGCGCCAGGTCCTTGCCAATCCAGTAGCTGATCCCGTTAGTTTCGCTACCCAGAATTGCAGGTAGAAGGACATCACGAATGGCACCATTCTGCAGTCCGCGATGACTATGGATTAATTGATCATATACTTTTTGACTCATACTTAACTCCTTTATTTTTACCTCCTTTATAATAACTGCTCACTAAATATTCTGCTAGTGTTGATTGGCCGAACTTGAAAAAAAAACCTAAAAAAGTGATAATGAAGTTTCAAAGCAAAGCGAGAATAAATAAAAGGAGTTGGCATCAATGGATAACAGACCAATCGGGATTATGGACTCTGGTCTGGGCGGACTTTCTGTAATGAGAATTATGCGTCGGCAGATGCCACATGAATCACTAATCTTTGTTGGTGACCAGGGCCATTTTCCGTACGGTACCAAAAGTGGCGACCAGATTCGCCGTTACGCGTTGAATATTGGGCGTTTTTTGGTTCAGCAGCAGGTCAAGATGATGGTGGTGGCCTGCAATACCGCCACGGCGGAGGCACTACCGTTGTTGCAGAAAGAGTTACCGATTCCGGTAATTGGCGTTGTAGTGCCAGGAGCAACAGCCGCCGTTTCTGCGCCGCGTCACCGGCGTGTAGGTGTAATTGCTACTAATGCCACCACTGCAAATGGGATCTATCCCCGTACCATTCACCAGCTGGATCCAGCAGTGAAGGTTTTTCCGCTGGCGACTCAGCCACTAGTGACTTTAGTTGAAAAGCGCCAAACAGGAACCAAGCGAGCTCAACGTTTGGTCGACCAGTTACTTGCACCTTTAGCCCAAGATAATTTAGATGCCTTGATCATGGGGTGTACTCATTTTCCATTTCTTAAGGCTGAGTTCCGTCACTTTTTTGGCCCAAACGTGTTACTAGTAGATCCCGCGGTTGAGACAGTAAAGCAGGTTCAGTGTTGCGTGCGGCAGGATAAACGCTTGGCCTCAGCTGATCAGCGGGGGCGGGTCCGCCTTTATTCCACGGGTTCGGCAGCTCATTTGACACGAGGGGCGCGGGCTTGGCTTCATGATACCAGTCTGTTTGGCCACCACTTAGTCTTACCAGATTGAACAGAAACTTGTTTTTATGAGGGAAAAAATGAAAACTTTAGTAATTGCAACGAAAAACCAAGGTAAAGCACGGGAATATGCTGAAATGTTCGCGCCAATGGGCATTAAAGTAAAAACGTTGGCTGATTTTCCGCCGTTTCCAATTGATGAGAACGGCTCGACATTTGAGGAAAACGCCATGATTAAGGCGAAGCGGGCGGTCGAGGTTCTTCACCTCCCCGTTCTTGCTGATGATTCAGGCATTTGTGTCGATGCTTTGAATGGTGCACCAGGAGTTCATTCTGCCCGTTACGCCGGCGATCATGACTTCGTCGCCAACAATGCTAAACTGTTGCGTGAAATGCAAGGCGTTCCCGACGAGCAACGGACAGCACACTTTCATACCACCATTGTTTGTCTGAAGCCGAGTGGCGCTAAGCTGGTGGTTGACGGCGAGGTGCACGGCCATATTCTCCACGAACTGCAAGGGGAGAACGGCTTTGGTTATGACCCACTGTTTTATGTCGATGAATTACAGACGTCGATGGGGCTACTAACTGATGAAGAGAAGAACAAAATCAGTCACCGGGCACGGGCGATGGCCAAATTAGAGCAGCACTTTGATGAGTGGTGGAACGCTAATTAAGTCTTGATCTAGCATTAGGAAGGAAACAATTGTGATCAACCCCAATATCCAGAGACACCTTGATCGGTGGCCAGGGACCTACATGGTGCCATCTCAATCGGTGGCCACGGTTAATGTTGACAACCCGTTAAACCATGCCTTTTTGGTTTT
>DXGK01000004.1 GCA_019113965.1 Candidatus Limosilactobacillus merdipullorum
CAAATTGGTGTTGTTGGTTTAGCAGTCATGGGTAAGAACCTGGCTCTTAACATTGAGAGCCGGGGCTTCACGGTTGGTATCTACAACCGTCACCGTAACCGGACTGACGAAATGATGAAGGATCACAGCGACAAGAAGCTTGTTCCAAGTTACACGATCGAGGACTTTGTGGACTCCTTGGAAAAGCCGCGGCGGATTCTGATGATGGTTAAGGCTGGTAAGCCAACTGATGCAGTAATTAATGAATTACTCCCTCTGCTGGACAAGGGTGACGTGCTGATCGACGGTGGGAACACCAACTTCCACGACACGATGGCCCGGAATGCCAAGCTGGACAAGTCCGGCATCAACTTCATCGGCATGGGTGTTTCCGGTGGTGAACTGGGTGCCCTCCACGGTCCAGCTCTGATGCCAGGTGGCCAAAAGGAAGCCTACGACCTGGTTGCCCCAATCCTGACTCAGATTGCTGCCAAGGCCGAAGAAGACGGCAAGCCATGTGTTGCCTACATCGGTCCTAATGGTGCTGGTCACTACGTTAAGATGGTCCACAACGGGATCGAATATGGTGACGAAGAACTGATCGACGAAAGCTACAACATCATGCGCAACGTCCTGAAGATGCCCGTTGACGACATCGCCAAGACCTTTGCTGAATGGAACAAGGGTGAACTGTCCAGCTATCTGGTCGACATCACCGCTGATATCCTGACGCGTAAGGATGACCTGGGTGACGACAAGAACAAGCCAATCGTTGACATGATTCTTGACCGTGGTGCCAACAAGGGTACTGGTAAGTGGAGTTCTGAAACCGCTCTTGACGGTGGTGCCCCACAATCCGTGATCACCGAAGCCGTTTATGCTCGTTACATCTCCATGATGAAGGACGAACGGATGGCCGCAAGCAAGGTTCTGCCGGAAGTCACTGAATCCATCAGTATCGATGACAAGAAGGAAATGATCGAAAAGGTTCGTCAAGCCCTCTACTTCGGCAAGGTTATGTCCTATGCCCAAGGCTTCGAACAGATGCGGATCGACTCCGAACGTTACAACTGGAACCTGAAGATGGGTGAACTGGCCCAGATTTGGCGGGCCGGCTGCATCATTCGGGCTCAATTCCTGCAAAACATCACCGATGCCTTTGACAAGAACCCTGACCTGAAGAACCTGCTGCTGGACGACTACTTCAAGGACATTGCCAAGAAGTACCAGAAGGCTATCCGGGACGTGGTGGCCCTCGCTGTTACGGCCGGAATTCCTGTTCCTGCCCTCAGCGCTGCGATCAACTACTACGACTCCTACCGGGCAGAAGTTCTTCCTGCTAACCTCCTGCAGGCCCAGCGTGACTACTTCGGTGCCCACACTTACGAGCGGGTTGACCGTCCAGGCAACTTCCACTACAGCTGGTACAAGGAACAATAAAGCAGTTTAGCTTAAATAACTATGGCCGATGAGCAAAGATATTGCTCATCGGCCATTTTTTGTATAAATATTTACTCACACCTTTTACCTAACCGCCCTGCTTCCCTGAGCTTCCGCCTTAATCCCGGCTTTCACATGACATTTTCCGTTAATCTGTCCATGATTTAACGTCCAGCAATCACCAACTTTCGTAAAACTTTACTAAAAATCATTGACATCTTTATTGAAAGCGCTTAACATAACAGTTGTAAGTTATATCAAAGCTGTTGCAGAAAAGGGGAGTCAATATGGATAGTTCAAAGAAAGAACAGCATGTTGTCCGCTCGCGCCTGGCATACTCGCTGGGGGCCTTTGGTCATGATGCGTTCTTTGCATTACTTTCTACTTACTTTATGATGTACGTTACCGGTCACCTGTTTGATTCAGGTGACAAGCACTTCGACAACAAGATGGTCGGTTACGTTACGCTGATTATTCTTATTCTGCGGATTGGTGAATTGATCATCGACCCAATGATTGGGAACGCAATTGACCGGACCAACACCAAATGGGGTAAATTCAAGCCTTGGGTTGTCGGCGGTGGTGCTATTTCAGCCGTCCTGCTTGCTGCACTGTTCACGCCACTGGGTGGTCTGAACTTGAGCAACCCAATCCTTTACCTGGTTCTGTTTGCTATTATTTACATTATTATGGATGTCTTCTACTCCTTCAATGATGTTGGTTTCTGGTCCATGGTTCCTGCGATGTCATTTGACTCGCACGAACGTGACAAGATCGCTACCTTCGCCCGGGTTGGTTCAACCATTGGTGGTCAGATCATCGGATTTGTCATCATGCCAATGGTGCTGTTCTTCTCCGTCAAGCAGAATGGCGGGACCGGTGATGACCGTGGTTGGTTCACCTTTGCCGCCATCGTCGCTGCTATCTCCGCCATCACTGCGATCGGTGTTGGGATGTTCACTCACGAGCAGAAGTCACTGCTTCGTGAAAACAAGGAACAAACCAAGTTCAAGGATATCCTGAAGATCTTGGTTAAGAATGACCAACTGCTGGCCATTGCGATGTCTTACCTGTTCTTCACAACTGGTCAGACCCTGCTGAACAGTTTTGAACTGTACTACTTCACCTACATCTTAGGTAACTCCAAGGCCTTCTCCATCCTGGGTGGTCTGAACACGGTTGTCGGGGTAATCTCCGTCTTCGCCTTTCCACTCTTCTCTGGCAAGATTGGCCGTCACAAGCTCTTCTACGGTGCCGCTACCATCGAAGTGATCGGTGCTATAATCTTCGCCTTTGCCGGCAAGTCTCTGGCACTCGTATTACTCGGTGCCGAACTGTTCTTCATCCCGCAACCAATTATCTTCCTGGTTGTTCTGATGACGATTACCGACTCTGTTGAATATGGTCAACTGAAGCTGGGTCACCGTGACGAATCACTGACCCTGTCAGTTCGTCCACTGCTTGATAAGTTCGGTGGTGCTGTTGCCAACGGTGTTGTTGGTGCCGCTACCGTTGCTGCCGGGATGACCGGTGGTGCTACTGCTGCTACGATTACCGCTCACGGCGTAAGCATCTTCAAGATCTACATGTTCTTAATTCCAATCGCCCTCATCGTTGTTGGGATCATCATCTTCGCCCTCAAGGTTAAGTTGGATGAATCTTCACACGCCAAGATCGTTGCCGAACTGGAACAGACTTGGGGCAAGCAATTCAACAAGGGTGGTCAGGATGCCGATGCTGAAGAGCCAGCAGCTCAACCACAACCAGGTGTTACCGAAATTCCTGCACCAGTTGCCGGGAAGCTTGTTGACTTAAAGGATGTTAAGGATTCCGCCTTTGCTAGCGGCAGCATGGGCCAAGGTTTCGCTATCAAGCCATCTGATGGTAAGGTCTTTGCACCATTCAGCGGAACCGTGCGGGCAACCTTCTCAACCCGTCACGCGGTTGGATTAGTTTCCGACAGCGGTGTTGCCCTCCTGATCCACATCGGGATCGACACGGTTAAGTTGCACGGAACTGGCTTCGTTACCTACTTTGACAAGGGTCAACACGTTGAAAAGGGCGACGAACTGATGGAATTCTGGGACCCAACCATCAAGAAGGCTGGTCTCGATGATACCGTCATCGTCACCGTCACGAACAGTGAAGAATTCAACTTTGACATGCTGAAGCAGGCCGGGGTCGAGGTTACCAACAAGGATAACATCATGAAGGTTACCAAGAAGGATCAGGATAAGTAACCTAATCCTAATCAACTAAAATAAAGGACGGAGTTAATGTTGGTTAACTCCGTCCTTTTAAAATAACTAAAGGCATCGACCAAATTGTCGATGCCTTTTCTATTACAGGTCTAATTGTGGTGTCGGTTGACGGAAAAACTTAGTCTTCACTACCAAAATTACAAGACCTGCCAGCAGCCAGATCGCACCAACGACCTTAGCCGAGGTGGCCAGGCTTAAGAAAATCCATAAGCTAACGGTAAAGCCAATCAGCGGTGAGATCAGGTACTTGATAGTGGTCAGCAAAGTCTTTTCTCCGTGTAAGTAGAAGCGGTAAATCACACTGAGATTAAGGAGAAGAAAACCAAACAATGCTCCAAAACTGACTAGATTAGAAACCGTGTCCTGACTTAACGTCAGTGAAAGAATCAGCGATAAGCCACCGACTAAAATAATAGCAACCCATGGCGTCCGGCGTGTCCTATGTAAGCGCGCTAACTGACGTGGAAGAATGCCATCACGACCCATGGCAAAAAGAATTCGCGATACGGCCGTCTGTCCTTCCTGTCCTCCTGCCAGTCCAAATGATAATACCACTACAAAGTCGGTCAACCGAGTCAGTGTTGGTCCCCCGACCCGATTAATTATTTGTGAAAAGGCCGTTGCCGGATTAAGTGATCGGTAATCTGGGGCTACCCACCCTGCTAACCAGGTGGTAATAACAAACAATGAGCCAATCCCGATGATGGCGCCAATAATCGCCCGACCAACAGACTTACGTGGCTCCGTAGCCTCTTCGGCCAGGGTACTAATTGCGTCAAAACCTAGATAGGAGACAATTACGATCCCTGTTGCCTGTAAAACCCCAGAAAAGTTGAAGTGGGTTGGGTTGTAAAAAGCAGTTGCTGTCGGGTGAATCTGTCCTAGCAGGGCTAACCGAAGCGTCAAAAAGAGAAATGCCGCAAGAACTAGTGCCTGTAATCCGAATAATACCCAGCTGAAGCGGGATACAAAATCGACCCCTAACAGGTTGATAATGGTGTTAAATACGGCAATGAAAGCAATCCAGGCCCAGGTAGGGACGGCTGGAAGCAATTCGTGACCAAATGAGGCACTGATTAGGTAGGTAATCGTCGGAATCAAAAGATAATCCAGGCAAATGCCCCACCCACCAAGAAAGCCTAATGCTGGGGTTGTTCCTTGCTGAACATAGGTGTAAACAGAGCCGGAATAAGGATAGCGATGACTCATTGTCGCGTAGCTGAAGCCAGTAAAGAGCATGGCAATCATCCCCACTAAGTAAGCCAAGGCAACCATGCCATTAGCCGGTTGTAAGAACGAACCATAAAACGCCACCGGGGCAACAGGAATCATGAAAATAATCCCGTAAATAATTAAATCCCGCGTTGAAAGGGACCTTTTTAA
>DXGK01000005.1 GCA_019113965.1 Candidatus Limosilactobacillus merdipullorum
TACTGAACCAAAGTTGAAGTTCTACGTGGGTACCTCAGCTGGGCAACTTGACCAAGCTAATGAGAAATTGGGACAGTTTGAACAAGCCATTGAAGAACTGACGCAGGAATAACGGGATAAAGGAGGCTGGGAATTAACTCAGCCTCCTTACTTTTTAATATATTTATGTGACGGCGCGGTAGCTGGTTAGATTCGCGTCGTAGCCATCCTCGCGGAGGTGGGAAGACGAAGTCGGAAGCGACTTCTTTCCCACCCTCTTTTTCTTATCATATCTTTCGACGAATATATGTTCGTGTGGTAAAATATTGAAAGATTTGGGAGGGGATGGCGAAGGCTTTCCCCTTTTTAACACGGCAAAAAAGGGAGGATAACATGATTTATCGTCAGCCAGACCGCGATTTTAAGTTGGTGTCTGATTACAAGCCGACTGGTGACCAACCAGAGGCCATCAAGGAATTAACGGATGGAATCGAGAAGGGCGAAAAGGCTCAGATCCTGGAGGGGGCTACCGGGACGGGCAAAACTTTTACCATTTCTAATGTCATTGCCAACGTTAACAAGCCGACGTTGATCCTGAGTCACAACAAGACTCTGGCGGGACAGCTATATAGCGAAATGAAAAAGTTCTTCCCTCATAACGCGGTGGAATACTTTGTTAGTTACTATGACTATTATCAGCCAGAAGCCTATGTGCCGAGTAGCGATACCTATATCGAAAAGGACGCCTCCATCAACGACGAAATTGATAAGTTACGGCATGGTGCCACCAGCTCATTGTTGGAACGCAACGACGTCATTGTAGTTGCTTCGGTTTCCAGCATCTTTGGTTTGGGGGATCCTCGCGAGTACCAAAAAGCGGTTTTGTCCTTGCACGTTGGTCAGCAGATTGAACGGAACACCTTGTTAAAGGACCTGGTGGAAATCCAGTTCGACCGCAACGATATCGACTTTGAACGGGGACGCTTCCGGGTTCACGGCGACGTCGTTGAAGTCTTTCCAGCTTCGCGTGACGAAAAGGCGCTGCGGATCGAATTTTTTGGCGATGAAATCGACCGGATCAGAGAAGTCGACGCGTTGACCGGGGAAGTTCTGGATGACTACCAGCACGTGTCGATCTTCCCGGCCACCCACTTTATGACTAACGACGATATTATGAGTCGGGCACTACCACAAATTAAGCAGGAAATGGAACAGCAGGTCGACAAGTTTACCAAGGAGGGTAAATTGCTGGAGGCCGAACGAATCCAGCAGCGGACCACCTTCGACATCGAAATGATGCGTGAAATGGGCTACACGAATGGTATTGAAAACTATTCACGCTACATGGACGGACGGCAGGCGGGTGAACCACCGTTTACCCTGCTTGACTTCTTCCCGAAGGACTTTTTACTGGTAGTGGACGAATCGCACCAAACAATGCCGCAAGTTCGCGGAATGTACAACGGTGATCGTGCCCGTAAACAAATGCTGATTGATTACGGGTTCCGGCTGCCGAGCGCACTTGATAACCGGCCGCTTAAATTAAACGAGTTCGAGGAACGGGTCAACCAAGTCGTCTACATGTCGGCGACTCCGGGACCGTACGAACTGAACCAGACCGACCACGTTATCCAGCAGGTGATCCGACCAACCGGCCTGCTTGACCCAACAATTGAAGTTCGTCCGGTAATGGGGCAGATTGACAACCTGGTTGGTGAGATCCACAAGCGAATTGAAAACCACGAACGAGTCTTCGTCACGACACTGACAAAGAAGATGGCCGAGGACCTTAGCGACTACCTGAAGGACTTGGGCATTAAGTGCAAGTACCTGCACAGTGACATTAAGACACTAGAGCGGACACAGATTATTCGCGACCTGCGACTTGGCAAGTTTGACGTGCTCGTCGGCATTAACCTGCTCCGTGAAGGCTTGGATGTGCCAGAAGTATCGCTGGTCGCAATCCTTGATGCCGATAAGGAAGGTTTCCTGCGGAACGAACGGTCGTTGATTCAGACGATTGGCCGGGCGGCCCGGAATGAACATGGGGCCGTTATTATGTACGCCGACACAATTACTGATTCGATGCAGAAGGCGATTGATGAGACTCACCGCCGGCGGCAAATCCAGGAAAAGTACAACCACGACCACGGCATTACGCCGAAGACGATTATCAAACCGATTGCGGCGGCAATTACCGCCGGGACGCCGGTTGAGGAAGACGAAAAGACCGATACAGAGTTTACTGACAAAGACTTTGCTAAGCTGGGCAGTGATGCTCAACAGCAGATGATTGACGACCTGACCGAGCAGATGCGCGATGCGGCTAAGCGGCTGGACTTTGAACAGGCGGCGACCTTGCGTGATACCGTTCTGGAGTTACAGGGTACAATGAAGAAAAAAGCCGGGAAGAGAGGTAAAAAGAGTGGCAAATAATAAGATCATTATTCGTGGTGCGCGGGCGCACAACCTAAATAATATTAACGTTACCATTCCGAAGGATAAGCTGGTTGTGATCACTGGATTATCAGGCTCGGGAAAGAGTTCACTAGCTTTTGATACCCTTTATGCTGAAGGCCAGCGACGGTACGTAGAAAGTTTGTCAGCCTATGCGCGGCAATTTCTTGGCCAAATGGATAAGCCGGATGTTGATAGTATTGAAGGTCTGTCTCCGGCAATTTCTATCGACCAAAAAACCACTAGTCACAACCCGCGTTCGACCGTTGGTACCGTTACTGAAATCAATGACTTTTTGCGGTTGCTGTGGGCACGGGTGGGGACCCCGATTTGCCCGAATGACCACATCCCGATTACCAGCCAGTCACCAGAACAAATGGTCGACCGGGTATTGAAATTGCCTGACAGGACCCGGCTGCAGATTCTTTCGCCAATTGTTCGTCATAAAAAAGGGACCCAGAAGAAGGTCCTAGCAAAGGTAAAGCGTGACGGGTTTGTCCGGGTTCAGGTTGATGGTGAAACCTATGAACTGGATGAGGTACCAGAACTGAACAAGAACCAGTACCACGACGTGAACGTGGTGGTTGACCGGATTATCGTCAAGAAGGGCGTCCGCTCACGGCTGTTCGATTCCTTTGAGGCCGCACTACGTCTGAGTGATGGTTATGCTATTGCCGATGTTATCGGTGGCAAGTCCATCCCGTTTTCCGAGCACTATGCCTGTCCGATTTGCGGATTTACAGTTGGGGAGCTAGAACCACGACTGTTTTCGTTCAACGCCCCGATGGGAGCATGCCCGAAGTGTGAAGGACTGGGAATGAAGCTAGCCGTTGACGTTGACCTCGTTGTTCCCGACCGGACTAAGACCCTGCGTGAGGGGGCCATGGTTCCGTGGAACCCTATTTCTTCCAAATACTATCCATCACTACTGGAGCAATTTTGTGAGTCAGTGGGCATCGACATGGATGTGCCATTTAACAAACTACCGAAGAAGCAGCAACAGATGGTGCTGTACGGTAATGGCGATAAGCAATTCCACTTCCATTACGAGAATGACTTCGGCGGGGTCCGCGATGTTGACGTGATCTTTGAAGGGGTGGTTAACAACGTCAAGCGCCGCTATCACGAGACCAATTCGGACTTTACGCGTGAACAAATGCGCAAGTACATGACCGAGTTGCCATGCAAGGTCTGTCATGGTTACCGGCTTAATCAGCGGGCGCTTTGTGTACAAATTAACGGCGAGAATATTGGCCAGGTTTCGGAGCTGCCCATTAGCAAGACCATCGACTTCTTCAAGGCGGTAAAGTTGTCGGATCAGGACGAAAAGATTGCCCGGCCGATTTTGAAGGAAATTTTAGATCGGCTCACCTTTATGAAGAACGTGGGGGTTGAGTATCTGACTCTCAGTCGGTCTGCCAACACCCTATCAGGTGGGGAAGCACAGCGGATTCGACTGGCAACCCAGATTGGTTCCAACTTATCAGGGGTGATTTACGTTCTCGATGAACCATCAATTGGGCTGCACCAGCGCGACAACAATCGACTGATTTCGTCACTGAAGAAAATGCGGGACTTGGGTAACACGCTGATCGTCGTTGAGCACGATGAGGATACGATGCGCGCATCAGACTACATTATTGACATGGGCCCTGGTGCCGGTGAAAACGGTGGTCAAGTAATGGCCGCCGGTACGCCCAAGCAAATTATGCGGAGCCGTAAGTCGCTGACGGGACAGTACCTGTCGGGTAAGAAGCGGATTCCCGTACCCCTGGAACGCCGGCAAGGTAACGGCCACCAAATCGTATTGAAAGGTGCGGCCGCTAACAACCTGAAGGATATTACGGTTAAGTTTCCATTGGGAAAGTTTATCTGTGTCACCGGGGTTTCCGGTTCGGGTAAGTCGACACTGGTTAACATGATCCTGAAGCGGATCATGGCGCAAAAGCTGAACCACAATTCTGAAAAGCCGGGGAAGTACAAGTCGATTAGCGGACTGGATAACATTGAAAAGATTATCGACATCGACCAGTCACCAATTGGCCGGACACCGCGGAGTAACCCGGCAACCTACACCGGGGTCTTTGACGACATTCGCGAGTTGTTTGCTCAGACAAACGACGCGAAAATTCGTGGCTACAATAAGGGTCGTTTCAGTTTCAATATTAAAGGTGGTCGCTGTGAAGCCTGCCACGGTGACGGAATATTAAAGATCGAGATGAACTTTTTGCCTGACGTTTACGTTCCTTGTGAAGTTTGCCACGGGACCCGTTACAATTCGGAAACGCTGGAAGTCGAATATAAGGGGAAGAATATCGCTGACGTGCTCAACATGACCGTCAGTGAGGCCCTGAAGTTCTTCAGTGCCATTCCGAAGATCAAGCGCAAGCTGCAAACGATCGAAGACGTCGGTCTTGGTTACGTTCACCTGGGACAACCAGCGACGACCCTCTCCGGTGGGGAAGCTCAACGGATGAAGTTAGCCGCTGAACTTCACAAGCAGAGCCATGGAAAGAGCTTCTACATCCTTGATGAACCAACGACTGGTTTGCACATGGACGACATCAAGCGCTTGCTGGCAGTCATTCAACGGTTGGTCGATGCTGGCAACACCGTTTTGGTCATTGAACACGAACTCGACGTGGTTAAAGTGGCTGACTGGTTAATTGACCTGGGCCCTGAAGGCGGTGAAGCTGGTGGTTATGTTGTGGCCACGGGCACTCCGGAAGAAGTGGTCCAGGTACCGGAGAGCTATACCGGGCATTACTTGTTGCCAATGCTCCAACGCGATCCTGATTGGGCTGCTGCTCATCCAGATTTGATGAAGAAAAAATAGTTTCAGCTAGTAAGGCCGGATGTTTTAAGAGCACCCGGCTTTTATAATTGACGGTGTCGCCGGCCAGACGGGTGGTGAAGATGAGATGACACGCCCGGTATGTTATACTAGACGAAGCAATGAGGAGGAGAAATGAGATGGCTGTTCAAATGGAAGTATTGATTATTACGGGGATGAGCGGTGCTGGGAAAACAGTCGCTGTTCATAGTGTTGAAGACCTGGGCTACTTTGTGATCGACAACATGATTCCCTCATTGGTGCCGAAATTTATTGACGTGGTAGAGGAATCTAAACAATATAACAAGGCTGCAATGGTGATGGATTCTCGTGCCTTGGGCTTCTATGACCAAATTGCGGGGACGATTGCCAACCTTCGACAGCGGAAGGACCTAAACGTCAATGTGATTTTTCTTGACGCATCTGACGAAAAGTTGGTTTCGCGTTATAAGGAAACCCGCCGGAACCACCCACTAGCCCCCCAGGGGACGATCCTTCAGGGAATTAAGAAGGAACGGGAATTAATGAACGACCTGAAGAGTCGGGCAGACATTGTCATCGATACAACTACCTTGACGCCCCGGAACTTAAAGCTGCGCATCGCTGATTATTTTGGCGAAGGTGAAGGGAGTAACTTTTATATTGAAGTGATGTCCTTTGGCTTTAAGTACGGTTTGCCACTTGATGCTGATATTGTGATGGACGTTCGTTTCCTCCCTAACCCGTTCTACGTGTCTGAGTTGAAACACTTGACCGGTAATGATGCCGCGGTTCAGGAATACGTGATGAAGAGCGCCACTGCTCAGAATTTTTACCATCACTTTCGTAGCCTCCTCAAGGTGACTATTCCTGGCTACATCAAAGAAGGGAAGAGCAGTCTGACCATTGCCATTGGCTGTACCGGCGGGCAGCACCGGTCAGTAACGATTGCCAACAGACTGGCAGCAGACTTGAAGAAAAATGATTACACTGTGAATGTCCATCACCGTGATGTGGACAAAGCAGAATAGGAGATCAACAAAATGTACCATAAGCCAAAAATTGTTGTGATTGGTGGGGGGACAGGTCTCCCCATTATCCTCCGCGGACTAAGGGATAAGGATGTTGACATTACGGCGATCGTGACGGTGGCCGATGATGGTGGCTCATCCGGAATCTTGCGAAACTACGTCAACGTTGTGCCGCCTGGCGATATCCGCAACGCTTTAGTAGCGTTATGCGACCTGCCACCGTTGGAACAGCAGATTTTTCAATATCGCTTTGAATCTAAGGACCGGTTCCTGGCCGGTCATGCGATCGGCAACCTGATTATTTCTGCATTAAACGAAATGAAGGGTGATATCTTCTCCGCTGTGCAGGAACTGTCAGCGATGATGAAAATCCATGGTCATATTTTCCCGGTTGCCAACGAACCGTTAACTCTCAATGCGGAATTTATGGACGGAACGGTTCTGAGTGGTGAATCAGAGATAACGGCGGCCCATAACCAAATCAAACGGGTGTGGGTTAGTGCGACTCACGATGACGACGGCCACCAGGTTGCTGCCATGCACCAAGTGATTGATGCCATTATGGAAGCCGACCAGATTGTCCTGGGGCCGGGGAGTCTCTTTACCAGCATTCTCCCCAACTTGATGATTAAAAATGTCGGTGAGGCGGTTACTAAGACAAAGGCCGAAGTGGTCTATATCTGCAATATTATGACCCAGAAGGGCGAAACAGACCACTTTACCGATGCTGATCACGTGCGGGTACTCAACCAGCACCTCGGCTGTCACTTTATCGACACAGTGCTAGTCAATATCCAACCAGTGCCGGAGGATTACATTAATTTCCAGCAGTGGAACGAAATCTCTGAACCAGTAGGGCATGACTTTGCTGGTCTTCGTGCGCAGGGGTGCCGGGTTATTTCGGCTAACTTTGTCCGGCTGCGTAATAATGGGGCGTTTCACGATCAGCGGTCGGTTGTTGCTGAGTTGATGAACCGCCTCCACGATGTTCATTATTAAAAGGGAGAGTGATACCGGTGTCTTATGCCAGTGAAGTTAAGAAAGAACTAACTGGGCTGGAAGTCCACCGCGGCAATGCGAAGGCGGAATTAATGGCGTTGATCCGGATGAACGGATCCGTTGGTTTAGCCAACCACCAGTTAGTGCTCAACGTGTCGACGGAAAGTCCGGCGATTGCCCGGCGAATTTACACGCTGATTAAGGATTTCTACCAAATTGAAAGTGATATCCTGGTGCGGCGCAAAATGAAACTGAAGAAGAATAACACCTATGTGGTGCGGCTGCGGTATCATGCTCGTGAACTGTTGTCCGATCTGGGGATCATTGATGGGCTCTCGATTCGCGAAGATGTTCCCCTGGATCTGCTAAAAAATGATCTGATGATTCGCTCATACCTACGTGGAGCATTCTTGGCTGGAGGTTCAGTTAATAATCCAGAAACGTCTCGCTACCACCTGGAAATTTATTCGCTTTATGAAGAACATAACGAAACGATTGCCAAGATG
>DXGK01000045.1 GCA_019113965.1 Candidatus Limosilactobacillus merdipullorum
TCCAATTCCTTCTCCAGGACCGCTATCATGTTATTTATCTGATGGATGTTACCGAGTTTGATAACATTAAGGCGCGTTACCATAATGAACGGGTCTTTATTGGGGAAATCTATCTCGATAACTACGTTGAACTGGTTCAGGGGATGAGCGATTCAGACGCCTCTAACCTTCATAACTATGTCACTTCTGAGTTGAGCAAGTGGGCCAAGGTTAACCACTTAATGTTGAAGGTCATCGACGATGATAATTACTTGATCGTTGGTTACCAGTACTCTCTAGAAAGCCTCGAAAAGAAGAAATTTAAGGTTCTGGACGTTATTAGGAAAAACACCACCAAGCAAAATTCACCGGTTACCCTCAGTGTTGGGATTGCTTATGGTGAAAACGACCTGACCAAGTTGGCTAACACCGCCCAGCATAACCTGGACTTAGCCCTTGGTCGTGGGGGTGACCAGGTAGTTGTCCGGGCTGAAAACGGCCAGGCTCGCTTCTACGGCGGAAAGACTAACCCAATGGAAAAGCGGACCCGTGTCCGGGCGCGGATGATTAGCCAGGCCATGCAGGAATTAATGGCTCAGTCGGATCAGGTCTTTGTCATTGGGCACAAGAATCCGGATATGGATGCGATGGGAGCCTGTCTTGGTGTTCACCGTATTGCCGAAATGAACGGCCACGAATGTTGGATTGTCCTGGACCAGGAACAGGTCCACTCTGATATTTCCCGGTTAATGCTGGAAATTAACAAGTACGAAGACATTAAGGACCACATCATTACGCCGGAAGAAGCTGCCAAGAAGGCCACGAGCAAGAGTTTGCTGGTGATGGTTGACCACTCGAAGCCGAGCCTTTCCATCTCGCCAGAACTATGTGCTCAGCTTGATAACCGAATCATGATTATTGACCACCACCGGCGGGGAGAAGAATTTCCTGAAAACCCACTGCTGGTTTACATTGAACCTTACGCTAGCTCCACTTGTGAGCTGATTACCGAAATGTTTGAATACCAGCCGCGGGAAAGTGAGTCCCTGAACCGGCTAGAGGCGACGACGATGCTGACGGGGATTCAGGTCGATACCAAGTCCTTTACCCAGCAGGCGGGGACGCGGACCTTTGATGCCGCCAGTTATCTGCGGTCGGCCGGAGCTGATGGACTGATGATTCAGCGGTTTATGAAGGAAAATCCGGATAGCTTCCTGGACCGAAACCATCTGATTTCAACCGTTCAATTCATTAATGATAAAATGGCCTTGTGTGCGGGTGAAGATGACCAGACCTACGACCCCGTTACAGCGGCTCAGGCGGCTGATATGCTCTTGCAAATGTCTGGTGTTGACGCATCGTTTGTCATTACTAAACGTGCCGATGGAGTTGTCGGCATTTCTGCTCGCTCAATGGGTGACTATAACGTCCAGCTGGTGATGGAAAAGATGGGCGGTGGTGGTCACCTGGCCAATGCTGCAACCCAGATTAAAGGTAAGAAGGTAAGCGAGGTTAAGAAGGAGCTGATTGACCTGTTGAACGATAAGGGTGACAGCGATAGCGATGAAGCAAGTACTAAAGAGGAGTGAAAGTCATGAAAGTTATTTTTGTTAAGGATGTCCGCGGTCGTGGCAAGCGCGGCGACGTTAAAGAAGTTTCTGATGGTTATGCGGAAAATTTCCTGATTAAGCGGGGAATGGCTAAACGGGCAACCAAGGCGGCATTAAGTCAGTTGCGTGGCCAGCAGCGTGCCGAAGAAAAGCATGCGGCCGAAGAATTGGCTGAAGCTAAGGAAATGAAGAAGCGCCTGGAAGACGACAATACCGTCGTGGAATTGAGCGCTAAGGCTGGTGATGATGGCCGGATTTTTGGTTCCATTTCCAGCAAGCAGATCAAGACGGCCCTGGAAAAGCAGTTTGGCCTGAAGATCGACAAGCGGAAGATTGAACTGGCTGCACCAATTAAGGCGCTGGGCTACGTTAGTGTACCGATTCGTTTGCATCACGACGTTTCAGCAAACATCCGCATTCACATTGCCGAAAAGTAATTTCAATTAATTATTAAGCAGAAGGGAGGGAACCAGCTTGGATAACGCGCCGACAACAATGCAACAGATGCCGCACGATACGGATGCCGAAAAGGCCGTCCTGGGAGCGATTTTCCTGTCACGCGAAGCTTTTGTGACGGTTGATGCGATGCTGGATGCGGATGACTTTTATGTCCGTTCGCACCAGTTGATCTATCACGCGATGTCGGAAATTAACGATCGCGGTGACCAGCGCATTGACGCGGTAACGATGAGAGACGAGCTTAATCGGGAAAACGAACTAGCAAATGCTGGTGGTGTCCAGTACATTGCCGAACTCGCTGGTTCCGTTCCGACGGCAGCGAATGTTGAGAACTACGCCAAGATTGTCCATGATAAGGCCGTCTCTCGTCGCTTGATCGACGTCAGTCAAAATATCATTGACAAGAGTTATGCGGGCGATACCCCGATTGAAGACCTAGTCGATAACGCTGAACAGCAGGTGATGAATATCTCTGCTGGCGGTAATAATAACGGCTTCCACCGGATCGAAGACGTGCTGGAAGAATCTTTTAACAATATCATGGCGTTGTCCAAAAACAAGGACCGGGTACCGGGTTTAGCAACCGGCTATAAGTACCTGGATCAAATCACGACCGGGCTGCACTCCGGAGAACTGGTGATTATTGCGGCGCGGCCAGCGATGGGGAAAACCGCCTTTGCACTGAACATTGCTCAAAACGTTGCTGTACGGGTGGCCAACTCCACAGTAGCCATCTTTAGTTTGGAAATGAGTGCTGAGTCACTGGTTAACCGGATGATCTGTGCCGAGGGGAGTATTGACGCCCAGCACCTGCGAACGGGTGCCTTGTCAAAGGACGAAACCAAGAGTCTGTTTAGTTCAATGGATACCCTGTCACGGGCCAACATTTTCATTGACGATACTGCCGGAATTAAAATTAGCGAAATCCGGGCGAAGAGCCGGCGTTTGGCGGAACGCGACGGCCTGAGTTTGATCATCGTCGACTACCTGCAGTTGATCGATGGTGGTGACAGCGCTGAAAACCGTCAACAGGAAGTTTCGATGATTTCGCGGTCACTGAAAAAGTTGGCCAAGGAACTGAATGTGCCGGTCATTGCCCTCTCCCAGCTGTCTCGTGGGGTTGAACAGCGGCAAGATAAGCGGCCGATGATGTCTGACCTGCGTGAATCAGGGTCAATCGAACAGGATGCAGATATTGTTAGTTTCCTGTACCGTGATGACTACTACGAACGGGATGAAGGAAAAGAAGATGACGATGGCCCCGTTGAAGGTGATAACCAGCCGAGTGCCAGCGAGATGGAAGTCATCATCGACAAGAACCGGAGCGGTCCGCGGGGAACCGTCAAACTACTTTTCAATAAGAGCTGTAACAAGTTCATGGGAATCGACTACGGTCGCAGCCATGATGAAGAACAGTAGTACATGTCTCTTGGTATACAGTACGGGGATTTATTCCCAGTGCTGTTTTTTGGTGGAATCAAAAATAAAGAAAGGAGCGAACGAATGAAAAAAGAATTGAAATTGCGCTGGTTGCTGCTGGGTGCCTTTTTAGCTAGCATTGGTAACAGCTTTGTGTGGCCACTGACGACTGTTTATGTTCATACCCAGCTACACCAATCGTTGACTATGTCCGGGATCGTCTTACTCTTTTATTCCGGAACCAACGTGATTGGGAGTTATATCGGCGGCAAACTTTTTGATAAGCACGATCCCCAAAAATTAACCATCCTCAGTGTGGTCGCCGAAATTGTGATGATGGGACTATTAATCTGGCAAAACGGCTGGCCAGCTTACCCGATCTTGCTGCCGATTGTCGGCTTTCTCAACGGGTGGCTGATGACGATGCTGAATTCCTACGGGACGCGTATTCACGCCCACGATGGCCGTTTTGTCTTTAACATGCTTTACTTCGCCAATAACTTCGGAATGATGATCGGGACCGCCGTGGTGGGGCCGATGTACCAGGCAACCCACAACCAGGTGGCACCAATGTTTGCCGTCACCGGGGTGATGTACTTAGTCTTTCTCGTGGTCGTCTGGCGCTGTTATAAGATTAGCTTTGACGTGGCTAAACGGCAGAAGCTGCGGAAGGTGAAGAGCGAAAAGATTGCGGCACCAAACCTGGCTATTATTTGGACCTTCTTTATCGGGATTGCCCTGGTTTGGGTGGTTTATAACCAATGGTCTAGCAACATGTCCGTTTACGTGACCGAACAGGGGATTTCGCTGAGTCTCTACAGTCTGCTGTGGACGATCAACGGCTTGCTAATCGTAATCTTCCAGCTGCTTTTGAGCTGGTTGAATCGAATTTTCCGCAACCCTTACCACATGGTTTACTTTGGCTTATTGACCTTCGCGCTATCGTTTTCGATTCTGCTGTTTGCGAAAACCTACTTCTGGTTTGTCATGGCCATGGTGGTACTGACCTTGGGAGAAGCGACTGCGTTCCCAACTATTCCGTCGATTATCAACGAACTAACGCCCCTGGCCGAAAAAGGGAAGTACCAGGGACTGTTTAATGGCTGGTCATCAGCCGGCAAGGCAGTAGGACCACTCTTTGGTGGGTTGGTAATCGGTGCCGCTTCCTACCGGGTATTGTTCATCGTCTGCCTGGTGATCGCCCTTGGCGTCGAACTGGCGGTGGTCTTTGTTAGTCACGCTAACCGGAAGAAGACAACCCACTACTAAAGAGGAGTAAAGGTTAATGAAATTGCTGAGCATTATTTTAGTAAGCATAGTGGCACTCGAGGCCCTCTTTATTATGGTGTTAGAGATGTTTCTCACCCAGACACCCTTGGCCAGGCGGGCCTTCGACCTGTCGGCAGACTACTTGGCCAAAAAAGATGCCCGAGTCAGCCTGGCTAACCAGGGCCTCTATAATGGTTTTATCGGTGTGGGGATTATCTTCTCCCTGCTAGTACTCAGCGGAGAGGCACAACTTCAGATGCTGTACTTCTTCGATGGTTTTGTTATCGTGGCAGCCATCTTTGGGGCACTGACGGCCAACAAGAAAATTTTGATTACGCAGGGTTTACCGGCAATGTTAGCAATGATTGCCTTGATCGTTACCAATCATTAAGAATAAAGCGCAGTAGCTGGCGGGCTGCTGCGCTTTTGATTTACCATAAAAATAAGAATGATTCTCATTGATATTTAATATATCTCGAATGTACCAATTTGGTATAAATTGAATCATTTGTCCTAGTAAAAAATTTTTGGATTTCCTATGATGAAAGTAACAGCATGTGTTTGAGATAAGGAGGGATCGCCATGGAGCAAGCTAGACCGATTGTTGAATTCAATCATGTTGGCAAAACTTATTCTAATGGTAAACAGGCCCTAATTGACTTTAATCTCAAGGTCATGCCGGGTGACTTTGTGTGTTTTATTGGCACCTCTGGTGGCGGGAAAACGACTGCGATGCGGATGATTAACCGAATGTTAGATCCCAGTACTGGTGAGGTCCTGTTTGATGGCCAAAATGTTGCCAATTTAGACCCCATTGAATTGCGTCGCCATATTGGGTACGTGATTCAAAATATTGGTTTAATTCCCCACATGCCCTTGGAGGAAAATATTTGTTTGGTGTCAAAGTTACTGAAGTGGCCGAAGGAAAAACAAGCTCAGCGGGCTCGTGAGTTGATCAAACTATTCGAAATGCTCGAAGATTTCTTGTCGCTTTATCCCCACGAGATTTCTGGTGGACAGCAGCAACGAATTGGTGTTATCCGTGCGCTAGCCGCTGACCAAAAAGTGATCTTGATGGACGAACCCTTTGGGGCCCTCGACCCTCTAACACGAGAAAAACTGCAAGACTTAGTGCACTACTTACAACACGATATGGGAAAGACCATTATTATGGTGACGCACGATATGGACGAAGCATTACGGCTCGCCACGCGTATCGTCGTCTTTGACCAGGGACACATTATCCAATCAGGGTCCCCGGCGGAGATAATTAAGGCACCCGCCAATGACTTTGTGGAAGAATTGATTGGTGCCGACCGGCTAAATCGAGCCAAAGTGATGCTAACGACCGCGGATTCGATCATGCTGAAAAACCCCATTTCGACCACTGCTGACATCACCCTGGGCGATGCCTTAGTTAAAATGAATGATCATCATATTGACTCCTTAATCGTGGTGGATGACCAGCGCCACCTAATTGGTGAGCTCGATATTAGCCAAGTGTTACTTCACCGTGACCTGAAACTTCATGTGCGGGACTATATGCGTACTTCCCCACGGTCCGTTTTCGAAGATGACTTACTCAGCAGTATCTATCCCACGATTATCAACTGCCACCTAAAGTATATGCCGGTTGTCGACCATGAGCAGCGAGTAGTCGGGATCATTACCCGTTCATCATTAGCCACCCTGTTATATGAACAAGTTTGGGGAAAAACAGATTCATAATCAGCAGCTGAATAAAAAGGGGGGGTGACCACTATGATGAGCTTTCTAAATGAGTATGGAACCGATTTGCTACTGAAGACCTGGGAACAACTCTATATTTCATTAATTTCTTTGAGCTTGGGAATTGTTGTGGCCGTTCCGTTGGGCATTGTACTAACCCGCTTTCCCCGGACCGCCAAAGTAATAATTAGCATTACCAGTATGCTTCAGACGGTACCATCGCTGGCATTGTTGGCCTTAATGATTCCAATTTTCGGGATTGGGAAGCTTCCAGCGATTGTGGCGCTTTTTATTTATTCATTCTTGCCGATCCTGCGTAACACTTGTATTGGGATGGAAGGCGTTTACCCTACGCTGATTGATAGTGCCAAGGGGATGGGGATGACTAGTTGGCAGATCATGATGAAGGTTTCCCTCCCCCAGGCGCTGCCGGTGATTATGGCCGGAATCCGCTTGTCAGCCGTTTACCTCATTGCCTGGGCCACCCTGGCTTCATACATTGGGGCTGGTGGACTCGGTGACTTTATCTTTAACGGAATCAACCTTTACCAACCGGACCTGATTATTGGCGGGACGATCCCGGTCAGTCTGCTAGCCCTCTTAACTGACTTTCTGTTGGGTCGTCTCGAACGGAAGTTAACCCCTGTCAATTTGCGGGATGGAGGTGAGGACTAATGCTCAAGAAGCATCGATTACTGACGGTCCTGATGGCCTTCTTAGCTGTTCTTTCGCTGAGTGCATGTGGGCGCAGAAGTAGTAGTGATAAGAAGACTGGCACCATCCGGGTTGCCAGTGTCAGCTCAACTGAATCACAAATTATGGCCAATATGTTGGCCCATCTGATTTAGCACGACACGGGTCTGAAGGTGAAGATCATTGGTAACCTAGGATCATCGACGGTTTGTCACAGGGCTTTGCAACGCAATAACGCCGATATTATGGCTACCAGTTATACCGGGACCGACTTAACGGGGACTTTGGGTGAGAAACCCGAAAAGGACCCGCGAAAGGCTACTAAAAAGGTTGACCGCCTCTTCCTTAGCCGCTATGGGGAAGTCCGGTTACCGACGTATGGTTTTGCGGATACTTATGCCTTCTTAGTGACTCACGAGCAGGCTCAAAAGTACAACTTAAACACGGTGGGTGATCTGGCTCCTTACGCCAAGGACTGAAATGCCGGGGTAGACAGTTCGTGGATGAACCGGAAAGGTGATGGCTATAAGGACTTTAAGCAGGCTTACGGTTTTGACTTTAAACGGGTTTACCCAATGCAGATCGGCTTGGTTTACGATGCTGCCCAGCAGGGGAAAATGCAGGCGATCCTTGGTTACTCCACAGATGGACGAATTCGAAGCTATCACTTAAAAGTTTTAAAGGATAACCGGCAATTCTTCCCGCCATACGAAGCAGCGGCCGTTGCTAATCAATCCATTCTGAAAAAATATCCGCAACTGGCGCCAACGATCCACAAACTGGATCACCAGATTAGCCTAAAAACGATGCAGACGCTTAACTATGAAGTGGATGACCAACTGCTGGAACCATCGACAGTGGCCCATAACTTCTTGAAGCAGCATCATTATTTCGATCGGAGGTGAACCTGATGAAAAATATGGGACTGTGGCAACAATTTTTCTATTACTTCCAGCATAATGGAATGTAC
>DXGK01000046.1 GCA_019113965.1 Candidatus Limosilactobacillus merdipullorum
CGTTAAACTTCTTAACCTGCTTGTTGTTTTTCACTGCCAGTTCGGCCAGGGCAATAGTCATCTTGCTGCCGAAAACAGGAACCCGGAAATCCATCAAGAAATAAGGCAGTGCCCCAATGGCGTCAGCATGCCCATGGGTTAAAAAGACCCCGGCAATCTTGTCGGCGTGTTGCTTTAAATATTCCCAGTCGGGAATGACCACGTCGATACCCATCAGTTCGTTTTCCGGGTACTTCAGACCACAATCCAGGATGAAAATCTGGTCGTTGACTTCCACCGCATACATGTTCTTGGCATTCTCACGAACACCGCCAAACGGAATAATCTTAATTTTGCTCATAATACTCCCTTGCTTGATATTTAAATTTTGACTGACCGGTAGTGGTGCTACCGGTAAATTTGAGTACGTTCATTGTCAATTAGCAATATCTTAACACATTCTGCAATTAGATTGCCATCTTTGGAGTATAAAGAAAAGCCTCCCCAAATATTTGAGGAGGCTTTGTGTAGACGTAAAAAAGATTAACGACGAAGGTTCAGCCGTTGAATCAGTTCACGGTATGCAGGAAGGTCAGTCCGCCGCAGGTAAGCCAACAGGTTCCGACGGTGACCAATCTTCTTCATCAGACCACGTTGTGAGTGGTAGTCGTGCTTGTGAGTGCGAAGGTGCTTGTTCAGTTCGTTGATGTCAGCAGTCAGAACAGCGACTTGAACCTGAGTAGAACCGGTGTCACCTTCGTGAGTAGCGAATTCCTTAATGATTTCGTTCTTACGTTCTTTTGAGATAGCCATGCTATTTCCCACCTTTCATTAATTGATTGAACCCAGTTCTAGGTTAAGCGTTGGTGAGGATCGCTAAACCGAGAAGGGGTAGCGGCCAATTAGCCTTGAAATACTATACACGATTTGCCGACTAATTGCAAATTCCCACCAGAGTTATTATTGCAAAGGACTTGTCGGTCTAGTATAATATCAAATGTTGAATTTAAAAGGTCAATAAATATTGACGGCGACGGAGGTGAATCTGATGCCAATTATCAAGTCAGCAATCAAGCGTGTTAAGACTAACGAAAAGGCTGCTGCCAAAAACGCTGCACAAATGAGCGCAATGCGGACCGCCATCAAGAAGTTTGATAACGCCAAAGTTGCAGGTGCCGACAACCTTGATGAATTATACCGCGGTGCTATTTCCGCAATCGACCACGCCGCAGCTAAGGGCCTGATTAAGGCCAACAAGGCTGCTCGTGACAAGTCACGTCTGGCTGCTCGCTACAACAAGTAGTCACAGCATAACTTAATAAAAAGGCCCGGGAGATTTCTCCCGGGTCTTTTTATTTGCTTAGCTGCAGCATAAATAGTTGGAAAAGCAATTCTGGTGACTGCGAAGTTGTCTTCAATTGTTTATCAACATTAACCAAGCCTAAAAAGGCGTTGGTCAATGATTTAAGCGAGAAATGTCGCGCTGTTTGAATTCCCAACTTCACCCGGTAAGGATGAACGCGCAATTTTTTTGCCAACCCCGCTTGCGATAATCCCCGTGACGAGAGCACTTTCAGCTGAATAAGCAACCGAAACTGGTTAACGAGGGCCGCATTGATGGATAATGGTGCCGTTTGGGACTCAATCAATTGGTGATAAAGGTCGAGCGCCAACCGATGATTTTTCTGCAAAACAGCATTGACAAGGTGAAAAACGTTGTCATCAAGCGATTGTGGCACCAAGCCAGCCACCTGCTTAGCGGTCACTTCTTTATGCGGATAAGCAAGCAACGTCAGCTGCTTCACGCGTGCGCTCATTAAACCATAATCGGAATTAGTCCGCCGCACAAGTTCATCTAAAGCTGCCGGGGCAATTGTCACCCCTTCGGCAGCAAACAGCTTCTGCACTGCTTGGCGAGCGGCGCGTTCGTTTAATGGTGCAGCGTCAACAGTGACTGCGACTTTCTTTAGCGCTTTTACCACTGCTTTGCGACCGTCTAGTTTCTCGTATGGTGCCAGAAAAACTAAGACGGTGGTTGGCTGTGGATTTGCCAAATACTTCTTTAACCCATCCACGTCGTGTTCCACCTTGGTCTTGCCGCGCTGTCCCGTTAAGAAATACGGCTTATTGATAATTACTAACCGGCGCTCGCCAAAAAAAGGTGCTGACATTGCATCATCAACAGCGACGCTCACCGGGGTGTCTTCCATGTCGTAGGCACCGATGTTCATCACCCGTTCTTCTTGAGGAATCAATTTCTCAAATACCTGCCGGGCTTGACGTTGTAAAACCTGCTGAGTTCCTAAAACCAGGTAGACTGGCGACGGTGACTTTTTTGCTAACTGTTGCGATAAGGCGGCAACATCCATCCTAATTCCTCTCCTCTGAGGGTCGTTAACCAGTGACCCTTTTTACCAAAATACTGGTACCTAATCATACCATACTGCTGAGTTGACCAAGACTGAATTCCCAAGCTTGTTAACCGTTGGATAGTCACAGTATGCGGGTGTCCATAGCGATTAAATCGTCCCGCCGACACGATACCAATCGATGGTCGAATTGTCCGCAAAAATCCCGTTCCACTGGCTGTTCGACTGCCATGGTGACCAAGTTTTAAAACGTCAACCCTCAAATTGGGAAAACAATGAACGACCTGCCGTTCACCTTGCTGGTCCAAGTCACCAGTAAACAAGAAACTTTGACCACCGAAATTGCCGAGTAAGGTTAGTGAGTCACCGTTCTTTCCCTGGCCACTTTGTTGTGGGTGGAGAGTCAGCAGCGTTCCTTCACACCAGTCACCCTTCTTGGTTGGGATGACTTCAGCAGTTGTCCCAGCTGGCAGTTTACGCTGGAACTTAGCTAACTTCTCCATTCCCACGGGAACATAGATTCGCTTCACCTTCAGCTCAGTCAGTACAGCTGGTAAGTCACCAATATGATCCGCATCACTATGGCTTAACAGGACCGCATCAAGGTGGCTTACACCCTTGCTTTTCAAGTAGTTGATACTGGTCTTTTCCGCCTGCAGCCGACTTTGAACGTGAGCCCAGTGAGGCTGCCTAAAGTTCAACCGACCGCCAGTGTCGATCATCAGCACGTGACGGTTAAACGGCGTCCTGATAATAATTGAATCACCCTGCCCGACATCAACAAACGCCACCTCTCCCGTTAGCGGAAAATGAATTAGGCCAAAAATCGCCAAATAGGTTGCTAGTAATCGGACATATGACCGGCGATCCGTCGGCTGGTCAATAATCACCAGTGACATGACCAGCAAGAGCCAGACCGCCCAAGCGGGTGGCTTACCAAAGTGAATCATCCCTGGCATCTGGGCACAAATAATCAATATTCGGTGCATCCCAACCAAGAACTCCTTAAACCATAATGCCGGAACTCGTGACCATGGATAGGTAAGCACCGAAAGAATTGTACCAGGAAACAGCAGCACCGAAAAAATAGGTGATACCAGGTATGACATGATAAAACTCAAAATATGAACTTCGTAAACGCAATTGAGGATTAACGGTAAGTCCGTTAGGTTTAACAGCAGCGAACGGAAGAATTCG
>DXGK01000047.1 GCA_019113965.1 Candidatus Limosilactobacillus merdipullorum
ACTCAGCTTGCCATATTCGTAACTAGTTGTACTCAAGATAAGTCCCCCTTAGAAAGTCCTCAACTCCAGATTATCACACAATCAGTTCTTGTGACCGTTTTTTTCTGATTTTCTTTGCCGATGCGGGACCAGCCGTAAATTAACATTTTCTTGCGATGTCGTTATCTGCACCTCCACGTCGTATTCCGGGTGGTCGGTCAGCTGACCGATGTTCATCTGCACCCCGTCATTGTCTTCCTGAATTTTCAGCAAGTTGTCGCGAACAAACTGGCGAATTGCATGGCGAACGTGTTGGTGCTGACCGATTATTTCCGTCGCCTTGGCCAGGGTATAGCCCTGGTCGAGTAGGTCCTTAATGCTGATGACCTTAAACATGGTCTGCAGGGTATACTTGTGGGCCTTGCCCGCCTGGCTTTGTTCGGACTTGATAAAGCCTTTTTCCTCCCAGTAGCGTAGCTGGCGGCCAGAGACACCGGAGGCCGTTGATAATTCCTTCAGACTGATTCGCAGGCTATTTTCTTCCACCATCTTTTTAAATAATGATCCGCGTTCTGCACTCATTAACTTACCCCACACTTTGTTTAAATTTCACCATTTAGTATACATATCCAGAATTATTTGTCAAAAAACTTGACATAGATGTTCAAAATTTGTATATTTGTCAGCGTTACATTCTCAAAAGAAAAGAGGCTGTCTTTCTTGGCAAAAGAACAAGTTGTCGACATTCACGGTCGACCTTACCGACGCGGACTGATCGTTGCCGTCCTCCTAGTCGGTTCATTTTGTACTATTTTAAACCAAACGATCCTGGCAACCGCCTTTCCGGCTTTGATGAAGGCCTTCAACGTCAGCACCTCCACTGTCCAGTGGTTGACGACCGGCTTTCTGATGGTCAACGGGATCATGATCCCGGTCAGTTCATACCTAAACCGGCGCTTTTCCACCAAGTGGTTGTACTTTATCGCCATGTGCATCTTCGAAGCCGGAACGGTTACTGCCTGGCTGGCACCGAGCTTCAGCGTCCTGCTGATTGCCCGACTGATCCAGGCTTCGGCCGTCGGAATTACGATGCCACTAATGCAGAACATTATGCTGACGATTTACCCGCCGAACGAACGTGGTGCGGCCATGGGGATTAACGGTATGGTAATCGGCCTGGCCCCGGCGATCGGTCCTACGCTTTCCGGGTGGGTCATCGATAACTTCACCTGGCGTGACTTGTTCGGCATGATTGTGCCAATTGTCGCCCTCGTGATCGTCCTGGCATTCTTCCTGATGCGCGACGTCCTGCCCAATTCCAAGCCGGAAATGGACTGGTACTCACTGGTCTTCTCTAGCATCGGTTTCGGAAGTATGCTTTATGGCTTCTCCGAAGTCGGTGACCGTGGCTGGACCAGTCCCGTGGTCATCACCGGGATCATTATCGGGGATATCTTCGTGGCCATCCTGGTTCACCGCCAAAGTCAGCTGTCGTCACCATTTCTGGACTTCAGCGTCTTCAAGACCCCGGCCTTTCTCTTAACCACGGTCCTTAGTTCGATCGTTATGATGGCAATGGTTTCCGTGGAAATGGTCGTTCCGCTCTACCTGCAGATTATCCACGGCATGTCCGCCTTCCACTCCGGACTAACCCTGCTGTGTGGGGCCCTGATGATGGGGATTATGAGTCCGATTACCGGGAACCTCTTCGACCGTTACGGTGCTCGCCGCCTGGCAACGGTCGGGATGTTTATCCTGGCCTGTGGAACCGTCCCGTTCGCTTTCTTAAACCGTGATACCCCCACCATCTACATCGTCGTCCTTTACGCCGTGCGGATGTTTGGGATTTCCATGGTCATGATGCCGGTGACTACTTCGGGGATGAACGCGCTGCCGATGAAAATGATTCCTCACGGGACCGCCGTCAACAACACTGTGCGGCAGGTAGCCACTTCCGTCGGGACGGCGATTATGGTCTCCGTCTTGACCAACGTCACTAACGCCCACCGGCCGACACATGCCTTGCTGGTTCGCAACCCGTTGGAATACAAGATCCACATGATTAACGCCACCCTGTCTGGCTACCACGCGGCCTTCTGGTTTGCCGTTGGTTTTGCCGTTCTGGGCTTGGCACTGACCACACTGCTTAGTTCCACCAACAACGCTGAAAAGGGAGGCGCACAATAATGGTTATTATCTTACTGATTATTGCTTGCCTGGCCCTGTTTGCCTCGGCAATGTTTATCAAGCAACGCGGTGTCCGCATCGTGGCAGTCCTGGTTAGCGTCATCCTGCTAGTCGGGTCAACCACTTTGATGGTGTTGAACTACCATTCTCACTTCGGAATGAAAAAGGTCACCATGACAACTACCAAGATGGTAGTCCCGGTAGCCAAGCAATTGCCAATTGCCCTCTACCAACCGCTGGGGACCGACGGCAAGGAGGAAGTGCTGCTATATCGCAACAGCCCCACCGGCAAAGTTCAGCATACCAAGGCCGATGAAAATATCACCAGCAAGATGAAGTTTGCCAATGTTCAATCACCAACCATGACGGTCAAAAAGACCCGTTGGCAGTTTAAGAATAACTTCTACAAGACGCTCTTCATGTGGTCGGGGATGGATGGAACGCTGGCCAAGCAGCAAACTACCATCACCTACCCACAAGAGTTCGTGAAGGTCACGCCTCGCCAGATGCGGAAAATGAAGTCCGCTATGGCCGCCTCTGCTACCAGCCAAGCAGCCCAACGGCAGGCGCTGGCAGCCGCAGTCGCTACCGAGCTAGCTAAACACCCACAAGCCAGTGCGCAACAGCGTCAGGCAATTGCCCAACGTGTTCAATGGCAACTGACTTCACAAATGATTAAAAGGGCATTAGCCCAGTAATGATAAAGGTCGGAGAAACCCATTGTGTTACTCCGACCTTTTTATATTGATTTCTCCATTCAGGCTATCAAATGTTATACAATTGCTGTGTATGACTTGAAGCGACGTGGTTCCGTGCTCAAACTTGCACGGATTGGCGATCTCAGTGGTGTGTTTTGTTCTATTTTGCGTTGTTAGTGAAGCATCAGTGCAGTGCTGGGGGCTCAGCTATAAGCTGAACGAACGGACATTAACTCTGGATGATGACCAGCCACCGGTCTCAGTGGTGAGGTTTGGCTTAGCGGTTTACCGCTTAGCCAAAGACCGAGTTTGAAGACTTTGCGTAGTAAAGGCTTCAAATCGTGTCCACCACGTTCCAAACCGGTATAGGTTGGAAATCATTCCGACGTCCATCCCCACAGCAAGTGCGATCCGATGTTGATATATTCACTACATTCTAGACCACAAACAACCGAACAAGTTAACTTAAATTTGTTATGACCTTCATGACAGTTTGCGCGTTTTAAGTACATCTTCAAACAAGGACGGAGAAAAATGGCAAAGATTGAAAACTTCATTTTTGATATTGATGGTACCCTAATTGACACCATTGACATGTACATGCCGGCAATGATCGAAACGCTGGCCAAATATGGTCGCCCGGTGGCACCAGATAAAGTTGAACAGACAAAACACGAATTGTTTGGTATTACCGGTCAGGATGCACTCCGGATTGCTGGTATCAGCGAGGAAAAGATTCCGGAAATTCAAAAGGACTGGTTTAACCTGGCCTATGAACGTGCTGACCGTGCCAAGGTCATCCCCGGCATCCCGGAGATGCTCGCAGAACTAGCCAGACGGCCGGACACCAAGATGGCCATTGCTACTTCCAAGCAGGCAGACGAATACCAGGAATACTTTGTCAACCACTATGACTTTGCCAAGTTTTTCCAAGTTGCCATCACTTCGGCTGACACCAAAAAGCACAAGCCAGAACCGGAGCCGATCCTGGCCGCTATGGACAAGATGGGCGCCGATCCAGCAACCACCGTTTACGTTGGCGATACCATTAATGACTTAAAGGCAGCGCACGCCGCTGGCGTCAAGTTTGCCGGTGCCCTTTACGGTTCGGCCAACCCGGAAACTATCAAGGACGCAGACTTCCCATTAACCAAGCCTGCCGACCTGTTGAAAATTTAAGTATTAGAAATCAAAGGACCAGCTATCCGCAAACGCAGATGGCTGGTCTTGTTTTTATCGAATATTAGTCCTGAACCAAACGAACCGTCCCGCTGAAAAAGCTTCGCGTTTCCGTTGCTGTTTGAATGACAAGGTAACCGTTGTCAGTGATTCTCAAAAAACGGCCAGTAGTGACTTCATTGCCAGTATCCACCACCAATTCCTTGCCTGTGAGGTACTGGCGGCGACGATAAACAGCAAGCACCTTCTGCCATGGTGTTTCCAGCAATTCCAGAAAACGATCGACTACTAAGTCTACCAAGTGGTTGCGCAATTGGGAGCTAAACGGTTGGTCAGTTAAGGCACCCGCATTGCTTTGCAGGTCCGCTGGCCAGTCTGTCGGCATGGTCAGGTTTATCCCCCAGCCAATGACCACTCCGCAAAACTGGTTGTGGTCATTGATTGCCGTTTCCGCCAAAATACCGGCGACTTTCTTACCATCTCGGTAAAGGTCATTAACCCACTTAATGGATAACTGACAATCAAAGAGCTGCACAGCCGTCTGGTAAGCCGCCACCACTGCCCGGATGGTCAAATCCTGGGGAGGATTCTCGGCAGACCAGTAACTATTAGGTAAACCAAGGGTAAAGTAGGCTCCGCTACGGGCAGCGGAATAAAATGGGCGGTCGACCTTGCCGTGCCCGGCCGTTTGTTCGTTGGCCACCATTACCAGTGGTTGATTTAGGTAATGATTTGCCAACTCCTTTTTGACCAAGGTATTTGTCGAGCTAACTGACTGACGCACCTCCACGTTTATCCCTCGTTCACGTAACCGGTAGAATTGATCCATAGCGCTAACCTCTCCTCTTTTGCTTAGTCAAAATCGCTGTTAATTCACGTTCGAAGACGGGCAACAAAATTTTTAAATAGCCTTCCTGAGTCGGGTGAACATCGTCAAACATTGCGTTGGGGTGAGCCGCTGTGCTGGCCAGGAGCCCCTGATGGTGAAAAAGGTCGATGATCGAAAACCCCCATTTCCTTTGCAGGTGACACAAATCCGTAATAAGATCCGCATACTTATGTTTCGGATCATTTTGCAGGCAAGTATAGAATACCAATGGGCAGTTAAATGTTGCTCGCACATACCGGCAAATTTCCTAAATGGCCCCTAGAGTTGTTTCAACATCAAACCCGGTGCACTGATCATCAGGCGTTAGCCGGCCATAATTCTTACCATGCCGATTATCATTCGTCGACAATTGACAGACAAAGAGGTCATAGCGCTGGTCAGTCGTAAAATCATTTTTCAAGCGGGCAAGATAACCACCTGGTTCAAGGCCAGCCAACGTCGTACCTGAAATTGCCGATTTAAACGTAACCGCTCCATCCCGCGCCGCCAAGTAGTCAACAAAGGACTTTCCCCGGGCGGCAAAACCATACGTAACTGAAGAACCAAGAAAGGCGATCTTTTGGCCCACTAATGGTGATGATGGATTGAAGTCAACCTCATCTGGACCATACTGTGCCGCATTTCCCTTTTGATAGGCAGTAGAAGTCACCATTTGTCCTAACAATTCCTGTAATTTTGCCCCGCGATTTACTTGTTCCATCTTTCGTCTCCCCTCTTAATACGATCCGCTTTTGTGCATTTGTCCAATCACTATTCAAAAAGAGCGTAACCGAAGTCGTTGCTGACTGTTCGGTCACGCTCTCTTTATTGTCAAACTGATTAAGCCTTTGGTTCCAGCGTCAACAGCAAGTCGTGATCTTCCAGTTGGTCGCCTATCTTGGCAGTAACGGAAGCCACCTTGGCACTAAATGGTGCCTTCACGTTGGTTTCCATCTTCATCGCTTCGGTTACCACCATCACTTGACCAGTCTTGACGGTATCACCGGCCTTGACGTTAACCTTGACCACGTTTCCGCTCAGCGGCATCCCGATCTGATTTTCGTTATTCGGATCAGCCTTTGGAACAACCTTCACCATGTTTTTCATGCTGTTATCCATGATCTTCATCAGGAACTGCTTGCCGTTGTAATCAAAGTGCAAGGTCCGAATCCCCTTCTTGTCAGGGGCGGAAGTGAACTGGTAAGTTAGGATCATCATCTTACCCTTGCCCAGGGTAATATGAATCGTTTCGCCTGGCCGCATCCCCTGGTAGAAGGTGGTCGTGTCAAGCAGGCCCATTCGGCCGTAGATGTTGTTATTGTGAATGTAGTCCAGGAAGACCTGCGGGTACATCACGTAACCAAGGAGGTCGTCTTCCGTTGGCTGACGGTGAATCTTAGCGGCCAATTCTTCCTTAACGGCGACAAAGTCCACCGGCTTGGCTAGTGAACCCGGCCGGACGGTAATCGGCTGACGGTCCTTGAGGACGACCTTCTGCAAGTCCTTCGGAAAACCGCCATAAGGCTGTCCCAGGTCACCGGCAAAGAAGTTGACGACTGAATCAGGAAAGTCCAGTGTCTTGCCCTTCTCCAGGATGTTGGCGGCATTGAGATGGTTTTGGATCATAAAGATCGCCATGTCACCGACCACCTTGGAACTTGGCGTGACCTTGATAATGTTACCAAGCAGGTCGTTAACTTCCTGGTACTTGGCTTCAACCGCGGAGAAGTCGTCAATCCCGATTGACTTGGCCTGCTGTTGCAGGTTCGAGTACTGGCCACCCGGCATTTCGGTGGCGTACAGTTCCGGCTTTGGCGAGTCAACCCCGTTACTGAAGTCCTTGTAAAGCGGCCGCACTTCCGACCAGTACTTGTCGAGGACCTGTGAGTTAGCCAGGTTTAATTCCGGCTGACGCTTATCACCCTCCAGGGCCTGGTAGAAAGTCTGCATTGACGGCTGACTGGTCGTCCCGGCCATGGAACTCATTGCCACATCAACCACGTCGACGCCGGCCTTCGTCGCTGCCACGTAGGTCGCAATCCCGTTGCCGGTGGTGTCGTGGGTATGCAAGTGGACCGGTACGGACAGCTTGGCCT
This sequence comes from Candidatus Limosilactobacillus merdipullorum, assembly GCA_019113965.1. GTDB lineage: Bacteria > Bacillota > Bacilli > Lactobacillales > Lactobacillaceae > Limosilactobacillus > Limosilactobacillus merdipullorum. The sequence continues at coordinate 7,008 of DXGK01000047.1, forward strand.
TCAGTTCACCAATCAGTTCAAAGGCGGCCTGTGGCTTCAGCAAGCCGGCCATATCCTTGATCGCAATGATCTGGGCCCCGGCATCAACCAACTCGCTGGCCAGGTTCAGGTAGTAGTCCAGCGTATACTTCTTTTCCCGTGGGTTGAGCAGGTCGCCGGTGTAGCACATTGCCCCTTCGGCGATCTTGCCAGTTTCCCGGGCATACTCAATTGGCCGCTTCATCTGTTCAATCCAGTTCAGCGAGTCAAAGATCCGGAAGACATCAATCCCAGACTTAGCGCTGTGGTCGATGAACCGCTTTAGCACGTTGTCCGGGTAGTTCTGATAACCAACCGCATTGGAAGCCCGCAAAAGCATCTGCTGCATGGTGTGCGGCATAAAGTGGGTCAGCGTTGCCAACCGTTCCCACGGATCTTCACCCAAGAAGCGGTAGCAGACGTCAAAGGTCGCCCCACCCCAGGTCTCGGCAGAAAAGAGGTTCGGCAGTGCCTTGTCATAGACCTTCATTGCTGGCACCATGTCAAAGGTCCGCATGCGGGTGGCAAAGAGACTCTGGTGAGCATCACGCATCGTGGTATCGGTAATCATGACCCGCGGATTATCCAAGACGGCCTTAATCGCCGCATCGGCCCCCTGATTATCGAGAATCTCCTTGATTGTCAGCCGCGCCTTGGTGGCCGTAATCTGCCCCGCTTCTGGCACGTCCATCTGCGGGACGGCGACCTGCTTATGACGGGTAACCCCGGCAAAACCGTTGATCGTTACGTCACCGACATAGCGAATCAGCTGGGTCGGCACGTCCGGGTTGTGCTTGAATTCAAACAACTCCGGTGTGGTATCGATAAAGGTGGTCTTCGCATCCCCGTCCGCAAAGGTCGGGTGCCGCAAAACGTTCAACATGAACGGAATGTTGGTCTTGACCCCGCGAATGTTAAATTCATTCAACGCCCGCTGCATTTTGCGGTTGGCCGCGGTAAAGTTATCGGCCTGGACAATACACTTAACCAGCAGCGAGTCAAAGTAGGGGGTCACCACGTAACCGGCGTAGGCGTTCCCGTCCAACCGGACACCGTTACCACCAGGCGAATTGTAATTGGTAATCTGACCGGTGTCCGGCATGAAGTTGTTCTCTGGATCTTCGGTAGTTACCCGGCACTGAATGGCACAGCCATGAAACTGCAATTCATCCTGCTTCGGTAGGTGAATATCCTTGTAAAATTCCATTCCCGCAGCTACCCGAATCTGGGTCTTGACGATGTCGACCCCGGTAATCATTTCGGTGACGGTGTGTTCCACCTGAATCCGCGGGTTGACTTCAATAAAGTAGAAGTTATCGGGAGTAGCCAGAAATTCAACCGTGGCGGCGTTTTGGTAGTTGACGCTCTTCATCAACTGGACCGCCATGTTGCAGACTTCCTGCCGCCGTTCAGGGGAAAGAGTGACGCTCGGCGCAAACTCGATCACCTTCTGGTTCCGTCGCTGAACGGAACAGTCACGTTCAAACAGGTGCATGACGTGGCCATGCTCGTCAGCAACGATCTGCACTTCAATGTGCTTTGGGTTGACGATGTCTTTTTCGACGTACATTTCGTCCGATCCGAAGGCTTTCTTGGCTTCGTCCTTGGCTTGTTCAAATTCATCATCCAACTGCTGGTCGGACTTAATAATCCGCATTCCGCGGCCCCCGCCCCCCATGGCAGCCTTAACCATGATCGGGTAGCCATACTGGTGGGCAAAATCGCGAACTTGTGCGACGCTCTTGACGTCACCGTGCATCCCCGGGATGGTCTGCAAGCCGGCCTCTTCAGCAATCTTCTTGGCGGTTAGCTTGTCACCAAACATCTTCAGGTGTTCAACCCGCGGCCCGATAAACTTAATCCCGTTATCAACACAGGCCTGGGCGAGGTCCGCATTTTCGGACAGGAAGCCGTAGCCGGGATGGATGGCTTCAGCACCACTTTCCTTCGCTACCCGAATAATCTCGTTAATGTCGAGGTAGGCATCAATTGGCTGTTCATCCTTCCCGATCTGGTAGGCTTCGTCTGCTGCGAACCGGTGAGTACTGTACTCATCCTCTTTGGCATAAACCGCAACCGCTTTAATTCCCAGTTCGTGACAGGCACGAATAATTCGGTTGGCGATTTCACCACGGTTGGCAACTAAAATCTTTTGAAACATTAATTCAAACACCGCCTTTGACGACTAACTGTTATATCTACTTAATAGGGAGATTATACCATTTTTGCATGGTAAACAAGCTTTTTGGGCGGATTTATCGATTTTTATTCATAAATTCCGAACAATATTAAAAGCCCGTGACTGTTTTAATGCACAATCACGGACTTTTCCTTAATTGATAAGTTTCTTCATGTCTGCCGGCAGTTCAGCCTCAAAATTCCGTTGTTCACCAGTAAACGGATCATGGAATCCAAACTTAACCGCGTGCAGTGCTTGCCGGTCAATCAATGCTGTGTCGCCGCCATATAGTTGGTCACCGAGCAAGGGGTGACCAATCGAACTGAAGTGCACCCGAATCTGGTGGGTCCGGCCGGTTTTGAGGATTGCTCTGACAAGGGTCCAGCCATTACCACGCTTGAGCACCTCGTACTCGGTTAAGGCCGGATCGCCATCGGGGTCGACCACCCGCCGCGCCTGGCCGGGAACCCGGGCCAAGGGACTGTTGATCGTGCCCTTATCACTATTAATCATTCCACTGACGATTACCAAGTATTCCTTGTGGAGTTGGTGGTGTTCCACCTGCTGACTGATCATACTCTGGGCCACGTGGTGCTTGGCCACCAGCAGCAGTCCAGAAGTATTGTAATCCAGCCGTGTCACCAAGTGGGGACGTCGTTCAGGCGAGTCTTCAGCAACCAGGTGGCCCTTGACCCGGTTCAGGATGGTGTTGTAGTCGGTAGTTGGGCCCGGAATCGACGGAACACCCGCCTGCTTGTTCACCACTAGCCAATTGTCGTCTTCATAAACCACTGCCAGCGGTTTATGGCTGACGGCTACTGAAAGATCTTCCGCTTCCGGCTGCACCTTAATCGTCAGCGGCTGGTTGGGCAAAATCTTCGTTGTTGGCCGAACTGGTCGGTGGTCCACTTTAAAGGTCCCGCTGCCTCGTTTAATATCGTTAAATAAACGGTGCCCCATCCCCAGCGACTGCAAGTACTTCTTAATCTTAATCGGTTCTTCACCTTGGTAAAGCCAGGTATTCTCCACTTTCTATCCCTCCTCATTTTGGATAAACAAAAAGCGCTGCGGCAACACCGCAACGCAAAGACGGTCCGTACGAGACTCGAACTCGTGATCTCATCCGTGACAGGGATGCGTCCTAAACCAACTAGACCAACGGACCATTTGACAACAATTAAAATAATACAGGACTTTTTTGTCAGCGTCAACCTCTTTGGCGATTTTGTTTCTGTGATGAATCGCTTATACTATTAAATAGTATTAATTGAGCGGAAAAATAGGAGGATCATTAATCATGCAAGCAGTTCGTCACTGGTGGCAGCGCAATGGCCGGGTGGTCAAAATTATCTTTGTCCTCTCGGTGGTTCTTTTCGTCGTGGTCGCCCTGACCAACTTCTTACGCCAGGTCGACTGGCATAAGGTTGGTACCGGTCTCGCCAGCCTTTCTCCCCTCAGCATTGGCATCATGCTGATCTGCGGGTGTTTGGCAATTACCCCAATGCTAGGTTACGACTTTGCGGTCGTCAAGCTGCTCAAGGTTGACTTTCCGACATCCTATATCGTCCGCAGCGGTTGGATTACCAACACCATCAACAACATCGCTGGCTTTGGTGGACTAATCGGTGGGACACTGCGGGCCTACTTCTACGGTAGGAAAAACAAGAAAAAGGCCGATGTTCTGATTGCCATTTCTAAAATTACCGTCTTTTTGATGTCAGGCTTATCGGTCCTCTGCTGGTTGGCACTGGTGCTGATTCTGACTACAAAGTCGGGCACCATGCTCCACCGTTACATTATCTGGCTGATCCTCGGGGGATGTTACTCGCCACTGCTCATTTTCGTTACCCAGGCCCGCGAAAGCAAGCTCTTTGCCGACCTGACCTTAAAGTTGGAGACCTTCGTCATCCTGTCCTCGACCCTTGAATGGCTCCTCGTGGCCCTCTTCTTTATCCTGGTCGGTTTTATGATCGGGATCAGGGTGCCGGTCGCGGTCCTGCCCCTTTACGTCATCGCTCAGATGGTGGGGATCCTCTCGATGCTGCCGGGGGCGTTGGGTTCCTTTGACATCATCATGATGATGGAATTATCACTGCTTGGCATTAACCGGTCCACGGCAGTGGTTTGGCTACTGTTATTCCGAGTCTTTTATTACATTGTCCCCCTGGCAATCGCACTGATTATGAGCCTCACCCAGTTGAGCCAGCGGGTGAATAACTACTTTGACGACCTGCCACGTCAGGCCCTCCACAAGCTGGCTTACTACTTGCTGACCATCTTTATGTACCTATCCGGAATCCTGATGCTGCTAGCGGCTTGCCTGCCCGACCTGACAACCGGTAACAAGTTCCTCATGAGGTTTTACCCCTTCACCTTTTTCTTTCTCCACCAGCTGACCACCATGTTGTTTGCCATCGCCCTGCTGGCCTGTGCACGAGGATTGCAAGCACAACTCACCAAGGCATACTGGCCAACGCTGATCATCCTGGGAATTGGGATTGTTAACACCATCTGGAACCTAGGGACAGTTAGCTTGACCATCTTCTTAGCCTTCGTTTTCTTCCTGGTGCTGATGTCCAAAAAGACGCTGTACCGGCAAAAGTTTGTATACTCGATTGGCAAACTCGTCTTCGATACAGCCATCTTCTTCGGTTCACTAGCAATCTACCTTATCATTGGGATCATTAACCGGCCACGTTACCTCGCTGCCCACCACATCCCCGATTTTCTCCTCTTCCCCGGAGAAAAGATCTGGTTGTCGGGCTTCATCGGCCTACTCCTCGGCTTACTGGTCATGCTACTAATGATGAGCTACTTTACCACCGCTAACGATCCTTTCCTCGCCGTCGATTCGTTCAATGCCCAGCGAATCCGGAAAATCATTGACCAATTTGGCGGTAACGAGACTAGCCACCTGGCCTTCCTCCGTGATAAGTTCATCTATTATTACCAGCAAGACGGGCAGGATCAATTGTTCATGATGTACCAGCTCAAGTACGACAAGATCATCGTCATGGGCGAGCCGGTGGGCAAACAGGCAGTCCTGCGAGATGCCTTCGTTGACTTCATCAACAAGGCCGACCTGTATGGTTATCAGCCACTGTTTTACGAAGTCAGCGAAAAAACGACAATGATGCTCCATGAATTTGGCTTTGACTTTGTGAAGACCGGTGAGGCTGGCCGCGTTGACCTGGCGAAGTTCACCCTAGCAGGTAAGCGCCAACGCTCACAACGAGCCCTCATGCACAAGTTCGACCGCGAGGGTTACCAGTTCTCAATCGTCAAACCACCGTTTAACGAAGACCTGCTCAACGAAATGCGGACAGTCTCCAATGACTGGCTGGGCGGCGAAGTGGAAAAAGGATTTTCGCTCGGCTTCTTTGAAGACTACTATATCAACCAGGCACCCGTCGGTATTGTCCGTGATAAGGAGGGCCAACTAGTGGCCTTTGCTACCTTCATGCCAACTGGTTCCAAAAAGCTTTTAACCATCGACCTCATGCGTCACAGCAAGGACGCCCCATCCGGGATCATGGACAAGGTCTTTATCTCGATGTTCCTCTACGGCCAGGAGAACGGTTACCAGGAATTCGACCTGGGGATGGCGCCACTGAGCAAGGTCGGAGAATACCGCTTCAGTTTCCTGGAAGAGAAGATCGCTCACTTCATTTATGAGTACGGCTATCGTTTCTACGGTTTCCAGGGATTGCGTCGCTATAAGGCCAAGTACGCTGATCACTGGGAGGGCCGATACACCGTTTACCGGAAGAAGAATTCGCTGATCAGCAATGTCATTGCCCTGGTCATCGTGATTAACCAACCAGTCCACCCCTTGCAACGGTCAAATGCATAGGTTTTTCAGACACCAAATACAACAAAAAGCTCCCAGCAATGGGAGCTTTTCTATTATGCTAACGTTTACGCCGCTGGTGGGTCACATAGCCATCACACGGTTTGAGGCCAGCGTTCTTTAGCTGAGACAACAGGAGACCATCCTTTTTGGCAATGATGTCATCGAGCTTCAGCTTATTGAGTTGCTGGATAACGGCCAACTGTTGCCAAGCGATTTCCATCACTTTGTCTGGATCGCTCGGGAAGAGGTAAACCGGGTAGGCCTTCTCCTCCTGCTGGGCGTTAGTCAGGGCATCACATACCTGGTCGACAATTTCCGGTCGGAGCTGACCATTCTCCTCCTGGATCGTCTTGACGAGACCATCTAAGCCGACAAAATGGTATTCTGGCTTGCCCTTAGGCCCTGGACGACGGTTAGTCCGCGGATTAGCGGACACGTATAAGACGTGGATATTCTTAACCAAGTAGCGCAGGTGCCGCTTAGTCAGCGGGTCATTAGCCAGTGCCAATTTGACCGCTTGACGGTGGTTTTCACCCTGTTTGACGATATTCATCTGCCCGTAGCGGCGGAATTGCTTCCCCCATTTGCCATAGACCGTCCCGTCAGCGTTAATTCCCAGTTCAGACGCGCTGAAGTTTTTGATTTCCAGAACAAAAATCCCTTGGCGGTTGACTACAATCCCATCAATCTGGTTACTGTTAGGCTTTTCACCATCATAGGAATACGGCAGGTTTAGTGATGCCAAAACGTGGTTGCCCTGTTCACCAACAACGCTGCGAACCCGCCGTTCACCCGTCATTCCCTGCAGGAAAATACCAACATGGCGTTGGAAGTTATCGAGTTGCTTTTCCCATGCCTTTCGATCCTTGATCCCACCGTCAATGGTTCCTAGGCGCAGGCGACTATTGTCCGACAGGAACGAAGGCTTGCGGTCACGAATTTGCATGGCCCGGTCCTTGTCTTGGCGAAGCGCAAAGTTGAAACTTTCACGCATCTGGCGGTTACTCTTGAGAAGCTTTTCCAACTCATTGCGGTAGTAAGAAACAAACAGCCGCCAGTACTTGATTCCCCGCTCAGCGTCATCGCGCGACAATGGTTTGTTATCGTTAACCAATAGTACATTTTGCGGATGTGAATCAACGTAACTGACTAGCTGGGCATTTCGCTTATTCATCATCCGCCGATAGTCGCCAGCTGGAACATCCAAGTGGACCAACTTGAGGAACTCTGTCTCCCCCGAATTAACCAGTAGTTGGTCGAGCTGCTGCTGCAGCTGTTTAAGCTTTTGCTGGTATTCACTCAGTGAGTGCATGGCCAACGTGTAATAGCGGTCAATCAAATCGTCGCTGGTGGCAAACTCAGTTCCTTCATCCTTGCTTTCACTAACTGACGAGGCGGGAGGCGTCATTACGGGGGTCACAGGGGCACGATGTTCACCAGTTCCTTGAAACGAGGCACTGCCAAACTCTTCCTTTAGTTTCTGGTAACGGCTAGTTAAGTCCTGATACTTTTGATCAAGCTGCTCGTATTGTTTGTGCAGCTTCTGATAATAATCAGCGAGTTCATTAACGTCATAATCGCGATCACCGATCCTTCTCTTCGAGCGGTGAAGAAGGTCGTTATATTTGTTAACCAGGTTATTATAGCGTTCTACCAAACCGGCGAAGTCGACTTCTTCGCCGCCAATATTAACCGTCGGTTTCTTTGGACCAAACATGATTCTGTCTTCTTTCGATTACTAGATTACAGACGGAATTATAGCACACGACGTACTAACAAAAAACAACTCCAGTGAGTCGACACTGAAGTTGTTTGGTCAATGAATTAGGTATATTACAGGTTTTTATCCATCTTAAAGGTTAGCTTGGACAGGCCCATCCCGTGCATCAGCAACTTGCTCAGTAGGTCCTTGGTCCGCTTGCCCATTTCACGGTTCATCTTTGCCATCTCATCACTCAAGAAGGTGTCCGCTTGTTCACGGTCCATACCCTCATCTGCGACGTGTTGGGCCGTTGTCTTAACCCAGCGGTAAAGGTATTCGCGAGCAGCCTTCAGGTAGTCCAGGTCGTCCTGCAGGAACTCTGAATAGTAAGACTCAACTGTTTCGGACAGGACGCGGTACATCCAGTAGGCACTCCGCAGGTTCATGTTCAACGACGTTGGTGTGACCGCGTAGGTCTGAGAAATCGTGGTGGCTTCACTGAAGAACGGCACGAATGGCGTGAAGGTTGGCACGCCTAAGCACAGCCACATAATGTGGTTAGCATACTGTGGCATTGCCGGGTTCACCTGCAGGACGTGGGAATTTTGTGTCCGGTTCAAGCCAATTGGCCGGAAACGAACCTTGTCATCAGCACTACCCTTGCCCAGCGGGTCGTAAGGGGTGTTTTCGTAGTGGCTTCCCAAATACGTCTGAATATCTTCCAGGGTGATCTTGTGGTCGGTCCGGGAGATAAATGGCAGGTCGAAATCAGTTGGCTCATATTGCTGGTCTGGGTTCATCAGCAGGTGCCCGTACCATTGACGCGGCGTATTGTAGTGCGTGTCAAAGGTAGTGGCCGTCCCGAAAATGTGACGGAAGTCCCAGCCATGCTTGTCAGGGTTGAGGTTGTTGTCGCTGACAAATTTCTGGATCCCTTCTGACCACATAAAGTTCTGTGGGTCATCAAAGTTAACCTGCTGAATAGCGACCCGGTTGCCAGTAACGGCATAAGCATCGTCGGGAATCCGCTGTGCGACCCAGTGGTGACCCGTAACGATTTCCATGTACCAGATGTCATTTTCGTCGACAAAGGCCACCCCATTACCTTCCGCGGAACCGTACTTAGCGATCACCTTGCCCAAGCGGGTAACGGCATCCCGCGCACTATCAGCATACGGCAGTGTCATCGCAACAATGACGTCTTCATTGACCCCCCGTTCAGTATCCAGCGGGTCAATGGCGAGGACGCGTTCGTTGGCGTAAACACTTTCGGTGGCGCTCATGCCGACGCCCTTTTCGTTAAAGCCGCTTTCGTCGAAGACTCCTTCCTTGCGGAAATTGCTATCCAGGTTTGGCACCCCCTGGTAGCGGTAACCACTGGTTGGCACGTCACCTTCAAACTTATTCAGGTAGGACTTTACTACCCGGTGTTCATCATGGTATGCCGGGTAGATCTTCACCTTTTGCGGGTCAATCGGCCCGAAAGTATCCACGTTCCGGCCCACCATTAATGAACCATCAATTGTGGCGTCCTTGCCGGCCAAAAAAGAAGTACAAGTTGCGATATGCTTAGCCATTAATCAATTCCCCTTTATCAATGTATTACGTTTCAGTATTGTACCGTGATTACAGAGTCGACGCAATCAATATGCCAAATTCCTTCCTGAAACCGTCACCAACTAAAATAGCGCAAGAATCAACCTCTCGCGCCATTGATATTGATTGTTTTTCAATCGTTATTCTTAACCATTAGCAACTCAATGTGACCCCACCTTGCCAAGTGCAATTAGTGTCCCCACCGTTGCTTTATGTCAAGGCATCCGGCAACGTTGCGGGTTGTCAGATGCTAAATATTTTCCTGCAGGAAATCATATAGCATATCATGCTTCAGCTGCTTGGTATCAAGTCCCAGTACGTCAGCAATCTGGAAGGCATAGGTCATCGCAGTGGCTGGTCCCCGGCTGGTGACAAGGTGTTTCTTGGTATCAACTACGGTAATGTCTTCGTGGAAGCGGCTCCCCGTGGCTTCCTTTGCCACATCTTCCTCCATTCCTGGGTAGATCGTGTAATCGGCATTATCAAGCAGGCCATAGTGGGCAAATGCTGTCGGTGCCGCGCACATTGCACAGTTCCACTTCCCGGCTGCCTGACGCTGAACCATTAATGAGTCCAACTGTTCGCTGTTCCGTAAATTTTGTGCGCCACCATAGCCACCAGGGAAAATGACGGCATCATAGTCCAACAGTGAATCATCCAGCACCTTGTCGGCAGTCAGCATGATGTCGTGGGCCCCCTTTACTGTCGTATCCTTCAGACCCACCATGTCAGCCTGCACTCCTAAACGCCGAAAAACGTCAACTGGCGTTAACGCTTCAACTTCTTCACAACCGTCAGCACACATAATTGCAACCTTTGTCATTGCTAGTCCTCCTCTTCTCCTGAAAGTTCATCTTGATGAATCATTGTTCCCATCATCCGTAAGGCTTTTGCGGCCTCTGGAATGTCGTAAAGCGGGTAAATATGGAATAATCCCCGCCCAATGTGGTAGTCCACGGCAACATTGTGTTTTCGCAGTTTCCGCACAAAGTCGTTGATATCGGGGTACATAACCTCATGCGTCCCGGCAAAGACCATCACCCGCCGCAGCGGTTGCACGTCACCATACAACGGACTGATCCGGTAATCGCGGGGATCTTCGTGGCCAGCCCACATTTGCCCCACTTGCCGCAAACCTGTCGGGTCTAATGTCACGTCTTTTTCGACATACTGGGCAATTAACTTGTTGCTCATCGTGGCATCCAGCCATGGCGAGATTAGGATCAACTTTCCTGGCTGCGGCAATCCCCGCTGGCCGAGATACTCACAAAAGCCAGTGGCTAAGCCCGCGCCAGCGGAATCACCCATCATGGTAATGTTGCTGACGGCAACCTGGTTATAGGCGTCGGTATACAGCTGCATCAAGAACCGATAGGCAGCAGTAAAATCGTGTTGCGGCAACAACGGGTACAGTGGCACTATTACCCGGCAATGCGTCAACTGGGCTAAGCGGTTCAAAAATTGCCAATGTTGCTTATCGGCACGCACCAGGTAAGCCCCACCGATTAAGTACAAAATTCGCGGCTGGTTCTCGTCGCCATTGTCATTCAAGGTCACGACTTCGTTGCCGGCTAATTTTTCCTTCTTCACGGCGACGTCAAAGTTAACCCCCCGCGGAAAGTCGTATGGTCGACTATTTTCTTCACGGCTTTGGGCGATCAGCTCATCCAGTGCATCCGGATCACTCAGTGCCCGCTTGAAGCCAGACAATTGAATCCCCACTGAAGCAACCGCAGCCCGCGACGACACATGGTCGCCGCACCGGCGAAAATCCTTCAAATTATCGCCAATGTTGGCTGCTAACCCGGCAAAGAGTGACCGGTGCTTCTTGCCAATTCTAACCATCCTGCGCGCTCCTTTTTCTTGGATATGAATAAATCGTAACACGAAACGGGGGTTCATCGTTAATTATTTTGCCCAAACAAAAAGCAGGCATGACGTGTCGCCATCCCCGCTAGAGTGATTTAGTTGTTGTCAACGCTCGTTTTGCCCTTTTTTAGCGCCACTGCCACGGAAATGGTCAAGCAAATTGCTCCCAGGATAAACGCGACCACCAAAGTATTGCGATAACCATGGAAAAGGATGTGTCGCATCGTCGGTACCAATTGCGCC
>DXGK01000048.1 GCA_019113965.1 Candidatus Limosilactobacillus merdipullorum
AGGGTCTCTTTGTCATCAAGCCATCTGGTGTTCCGTACGAAGATTTAACCCCTGACGACATGGTTGTGGTTAACCTGAAGGGTGAAGTAGTTGAAGGTGACTTGAACCCATCCTCAGACACCCCAACGCACACTTATCTTTACAACCACTTCCCAAAGATCGGTGGGATCGTCCACACCCACTCACCATGGGCCGTTTCCTTTGCCGCTGCCCGGATGGACATCCCGGCTTTGAACACCACCCACGCCGACACCTTCTACACCGACGTTCCGGCAGCTGATGCCCTGACCAAGGAAGAAATCGAAGAAGACTACGAAGGCAACACTGGTAAAGTGATTATCCGTTCATTCAAGGAACGTCACCTGGACTACGAAGCAACGCCAGCCGCACTGGTTATGCAACACGGTCCATTCACTTGGGGCCCAACGCCAGCCAAGGCGGTTTACAACGCCAAGGTCCTGGAAGTCGTTGCCGAAGAAGACTACCACTCAATGATGCTCAACCGGGCAAACATTCACTTGCCACAGTACCTGTTAGACAAGCACTACTACCGCAAACACGGTAAGAATGCCTACTACGGCCAAAACAACGCCCACAGCAAGGACTACGCCAAGCGCGAAAACTAGTAATTACAAGAGATCAACAAACACAAATAGACCAATTGGTTGTATAATAATACTAGCTTTAATGAAAGCGCTCATAAGCTGAAGGGAGAATTATTCATGTCTAACATTGTTAAAGGGATCGCCGCCAGCGATGGGATCGGGATTGCTGAAGTCTACCTGCTGGTTGACCCTGACCTGAGTTTTGAGAAGAAGACGATTGACGATACTGATGCCGAATACAAACGCGTAGAAAAAGCATTTGCCGACTCAATTGATGAATTAAACAAGATTAAGGAAAACGCGAAGGACCGCCTGGGCGATGACGAACTGGCCGTCTTTGACGCCCACATCGCTATCCTGTCCGACCCTGAAATGAAGGGGCAAATCCAGCAGGAAATCGACGGCAAGAAGGTTACTGCTGAACAAGCAACTACCGATGTCATGGACATGTTCTCTGACACCCTGGCTGCCATGAAGGACAACAAATACATGCAGGAACGGGCTGCCGACGTGAAGGACGTTGAAAAGCGGGCTTTGAGTCACCTGCTGGGCAAGCAACTGCCTAACATCGCAGCAATTGACAAGCCGGTGGTTATCGTGGCCCACGAAATCACTCCATCCGATACTTCGCAGATGGACAAGAAGTTCGTTAAGGGGATGGTCACCGACCTCGGTGGGCGGACTAGCCACGCCGCAATCATGTCACGGACGCTGCGGATCCCAGCAATTGTTGGTTCCGAAAACATTACCAGCAACGTTAAGTCCGGTCAAAAGATCATCGTTGACGGTTTGAATGGTGACGCCATTGTTGACCCGAGCGATGATGAAGTGGCCGAATACGAAAAGAAGGCTGCTGACTTCGAAAAGGAACGTGCTGAATGGGCTAAGATGGTCGATGCACCTTCCAAGTCGAAGGATGGCAAGGAATTCGAAATTGCTGCTAACATTGGTACTCCAGATGACGTTGTTGACGCCATGAAGCAGGGTGCCGATGGTGTTGGTCTCTTCCGTTCAGAATTCCTGTACATGGGTAGCGACCACATGCCAACTGAAGACGAACAGTTCGAAGCCTACAAGAAGGCCGTTGTTGGTATGAAGGGCAAGCCGGTTGTTGTCCGGACTCTTGACATTGGTGGGGACAAGCCACTGGACTACTTGCCACTGCCGAAGGAAATGAACCCATTCCTGGGTTACCGTGCTATCCGGATCAGTCTGCATGACCCAGAAAAGATCTTCAAGCCACAACTGCGTGCTTTGATCCGTGCTTCCGAATTTGGCCCAATTTCGATCATGTTCCCAATGATCGGGACGCTGGCTGAATTGCGGGCCGCTAAGAAGGTTTACAACGAATGTGTTGAAGAACTGCAAAAGGACCACCCTGGCATTGGCAAGAACGTCAAGATCGGGATGATGATCGAAGTGCCACTGGCTGCGATTAACGCCGACAAGATGGCTGAAGAAGTTGACTTCTTCTCCATCGGGACTAACGACCTGATCCAATACAACTTCGCTGCCGACCGTGGTAACGACGCTGTTTCCTACCTCTACCAGCCATTGAACCCAGCCTTCCTGGGCCTGATTAACCACGTTATCAAGGCCGCTCACCGTCACAACACCAAGGCTGCGATGTGTGGTGAAATGGCCGGTGACGAACTGGCTCTGCCACTGCTGATGGGGATGGGTCTAGACGAATACTCCATGAGTGCCACTTCCATCCTGCGGACTCGCAGCATGATGAGCAAGCTGGACACCAAGGACTGTGAAGCCCTGGTTGACAAGGCACTGAAGATGGACACCCAAGAAGAAGTTGAAAAGCTGGTTAAGGACAGCCTGAAGTAATCAGCTTTTCGATTAAAATATTAAGCTAAAATCGGCCTCCAACGTTTGGTGATACCAGAACGGTGGAGGCCATTGTTGTATTGTTTGGCAATTACAGAATTTATTTTATGGATATACTTCCAGTAAGGCTGGCAAGAGCATATCAGATAATAAAAAAGATTAACCATCACGGTTAGCCTCATCCTCATAGTCTTCCAGAACATTCCCGATTGAGGGTAGTGAGACGCAACCTCACTGCTCTCTTTTCTTTTTATATGATACTAGGAATACTTCAACGTTAAAAGTAAAACCATGAATACTATCAGTACATGCTCTTTTCTCTGTTGTCATAACCCTAGTGAATAACCATCACGTCGCACGGTGAATAACGAACGACGTAAGCAGTCGTGGAACCAACGAAAAAGCTGGCGACCCGGGATAAACCGGTGGCCCCAATAATGGTCAAGTCGGTACGGTGGTCGTGCGGAAACTCACGGGCAATCACTTCCTTGGGGTTGCCAAAGCGCATGTGGATGTGGACATTAGCTACCCCAGCCTTTTCTGCCATCTTTTGCAGGTCGTCGAGCCGTTCCTCAATGGTCTTGACCATCTGGTAAGTGCCATCATCATCGATTTCCATGGCCGAAGCAAAGCCGTCGGTCAGTTGGTCGATTTGAATGACGTTTAAGATGTCCAACTGTGCGTCATTCTGCTTGGCAATTTCAATGGCTCGTTCCATCAAGTGGTGCGTCATTTTTGAACCATCCACTGGAACCAGGATCTTTTGGTGGCGATATTCTTTCATTATAATCCCCCCAAACTTGCTATGGTCTACGCCTTAATTATACAATGAGACGTGATAAAATAACCTTATCAACATTCAATAAGTTATGTTGGAGGAAAAATGAAACGCGAACAAAAAACGCTTATGTGGCTGATTATTGTTATTTTAATTGGCGCAATTGGTTTTTATGAAATCCGGGCAGCAAAACACTTCGGACGTTCGGTGACGATCAACCACGTCAAGGTTGGGGGCTTGACTGTTGATCAGGCTCGCCAAAAGGTTAACCGCCAGCAAAAGGGCATCTATGTCTTTGAGAACGGGAAGGTAATTCACAAACCTGGTGGCCAGGCGAAGCTGTTGTCGACGGCCGATGTTCAGAAAATGTTCGACCAGCAGCATCGTTGGTTACCACTGCCCCATCACGAGGCTTTTAAGAAGTACAACCAGGGTGCCGATGATGCCAAGGAATACTTGGGGAAGCTCCGGGGACGGACCACTGACTTTACTATCAATGGCCACCAATACACCTTCAAGGCTAACCAGGTGTTGAACGGAACGAGTTATAACAATGGCCAGTACCAGGTTGATCAAACGGCGATCATCCAGCAGTTAACTAAAATTAACCGCCGGCAGATGACCCTATTGAAAGACTACACAGTTACCACGCCTGATGGTCAGGTTCACGTGAAGGGCAATACCTATGGTTGGCAGCTAAACGTTGCTAAGGCCGCAGATGCGGTCGCCAACGCCTTGACCAGTGGGCAAAAGCAGGTAGTGGGTAAAAACTATCTGAAGGGTGTTGGCTTTAACCCGAACGGGACCGGTTATGGCGTGACGGCGAACGATGGCCTCGGAAAGGACTACATTGCCGTTTCGCTGAGTAAACAACACCTGTGGGTCTACAAGGATAATAAGGTGGTTGCCAGTGTCGACATTGTTTCCGGAACCAACAATGGCCACGACAATACGCCAACCGGTGTCTTCTACATTGGCTATAAGCAAAGCCCAAGTGTCTTGCGGGGCAAGAATAGTAACGGTTCGGACTACGCCAGCAAGGTGAGTCGCTGGATGCCATTTACCGAAGAAGGCTGTGGAATTCACGATGCCAGCTGGCGGACCCGCTGGGGTGCTAGTGAGTGGCAGACGGATGGTTCTCATGGTTGTTTAAACGTCCGGCCAAGCCAGATTGATTCGATTTGGAATAACGTTGCCAAGGACGAACCAATTGCCATTTTTAACTAAGAGGAGATCTTATGAAGAACGTTTCGAAAGTGATTGCTTTTTCACTCATTTCCATGCTGATTGCGGTGATTGTTGACCTGACAATGTTCCACCAGCAGCACACGCCGCTACTTAGTGGGGAGGTCCTCTGGCGGATCCTCTTCATCGTTATTCTGTGGGTAGTGGTCGTGGCATTAGCTGCAACCCGGATGCGTTTTTGTGGGTACGTCACCATCCTGGTGATGATTTACTACGCCTTTGCGGATTACGGTGGACTGATGGCGGTCTCACCGCGAGCGTCCGCTTATGGACTGGCGGTTGAGGTACTGTGTGTGATTGGCATCATTGTCAGCATTGTTGGTATTTGGTACGGTATTCAGCAGCGGTTAGATTATGACCGGGACAAGATTAAGGAGAAGGAAGCTCATGAAACTAAGCGTAAATGATTATCTTGACCAATTGGCCAATGCCAAGGTGAAGGAGGTAGCGGCCACTCCTGCCGAAATTCAGCAGTTAAGCACCCTTCATGAAGGACTAGCATTTATTGCCGACCAGCTGGAAGCCGGTTTCCTGGCTGCTTACCAGTGGAACGTCAGCGGCGAAGGCGAGGACGTGGCTTTGCGGTTAGAAACTAACTTAATCAACGTGCCCATGGCTGAAGCGCAACGCCTTGACCCGAAGTTAATCAGCTGGGATGACCCGCAGCCGGTTAACGTCTACCTGGTGATGGAAGCTGACCACGTCAACGCTTCACACCTGCGGATTGACATGCTAAACACGGAAGAAGAGTTTGCTGAACAGCCGGACCAGTCCGTCATGGATGCCCAGCGGTGGGTCAGCCAGCACTTGGCCGCCATTAAGGAAAACCAAGAAAAGGCCAAGGAGAGCGCCAAAAAGGATAAAACTACCAAGAAAAAGACGACTACTCGCCGGCGGAAGACGAGAAAGACCAGCAAGTAATTTGCATGCTTCCGTTAACAATGTTATGCTAGCAGTTGCGATGAGCTGAGAGGTCCGCAGTCAACCCTAATTGGCTGCATGACATTTCAGAGTGGGGCGCGTTAACTCGCCGGATTGCGGGGTGCCCGGAGCGGGTCGTATGTGAACTGCGAGGTCGTTCCTGAGATAGTATCAATACACAAAAAGAAAGCGTTGTGACGATTTTTCGCCACAGCGCTTTTTCTATTTTGCGAGAAAAACTTGTTCGTCGATGAGGTCAAAGCTTTGCAGGTGGTCGTTGACGGTTTGAAGACCGTCTTGGCTGAGTTGGGCCTCCTTCCAGAATCGTGGTGAATTGGTGGCCCCGTTCTTCTCGCCAATGACCAGCAAGTGGAGCTGCGGGTAGTGTTGGCGAATCAGCTGGAGGACCTGCCAATCAATTTCCACCTTGTCCGGCGACCAGGACATGATGACGTACTTAACTTGGTTGCCGTACTTCTTGATGGCGGCCAGGGCATCGAGCTTCTCAATCGTTGTGATCGGGTGTTTGCCGGTTTCATTTTCAGCCACCCAGGCTTTGCTGTCGGTGGTGATGACCTGCTGGTGCGGGTTATGCTGGTGTAAACCACGGGATATATAGCCGTTGCCCGCCATAATTTCCAGCACCGGCTGGTTGTTTAAGTAATCGCTGAGGGCGGCGATAAAGGGCGCGTTGGTGTAGGACCACAATCCGTAGGTGTCCTCCAGGTAATCACGGTAGCTGCGCAGTAGTTTATCGACCTTTGGCAAAGCGGCCGTGTACTGGTCCCAGCGCTGGTCACCGACCGGGTCGCCAGCCGGGTACTTCTTAGCCAGCTGCTGGTAGATTCGGTATTGGATGTCATCAGGTAGGAGCAACGTTGGCAGCTGCTGGGGCAGCAGGCCGTTTTTAATCAGCCGGTCACTCTCTAGGACGTTGTTGATCAAAAACTTGATCTCGGGGACGTCATCAAAGAGCTGGGCATATTTCGTGAGCTCTTTGATGTATGAAGCGGGCCGACTTTGTTTATAGACCTTCTTCAGCCGTTTCTTTAACTGTTTTTTCTTTTTGAGTTTCATAATTATTTCTTAAAGTGGAGGTTCAGTTCTCCCTGACGGCCGTAGAACTTGTCGGTATCCTTGCGGTTTTCGCGGCCCTTCATGTAGCCGTCAATTAACTGGAAAATTTCGTAACGATCTTCACTGGTGAGGTTTTTGCCGTTAAACGAAAGATCTTTGCCGGAGAAAAAGAGCTTACCTAAGTCGTAATCGTCACGGTCGGACTTGCCAGTTAGGTAGTCGAGGCTAACATCAAAATATTCCGCTAGTTTGCGGGCCTCAATATAGTTAGGGGTCCGAATGCCACGCTCCCAGTTGCCGATCTGGGAGGCCGTGTTTGGCCGTTCACCGGGTCCCAAATTTTCGTTTAAGGCTGCTGCTAATTCTTTGAGGGTAATCCTTTCGCCACGGCGGAGTGCCCGTAATCTTTCAGGAAACATGTCCTCACCTTCCTTATAACTATTATTTTACCATTTAATCAAACGTGTTAAAATATCAACCATTATTGAGAAAACGGAGAGTTGTTCATGAAGCAAAAGGGGAAACGTCATTTTTGGCGAAAGTTAATCCTGTGGGTTATTAGTATTTTGCTGGTGCTCGATTTGGGCGGCGCAGCCTATTTTTACCACGTCGCTATCGTGCGCAGCCCGAAGTCGTTCATTAAAAACCGACCGGTGAGCAAGCACGACCGCCTTTATCACGAGGAGAAGTGGTTCCAGGATGCCCATAAACAGCACTGGACGATGATGGCGGCGAACCACAAAGATCAGCTGGTTTCCGACTACATTCCGGCAGCGCAACCGACGGAGAAGACCGCGCTGATTTGCCACGGTTTCATGAACCGCAAGGAATCGATGGGTGCCTACGCCGCCATGTTCCACCAGCTGGGCTACAACGTCCTCGTCCCCGATGCCCGGTCTCACGGGCAGAGCCAGGGCAAGCTAATCGGCTACGGCTGGCCTGAACGCCATGATGAGCAGCGGTGGATCAGGCGGATTATCCAACACAATGGCCGGCACTCTCAAATTGTGATGTTCGGCGTCAGCATGGGCGGCGCGACGACGATGATGACCAGTGGGACCAAGCTCCCTCACCAGGTGAAGGCCTTTATTGAAGACTGCGGTTACGACAATGTGATGAACGAAATTAATCACGAAGCCCACGACATGTACCACCTGCCGACGGTGGTGGCCCTGCCGTTGGAAAAAACGATGAGCGGTTATAACCGGGTGCTGAACGGTTTTTACCTCGGTGAAGCCAGCTCAGTGGTGGCCCTCCACCACAACCGGCTGCCAATGCTCTTTATTCACGGTGAGGAAGATACCTTCGTGCCAACTAAAATGGTTTACCATAACTACGATGCGACCCGCGGGCCGAAAGAGTTATGGATCGTGAAGGGTGCGGCGCACGCTAAGTCGTTTCAGACACAGCCGCGGGCATACCGTGAACATGTCCAGCAGTTTTTGAACCGTTATGTCCATTAGGAATGATAAATCAAAAGACCCACTAGCGTTTGCTCAGCACGTTAGTGGGTTTGTTATATTGTGACTGCCGGTCAGCAATTTGATTCGGCAGCTAACGGCTGGGCTTCCCGCTGGGCGAGGTCGGCAATGAACTGGGCGAAGCGGGGGTGATCGTTGAATGCCGGCATCATGGTCAGCTGCTCGCCACCATGTGAACAAAAGGCCTGGGCGTTTTGAATGCCGTTTTCTTCCAGGGTTTCCAGACAATCCGTCACAAAGGATGGGAAGACGACCAGGACCTGCCGGAGCCCGAGTTGGGCCTGCTGAATCAAGGTGTTTTTCAGATAGGGTTTCAGCCAGGGCATTGGCCCAAATTTGGATTGGTAAACCATTTTGACCTGTTCGTTGGGGATGGCCAATCGTTGGCGGAGGGCCGCGGTGGTGCACCGGGTCTCCTCTTGGTAGGGGTCGCCGGCCTTGATCATCGAGGCGGGGATGCCGTGGTAGGACAGGAACAGCATGTCGTAGTTGCCCGCTTGCCAGGCGTCATTAATCCGCTTGGCCAACAGGTCGATAAAGGCCGGTTCGTCGGCGAAGTGCTTGATCACCTTGATGGTGGGATCGAGGGCGTGGACCCGGTTGATGATCGAGGCGGTCGTACTTTTGGTGTAGTGGGGGAAGAGGGGGAACACGGTCAGCTGCCGACACTCCTGCTGCATCTTCCGGATGGTTTGTTCCAGCGATGGTTCGCCATAGGTCATCGCCAGGCGGACATCCCAGGTGGGCAAGATGTCTTGGACCAAGCGGGTTAGTCGCTGGCTGTAGACGATCAATGGCGACCCCTCCGGCAGTCAGACAGCTTTGTAACGGGCGGACGACTTGGGGGACCTCATGGGTAAAATCATTCCCCGCAACAGCGGTTGCCAGAACCAACGGGATAAAGTAACCACGTTAGCGTCGCCAAGAAACTCATTCAGGTACTCTTTGACCGCCGGTGCCGTGGGAGTAGTAGGTGAACCGAGATTCACCAGGAGTAAGCCATGTTCTTTCATTGTTCATCCTCTTCTCTCAAGCCAAGATAATAAAATTATACGATAAATCGTGGCCGCTGGTTGGTTCGTTGTCAAAGAGCTGACAGCGCTGCCGGTGATTAGCCGATGACCGGGCGTTTTCACGACGAACTGAACTGCTGATTTGCGAGCAAGTCAACAAAAAACGACCGCTGCGCATCGGGCAACGGTCGTTTTTATTAATCGATGGACTGCATGTAAACTAATTCATCCGTCGAAATCTGCTTGTTGAGGGCGTTAGCCAGCTCGCGGTTGATCTGACCGTCAGCCAGCTGCTGACTGACGTAATTGTGTTCCCGCCGGAAGGAATCGAGGAACAACTGGTTAAGGAAGGTTGCGTCAACTTCATCCTGGCGGTTGAACACCTGAATCCGCCGCGAGTAAATTAGTTTGATATTGCGAATCTCCTCCAAATTATTCCCCGTAGCCTGTTGCTGGAGGTAGTCGTTGACGGCCTTGTTGACCTCGTTGACCATCATGCAAAAGGCATCACAGTTGTTGAGCAGGTGTTCGTGCAACTTTTTCCGATTCTTTTGCATTTCCCGCCGCTTGCGCCGCCGTTGGAGACCGTGCCAGAGGTAGGAGAAGTAATTCAGCATCACGTTGCGCTGGTTAAAGGCCAGCATCTTGGCAAAGAAGTGCCCGTAGAGTTCTGCTTGTTCATCGTCAATTTTACCCGCATCGTGCAGGCGGTCAATGGTGGCTAATTCCACCTTCTGGGCCCCGTCGAGCAGGTCTTCAAACTGGCGGCGGTCGATGTGGACGTGTTCCCGTAGCTGACTACTGAGGTTGTCCTGGACGATGGATACCTCCCGGTGGTGGGCAGTATCCAGCCCGTTTAAATAGTGCAGGGCGGCATAGACGCTTTCCACCAGGTGAGCGTTGAAGTCGGCCTGCGTGTATCCGAGCTGCTTGTGAGGTAGCAAAATGGGGAAGCAGAGGGCCCCGACCAGGAGACTGACAAAGATGACCACGGTGGTGATCAAAATATACTGGTTGCGGTAGGGGAGCGCGGTACCGTGAATCAGGGCCGGCATCGAAAAGGCCATTGCCAGGGCAATCGTCCCGTGGACACCCCCGATTGCCAGCAGGAAGGCCTCCTTTTTTTCGGCATCCTCATCCGAACAGAGTTTGACGATGTCGGCGCGGGCCCAGAAGTAACGAATCGCGGTCATGGCGGCGTAAATCAAAACGGCGATGATCAGGACCTGGCCAAAGGCAGCGGCGGAGACACCGTGGAAAATATTGGGCAGGGTGACTCCCAACAGGGCAAAAACGAGGCCGTTGAGGACATCAGTCACCAGTGTCCAGATCGTGCTGCTACTGATTTGCAATTTGGATGAGGTGAGGTGTAACCGTTCGTACCAGATACTGTGGGCGATGCCGGCGGCCACGACGGCGATGATTCCCGAGACGTGGATCTCTTCGGCGGCCATGTAGACGACAATCGGGGTCAGGAGATTAATTGGCAGGTCGATATTGGAAATGTCGGCGTGTTCGCGGAGCATCCATAACCGGAGATTGGCGATCAAGGACCCTAAGATGAGGCCGACCACAATCCCACCAAAGAAGACGTAGAGGAAGGTCAGCACCCCGTTGACAAAGGAAAAGCGGCCGTTAATCATGGTTGGCACTGCTAAGTTGAAGAGGACCAGGCCAGAGGCATCATTAAACAACGACTCGTATTCCAGCACTTCGTTAACGTTATCCGGCATCGAGACGGTGGTAGTGAGTGATTTCACCGCGACCGCGTCGGTGGGGGTCACAATGGCCGCCAGCATAAAGGCGGCCGGCAGTGAAAAATCCCGTGGCATGCCCCAGTGGAGGCCAATCCCGATGACGCCCACCGTGACAATGGCCAAGAGGATCGCCATCGACCAGATGGAGCGCAAGTGATAGGTCAACTTACGGATCGACTGCTTTTGCCCATCGTTAAACAGGAGTGGCCCGATGATGAGCATCATGAAAATCTCGGGGTCCAGTTTAACATGGCTCGTGTGCAATGGCGACAAAATTAACAGCGCGCCGGCCGCGATCTGATAAAGGGCCAGCGGAATTTTCGGGTAGATAGCGTGAATGATATTCGCAAATAAGACCGCCACCAGCAAATATAAAATGGTGATAAAGCTTTCCATGTCAGCCCTCCTTGTTTGGTCACATTATACCTTATTCGCTTGCTTTCCGGCACCTCAAAAAGACCCAAACAGCAGGTCTTACCAACTGTTTGGGTCGCTGAGGAACTCGAGGAAAGTTCCGGTGGTGATTAAATTGAGGGTGACTAGTGCTTTTCAAACAGCCCGGTCAGGTAGGACATGAATTGCTTCAGGTAACGATCCTTGTCGACGTTCACGGCCACGTTTACGTTCGGGTTTGGATCGTTGAGGCGGCTGTTGTCACCGATGGTCCGACCGTAGTTCTTGTCACCGTAGTTGACCTTCATGTGCAGGGCAATGGTGGTAACAAATGATGGGTCGAGGGCCACACCAACTGCCAGCGGGTCGTGCAGGGCACAACCGTTCTTGTCGATGTCTAAGTTGTAGTAGGCGTCGATGTAGAAGTCGGTGATGTCGGCGTAAGCCTTGCCGGCCTTAGTACCCAGGTCACGCCACTTTTGCGTTTCCTTCTTGGTCAGCAGGGTCCGCAGGGTAACGTCCAGACCAACCATTGTTTGTGGCAGGTCACTGGACAAAACGGTGTTGGCAGCCTTGGCATCCTGGTTGATGTTGGCTTCGGCAACGTCAGTAACGTTACCTTCAACCGTCAGGGCACCACCCATGAAGGTGACATTGCCAATGAGGTGGACGATTTCGGGGTCCTTTTCAATTGCGGCAGCCAGGTTAGTCATCGGGCCAGTTGGGACAATGATCAGATCCTTGCCATACTTGTGAGCGGCTTCGATAAAGAAGTCGACACCTGATTCCTTTTCAACCTGACGCTTTGGTTCAGGGAGTTGCACTTCACCAATCCCGTTGTTACCGTGGATATCCTTAGATACCTGCATCACGTCGAAGTGGTCACTCGTACTGGAGTGCGGAAGCCCCTTGTAAACCGGCACCTGGGTTTGGCCCAGCAGTTCCAATAATTTCAGGGAGTTGTTAGCACAGATGTCGAGGGTGTTGTTCCCGTATGAAGCGACAATCCCAATTAAGTCCACGTCTGGAGCGGCAGTCGCGTAGGCGATGGCTAAAGCGTCGTCCACACCAGTGTCGAGGTCAAGAATCATTTTTTTCTTTGCCATATGTAATTGCCTCCAATTCGCAATGTTATTGTTACAATATCAATCATAACCAATTGAAAGCGCAAACACAACCATTTTACGTAAAACCTTTTAAAAAATCTTATTTCGTTCACCAATGATTCGTTTTGTTCACCTTCCGGTCACGATTGATTATTTTAGCCACCAATGGATGATATAATTAGTTGTCAGGAAGAGAAAGGCAATGAAGAGAGGGAGCAGTCAAATGAGTGAAATGTATGACGTCACGATTATCGGTGGGGGCCCGGTTGGTATGTTTGCGGCCTTTTATTGCGGCCTTCATAAACTATCCGCACAGCTAATCGAAAGCCTGCCAGAACTGGGCGGTCAACTGACGGCGCTGTACCCCGAAAAACAAATCTGGGACGTGGCGGGCTTGCCGGGGGTGACAGCCACCAAGCTAGTTGACCACTTAAAAGAGCAGCTGGCACTGGTCGATGTGGACCAGTTTACCGGTGAAAAGGTGACCGACGTGACGCGCAACGACGATGGGACCTTCACCATCCAGTCGGCAGATCGTACTTCGCAAAGCAAGAGCGTCCTGATTGCCCTGGGTAACGGTTCCTTCCATCCGCGAAAGCTTGCCTTGCCCGGTGCTGACAAAATTGAAGGTAAGCAGCTGCATTACTTTGTTCAACATAAGGCTGATTTTGCCGGGCAACGGGTTGCGGTCCTCGGTGGCGGAAACTCCGCCCTCGACAACGCTAAGATGCTTACCCCGGTGGCTAAACGGGTGACCCTCATTCACCGCCGGGACCAATTCCGGGGACACGAGTTAGTAGCCGACCATCTGCGGGCAATGGCTGGTGTCGATTTGATGACGCCGTTCTTGCCACGAGAGTTGACGGTCAATGATGACCAGTCACTGACGTTGCATCTCAAAAAGATGCGCAGTGACGAGGAGACGACTCTGACTGTCGACAAGCTGGTGGTCAACTACGGTTTCACTGCCAACAACGACGCGCTCGATCAGTGGTCACTGGATTTGGCGAGCGAGCGTCAGCAGATCAAGGTAAACCAGCAGATGGCCACTAATATCCCAGGAGTGTACGCCATCGGGGATGCCGCGACCTATCCGGGACGGACGGCGTTGATCGCCACCGGCTTTGGTGAAGCACCGGTTGCGGTGACCGCGATTGCCAAGCAGCTTTACCCAGACAAGTCGTTGGCCATGCACAGCAGTTCGATGAAGTTGAAATAAGCAAAACGGGAGGTACTGTGGGGGTGCCTTCCGTTTTTGTGGTCAGTTGACAAGACCATTTGAAAGATAATTTCAACAATCTCCTGTTGGTCCAAAATGAAACGATTATAGTTCATCATCATTTACCGTTGCATCAACAAAGCCAGTGTCATCACCATCATAAAGGTGGGTAGCTGTGTATTGATCATCCTTAAACGGATTTTTCTGATATTCAATCAGCTCTTTAATGTCA
>DXGK01000049.1 GCA_019113965.1 Candidatus Limosilactobacillus merdipullorum
CCTCTTTAACGGTCTAATGACCGAGTTAATTATCTTGATTGTCTATCTGGGGAGCACTGATCAGCAACTCATCACCCTTCGCATTCACCAGGGTGTTTCTGAAAATTCCTTGCTAACAGCATATCCCAAACACCAGTAATTATAACCACCAGTTACTCGAAAATCAATCCTGGTTTTCCTGCTGACGACGTAGTTCACGTTCACGACGGTGCTTTCGTTGGCGCTGACGGCGTGCGTGCCGCTCTTCGTGTTGCTTCTGCTTGCGCCACTTGTATTCCCGGTCGTCGGCAATGGCCTTGCGAATTCGCTTTTTGTAACCCGGCTTGACCTTTTTCTTGGTCTTCTTAACAAAGCCGATCATTGTCGAATCCAGCTTCTCGTGTTTCCGCTTGCGGTTGTTACGCCGGTTCCGGTCATGACTGTCAACAACCCGTCCGCCACGGATAGCCTTCGGGTGGAAGTGGATCCCCCGCTTTTCCAGCTGTTCAATCAGCTGGTCTTCCGCCGGCTGATACAGGGTAATCGCTGTGCCGTGCAGGCCGTTTCGCCCGGTCCGACCAACTCGGTGCACAAAGTATTCTAGGTCTTCTGGAACGTCATCGTTAATCACCAGCGAAACCCCGTCGATATCGATCCCCCGTGCGGCCAGGTCGGTGGCAACGACGTATTGGTAATCGAGGTGGTGAATCTGCCGCATAACGCGTTTACGTTGCCGCGGTTGCAGGCCCCCATGGATAAGGGCCACGTCTAAACCGTTCTCCTGCAGGTACTGGGCTAACTCATTAGCCCGTTCACGAGTATTGGCAAAGACCAACGCCAGGTATGGTTCACCCATCGTCAGTAACTGGTAAATCAACTGGTTACGGTCACGCCCCTTGGTGTTAATCAACCAGTTATCAACGTTCGGGTTAATCACCGTGGCCACCGGAATCTTTTCCACCACGGGATTGTCCATGTATTTCTTTAAGAACGGCTGCAGCTGCTCAGGAATGGTAGCGGAAAAGACCATCATCTGCAGGTCTGCTGGCAGTCGCCCGGCGATTTGATCGACTGTTGTCAAAAAGCCCATATCAAAGGTCATATCCGCTTCGTCCACTACCAGCTGAGTGGCAGTGTGGATATCCAAGGCACCGCTGCTAACCATGTCCAAGATCCGTCCCGGCGTTCCGATGACCACCTGTGGCTGAGCGTTTTCCAGCTGATTGAGCTGCCGTTGCTTATCAGTACCACCCACGTAGTTGTGGATCAGGAATGGTTCGGGGGCAAAGCGGTTAAGCTGCTTGGCAGCATTATATGTCTGATAGGCCAGTTCACGGCTGGGACTGGCAATGACCACCTGCACCTGTTTCAACTGCGGATCCAGCTGGTCAAAAATTGGTAGGAGAAATGCGTGCGTTTTCCCACTGCCAGTGGCCGATTGGCCAACCACTGACTTGCCTGCCAGCACAACCGGAATGACCTTTTTTTGAACCGGGGTTGGGGTTTGAAAGCCGAGGTCGGCCAACGCCTTCATAATAAACGGTTGAAAGTTAAAGGCTGAAAAATCGTCCTTCATCGTCATGTCGCTCCTTAATCCATTTGGCTGGCAACTTCATCCAGCTCATTAATAATTTGTTTCTTTTCTGCATTATCTACTGCCTTGGCACCGCTAGCCATCGGGTGACCACCACCACGGTGGTTCTTCGCCACACCGTTGATGGCTGGACCCTTTGACCGCAGTCGAACCCGGTAGTGGCCATCCTCTTGTTGCACAAAAATAACCCAGGCCACCACGCTGGCAACCTTACCTGGCAGCGGAACCACCGCGGAAGTTTCCGCCTCGCTCAAGTGAAGCTTGCTGAGTGTTTCCTTATCAAGGGTCACGTAGGCAATATTGTGATCAGTGATTTGCATCTCCTGGTAGACAAAGGCGGAGAGCTTTGCCAGCGGAAGGGTAATGGCGTCTTCACGCCGACAAACAGCCGCGGCATCAGCGCCAGCTGCCATCAGCGCACCGGCGACCAGCATTGTCTGGGGAGTGGTGGCTGGATACATAAACCGGCCCGTATCACCGACAATTCCGGCAAATAGAGCATTTGCTGCCTTCACCGGTAACTTCAGTTGCTTTGCAAAGTGCTGGTAGAAGCGGTAGATCATTTCGGAACAAGAAGAAGCTTGGTCATCAACCCACGATACATCACCGTAAGGTTCGTCATCCGGGTGGTGGTCAATTTTAATCAGCTTATCCCCCATGTTGAAACGCCGGTCGTCAATGCGGGGTGCATTAGCCGTATCAGTGATAATTACCAGTGCGTCATCATACAACTGGATATCGATCTCATCCATCTCGCCAATCCAGTCAAACTCTGGGATGTCCTTGCCCACGACAAAGATTTCCTTGTAGGGAAACGAGGCACGCAGAATTTCTGCTAACCCAACTTGTGAACCGATGGCATCCGGGTCGGGCCGCTGGTGTCGGTGGATGATAATCCGACTATACTTTTTGATTGCTTGCATAATTTCACTGTAATTATCCATGACTAATTCCTCCGTTCTTCCACCAGTATACCAAGTTGATAAAAAAAGTGCCGCTTGAAACCGCTCTGGCTTCAGTGACACTCTTTCATTCACTTTCAAGGCAGCCTACTTTGCTTCCTTGTTTTCATCGGCAGCCTGGTCATCAGTCTGCTTGTCATCTGCTGCTGACTTGTCATCGTCAGCCTTTGCATCTGACTTGGCAGTTTCCTTGTCAGCAGTTTGGTCAGTTGACTGGTCTTCCTTCTTAGCTGGCTTATCATCCTTAGCAGCCGGTTGTGAAGAGTCCTGATGGTTTACCCGCATAATGGCACCAAGGTCAAAGGTCAGGTAAATTCCTTCACAATCAAGCGTAACGGTATGTTTAGCTTGGTTAATGTCATATACCACACCGTGCAGGCGGCTAATCGTAACGACGTGGTCACCCTTCTTCAGCTTGCTCATCATTGACTGGTGCGCCTTGCGTTGCTTTTGCTGTGGACGAATCATGAAGAAGTACATGAAGACGACCATCAGGATAATTAATCCCAGACTTGATAATGTGTTGTGATTCAAAACGTGACATCCTCTCAAAATAAAACTTATCAATACTAACGAAGAATATTTTAACAGAAAACTACTCTAAA
>DXGK01000050.1 GCA_019113965.1 Candidatus Limosilactobacillus merdipullorum
AGTTTAACGATTACCACGTTGTTGATGCTAATACCGAAATTGACTTTGACGACGTGACGGTTTCGTTCTTCCCAACGACCCACACGGTTCCGGATACTTTGGGGATTGTCCTGGAAACTGACGAAGGCAACATTGTCTACACTGGTGACTTTAAGTTTGACCAGACGGCGGTTGATGGTTACAAGACCGACCTGGCACGGTTGGCTTCAATTGGCCAGCAGGGTGTCTTGGTTTTGATGAGTGATTCAGCAGGTTCCGCCATCACCGGAGTCAGCACCCGTGAAAAGGATATTGGCGCCTACATTAGTCAGACTTTCCTCTACACGAGCGGCCGGATCGTGGTAGCCAGTGTTGCCTCTAATATCATGCGGATTCAGCAGATCATGCGGGCGGCTGAGTTGACGGAGCGCAAAGTAGTGGTCTTTGGCAGGGACCTTGAACAGATTATTGCCACGGCCGTTAAGCAGCACCAGTTGCAGGTGCCAAAGGGATTGCGAATCAGCCTCAAGGAAGCTAACCAATTGGACCCGGACCAAGTGGTGATCCTGGTGACCGGCCGGATGGGCGAACCCATTAAGACCCTCCAGCAGATTGCCAATGGGGACGAAAAGCACCTCAAGTTTACCGACAATGACTTGGTCTTCGTGACGACCACGCCATCATACGCGATGGAAACGGAAGTCCAAAAGACCAAGGACATGCTGTTCCGCACCGGTGCCGATGTCAAGTTCATCTCTGACGACTTGAACCCTTCTGGCCATGCCAACCAGAATGACGAACAGTTGATGCTCAATTTCATGAAGCCAAAGTACTTTTTCCCGATCCAGGGTGAGTACCGTCTCCTGGCTAAGCACGCCGAATTAGCCGAAGAAGTTGGCATTCCGGCAGACCACATTATTATCCCGGCCAAGGGTGACGTAATTACCTACGAAAATGGCAAATTCCACCTTGGCGAGCACATTGACGTCTCTAATACCATGATCGATGGCATCGGCGTGGGGGACATCGGCAACATTGTCCTTCGTGACCGGCGGGTGCTCTCCGAAGACGGGATCTTTGTCGTTGTTGCCACGATTGACCGGAAGAAAAAGAAGATTGTGGCCAAACCACAGATCACCTCACGGGGCTTTGTTTTTGTCAAGACTAACCACAAACTGATGGAACGGAGTGCTGAGCTGGTTGAACGGGTCGTCCAAAGCAACCTCGATGAAAAGGAATTCGACTGGTCACACCTGAAACAAGACGTGCGGGAAAAGTTAAACCGTTTCTTGTTTGACCACACCAAGCGGCACCCAGTGATCCTGCCGGTGATTATGGAAATTAACCAGCATGCCAAGCGCAAGGGCCGCAAGAAGAACGAAAAAGGTGCTGAAAAGAAGGGTGAAAGCAACAACAAACAGCACAATCACCGCAAGCACCAACACCGTGGCCGCGGCCGTGGTCGCAAGCACCAAGAAAATAAAGAAAAGAAAAATTAACAGTAACTGATTTGAACGGTGGGTCGCAGATGCGGCGCACCGTTTTCTAGCGAGGTGGAAATTTGACGATGAACCAGAAACAACAAGAGCAACTGCAGCAGGGTCGCCAGCTAATCAATCAGGGGAAATATCAGCGGGCGATTGATATTTTGCAGCCGCTTAACGAGCAGACAGCTGATTACCAGGTTAACCGTGCTTTAACGGAAGCACTATACCATGACGGCCAGGTTCAATTGGCTATCAAGATTGCGGAAGACCATGTTGAAGACTACCTGCAGAGCCAGGGAGGGGCTATGCAGCTAGTAACGCTGGAGTTGGCCGGCCAGCAATTTATTACTGCTAGACGGCAGGCAGCCTTCGTCCCGAAGTGGCAAGCTGAGCTTTTAAAGCAGGTTGAAGCGGCCGAAGCTAAGGCGCAACAAGAAATGGGGACCAGCCTTAATGCCAAGTTGAAGAGCTTCTACCACCTGGGTGATGGTTCGTTTAATAAGCAGCGGCAACGACTGATTGAAGCCGAACAATTGCCGCTTTCGATGTACCTGACGGGCGCGTTGTTTCTCTTACGCGACCCGTTTACTAAGCCGGTGATCAAGTCCAGCTTGCTAGAAACGCTGCAACCATTGAAAATCGACCGTCAGGTGACCATCTTATGGTTAGACGACCATGAATATCGGCTAAACCTTCGTGACCTCCAGCCGTTAACTAAGGTCAAAGAAGTGGTGGCAGCTCAGCAACTTATTGACGAAAAATACGGTCAGTCTGATCCGTCTACCTTGTCAGCGGTGAACGATCAGTTCCAGTTACAGATGATATTCTTGTACCCGTTTATTAATAAGGCAATGGTTGACCCAGCTGCGTGGGTGACTGCCATGACCAGTTTTGGCAAGCTGGTGTCACCAAGTAAGGCGGTTAATGATGCATTAAAATGGCAGCGCAAAATCCAACGACTAGTTGACCAAATGCGTTAGTAACACCGCTGTATTAGAAATGAAACAATAAAGTTAACGCAAAAATATTTACAAAAAAGGGTCCATCTGATACCATAATTAAGAATTCTTTGTTGAGACAAAGTTTTGCTTTTCTTTGTGTCGATGAAGTAGTACAATTTCTTTAAAGGTGTGTCAGCTGGTGTTTTGCACTCTCTGGCATGTACTTGTAAATTTTCAGGAGGGTTTCATTAATGGCAGAAAAAGAACATTATGAACGTACTAAGCCCCATGTAAACATTGGGACTATCGGTCACGTTGACCACGGTAAGACTACTCTGACCGCAGCTATCACTAAGGTGCTGGCTGAAAAGGGTCTGGCAAAGCAGGAAAAGTTTGAAGATATCGATGCTGCTCCAGAAGAAAAGGAACGTGGTATCACTATCAACACTGCTCACGTTGAATACGAAACTGAAAAGCGTCACTACGCACACATGGACGCTCCAGGCCACGCCGACTACGTTAAGAACATG
>DXGK01000051.1 GCA_019113965.1 Candidatus Limosilactobacillus merdipullorum
GCTTTGCGGAAGATTGAATCAAAAGAATAGATACCAATACTTATCACACACATGCTTCAGCGCAAAGATGCAAATAGATTCCTTCCCAAAGTGGTCCGCCTCATCCTGAGGCGGATTTTTTGTTGGTCCAATTATCGAAATTTGTTGTTGACAACCGGCTAAATGAGTGTATTATTAAAACAACATTAAAAAACAAGGAACAGACTAGTAACGGTCAAGCTACTGACAGAAAGTCGCCGGTTGATGTGAGGCGGCAGTGGTCAACCGTGAATCACATCTGCGAGTTGAATGTCCGAATGAAGTAAGAGGTTCCGGTGGCTGCCCGTTATCGCGCAGAGTTTACTTTTGAACTTGCTAAGGCTGTTTTTGTGAAAAGACAGTAAGATGAGGTGGAACCGCGGAATCGCCCTCGTACCAGTACTGGTGCGGGGCTTTTTCTTTTTCAGGAGTGAACTCATTGAGGCGGTCAGTGTGAGCTGATCGCAAATGCGAGGTGGAACCGCGACTAGTCGTCCTCCATGGTGAATAACCATGGGGGCTTTGTTTTTATTCCGAGGGAGGTTTTGTCATGTCACTTCACTACATTAATCAAATCTTGCCATCGATCCTCAGTGGGTGTGGCGTCACCCTATCATTGTTTTTCTGGACCTTAATTGGCTCACTGCCTTTGGGAATTCTGGTTAGCTTGGGACTTAATTCCCGCTTTTCGCCCCTTCGCTGGATCTTAAACGTCTATGTTTGGCTGATGCGGGGGACACCGTTGTTGTTGCAGCTGATCTTTGTCTTTTACGGATTGCCAATTTGGGGCATCGTCTTTCAGCGTTATGAGGCGGCGGTGTTTGCCTTTATCTTTAACTACGCGGCCTACTTTGCCGAAATTTTCCGGGGTGGCTTTCAATCCATTGATGATGGGCAGTACGAAGCAGCTCGCTTACTCGGACTGAGTTATGGACAGACTTTAAGAAAAATCGTTATTCCGCAGGTGGTCAAAATCGTCATCCCATCAATTGGGAACGAAGTGATTAACCTGGTTAAGGACTCATCACTGGTTTACGTCATTGGGATCGGCGACCTGCTCCGGGCCGGAAACGTTGCTACGGCGCGGGAC
Organism: Candidatus Limosilactobacillus merdipullorum; assembly: GCA_019113965.1. Taxonomy (GTDB): domain Bacteria; phylum Bacillota; class Bacilli; order Lactobacillales; family Lactobacillaceae; genus Limosilactobacillus; species Limosilactobacillus merdipullorum. Next base: position 1,109 of record DXGK01000051.1, read on the forward strand.
GTCACCCTAGTACCATTGTTAGTGGTTGCCTTGGTTTACTTACTGATGATTGCCGTTTGCACCTGGGCCTTAAACCGGGTGGAACAGCGCTACGCTTACTTCAAATAGGAGGGTTGAAATATGCTGACTGTGAGAAATTTAAACAAGTCATTTAACGGCCGTCAGATTTTAAATAATGTTGATCTGACCGTCAATGATGGTGAAGTTCTTTGCATTGTGGGTCCTTCTGGTGCGGGAAAAACGACGCTTCTTCGTTGCATTACCGGCTTGGAAGAAGCCGATAGCGGCGAATTTAAGTTCAACGACCAAGAATTTAACCCCCAAACTGATGGCGAAAGGATCTTCGGGGTCGTTTTTCAGGATTTTAACCTTTTCCCGAACCTGTCAGTTAACGAAAACATTACCCTCGCCCCGCGGCTGGTTAAGAAAATGTCTGTTGAAAAAGCTGACCAACAGGCATCATCACTGGAGTCTGAGCTGGGATTAGATAAGGTTAAGGACCAGTACCCGTGGCAACTGTCTGGGGGGCAAAAACAGCGGGTGGCCATTGCTCGGGCGTTGGCGATGAAACCACAGATTCTCTGCTACGATGAACCGACTTCGGCACTAGACCCGAACTTGAGGGATGAAGTGGCCAAGCTGATTTTAAAGTTGAAGCAGGGCGGAACGACCCAATTGATTATTACTCACGACATGGACTTTGCTCAGAAGGTAGCTGACCAGCTGTTGCAAGTCCAAGAAATCGGTAGTAGCCAAAAATAAGAAGAATGGGGGGTTGGCTAATGAAGAAAAAATGGTGCAGGTACCTGCTACTGTTATTGATGATTCCGCTCTTTTTGCTCAGCGGTTGTACAAATGAAACCCAGCGGGCCAACCATCGGGATACCTGGCAGCGAATTGAGCGGCGCCACCGGGTAATCATCGGCTTGGACGATAGTTTTGTGCCGATGGGTTTTCGGCAGAAGAATGGGAAGCTGGTTGGTTATGACATTGATCTGGCGCGGGCAGTCTTCAAGCAGTACGGGATCAAGGCTGACTTTCAGACCATTGACTGGTCGATGAAGGAAACTGAGCTGAAGAACGGGACAATTGACCTTTTATGGAATGGTTACTCGGTCACTCCTCAACGAGCCCGGAAGGTGGCATTCAGCCGGGTCTACCTGCGAAACGCCCAGGTGCTGGTGACGAAGCGTAAGGATGGAATTAAGAACTTTAATGATATGACTGGCAAGACCCTTGGTACCCAGAGTGGGTCCACTGGTCAGCAGGCCTTAGAAGATAAGCCTAAATTGCTCCTGGATAAGATTGCCAAGAAGAAGCCAGTACTCTATGATACTTACCCGGACGCCTTTATCGACCTGAACGCCGGACGGATTCAGGGAATTTTGATGGACCGGGTTTACGCCGAATACTACATCCAGCACATGGCAAACCCAAGAGAATACTCGATTTATTCCAGTCCGCAAATGCCGGCCGACCTCTTTGCCGTTGGGATGCGCAAGGGGGATCAGACACTGAGAAACAAGATCAACCAGGGACTCGGTCGCTTACAGAAGAACGGACAGTTAGCTAAGATCAATAAGAAATGGTTTGGGGTTAACAGTTCGTACTTGGGGCCGGATAAGTAATTATTGTGGTTAGGGTTACTACCTACCGTTGAAAAAAGACACCATTTGC
>DXGK01000052.1 GCA_019113965.1 Candidatus Limosilactobacillus merdipullorum
CAAAACCAAAATCTATGGGATATTGTAATTGGACCAGTAGCCGATGGACGTCCTTCTTAGATGGTTGATCAAGATAATTCAAATAGTTTGACAGTTAGCAGGCATTAAAATTATTAAATTCTCAATTACTAAGTGACCAACTGGTATCTAAAACAGCAATTAGGTTATTACAATCTAAAGAATTTAAGACAATAGAAAGGGGCAAAAGATAATGAAGATAAAAGAACCTACCTTAGAGGATTTCAAAAATTATCTAATCATTAGTGTTGTAAAAGATATTCTGACAATAGATAAAAAAGGCCCTGACGAATCTTTAACTCAATTTCAAAAATCAAAGACTTATAAATTAATAAAGCATATGGGGAACAAATATGATGAAGTGGGTCCAGATTATTTTTATGATTTATACAAGAATGAATTAAAATTTGGTGAACCGATAACTTCTGATACTATTTATCTGAAGAAAAATAATTTGATTTAGGTCGAAATCATGTTTGAGATTTTTGATGCTCGACACTACATCCTGTTGATGGATTACCTAAGTGGTAATCTGTTAACAGGATTTTTATTGGGATGGTTATAATAGTTGCCAGGAGGGGACGAAGATGATGAAGAAAATTGATGGACATTTACATTTGGTGCGGAGCCTTACCGGACTTAATGGCAAGGGACGACTAACCCCGTTAGGCGGGGGGCGTGCCATTTGGGATGATGGGGAAGTGATCAAGCTGATCCCGGACGGCTGGGGCGATGATCATTTCTTGGTCGACGCTGCTCTGAAGGTGATGGACAACAACGGGATTGAGAAAGCAGTCCTGTTACAGGGGAGCCTCAATGGTTACCCAAATTACTACTCCTGGCAGGTCGCTAAGAAGTATCCGCAACGGTTTATGACCTCTTTTTCTGTCGATCCCTTTGCCCAGCAGGCGATGACAATTGTTAAACGCTACGTGGAGCAGCTCGGCATGCGGGTTATGAAGTTTGAAATCTCACAAGGTGGGGGGACTTCATGGTTATCACCGACCATTCCGGCTTGACCAGGATGAACGTTGCAGCCGGATTTTTCACTTTTATCTGATTACCCTGGTTTTGTGGTCACGGTCGATTACGGCAATTTTGAGCAAACTAGTTACCAACCAGAAGCCATCGCCAACCTGGCGCGTCGCTATTCCCAGCTGGACTTTGTGGTTTGCCACTTATCATTTCCCAATTGTGATCACTTAGCGCGACTAGAGAATGCATTAAGTCAGTGGCAGGATTTGCCAAATGTTTATACGGACCTCTCAGCCATTCAGGATATCGAAGGTGAACAATTTGATGAGCATTCATCATTTCCACGATGTCAACAAGATGTGAAGTTGGCTAAGGAGGTCCTAGGTAGTCAGCACTTGATTTGGGGGACTGATTCACCGTGGTCAGCCACTTTTAATTCCTACCATCATCTTTCAACCTGGTTGGCGGATAGCGATATTTTTACTGCTGAAGAATTGGCGGATGTAATGGCGAAGAATGCCGAGCGGGTTTACTTCAAAGAAGCAAACGTCAATGCCCTGGCGAAGGCAAATGATCCGCAAGTAAAATAAAAACCGCTAGCATCACTAGCGGTTTGGAAAAATATTGACATTCTGGTGTTAGCAGTTAGGCAATTCCGTGTGGGAAATCCTTGTCCATTTGCTTGAGAATTGGCACCAGGTAGTTGATGTAGAATTGGTAAGCTTCAATCGGGTCGCCGGTGTTAGCGTTCTTCGCCATCAACGTCAGTGCGATGTCGTGGGCCCGTTGCTCATTTGTAATCATATTCTCACCTCAAAACCAGTGTAACAGATTTTACCAGTGACGTTGAAAAGAAATTCATCATGGTGAGGATGGCCAGATTCCGCAAACACTGGCCAGTTGTGTTAAAATGAAATTTCAATAAGGAACAAATAATAAAGGATATGGTGTTATGAGTGAGACCAATCAGCAACCAGAAAAGATGGAGCGGGGGCTAAAAAATCGCCACGTTCAACTGATTGCGATCGGTGGAACCATCGGGACTGGGCTCTTCCTGGGAGCCGGCAAATCGATTCACGTCGCGGGACCCTCAATTGTGCTGGCATACCTGATTACAGGGTTGATCTGTTTTCTCCTGATGAGGGCGATGGGCGAGATGTTATTATCTAACCTCGGTTACCGGTCGTTTATCGAGCCCATTCGCGAATATCTTGGCGAACGGGTCAGTTTTGTTGCCGGCTGGGTTTATTGGCTCTGCTGGATTACCATTGCGATGGCCGAAATAACGGCCATTGGTTTGTATATCCAGCTCTGGCTGCCGCATTGCTCCCAGTGGTTACCTGGTTTAATTACCTTGGTGATCTTGGTATGTGTTAACCTGATTACCGTCTCGGCCTTTGGGGAAGTCGAATTTTGGTTTGCGATGATCAAAATTGTCGCCATTGTGGCCTTGATCGCGATTGGTATTATTTTAATGTTGATGCAGTTTAAGTCGCCGGCTGGCTACGTCGCTAGCCCCAAGAACCTGATCGCCTATGGCGGCTTTTTCCCGCGCGGCTTCAAGGGCTTTCTGATGTCGTTTCAGATGGTCGTCTTCGCCTTTGCCGGGATTGAAATGGTGGGGATGACGGCTGCGGAAACCGAAAATCCGCGTCAGGTCCTACCAAAAGCGATCAACAGCATCCCACTACGGATCCTGCTGTTTTATATTGGTTCCTTGCTGGTGATCATGTGTATCTACCCGTGGAGTAAGCTGTCGCCAAGTTCCAGTCCGTTTGTCACGGTCTTTTCCGATATTGGTATCCGCGGTGCGGCCAGCATTATTAACTTCGTGGTGATCACCGCGGCTGCTTCATCGTGTAACAGTTCGCTCTACACCACTGGTCGGATGCTGGCAGAACTAACCGCCGATTCACGGCGGCCGATGGTCCGGAAGATCAGTCAGCTATCGGACTACAACGTCCCAGCCACGGCGATTATCTTTTCGGCGGCGATCATCGCGCTGTCATCACTGCTTAATTACCTGCTGCCAAGCAGCGTCTTTACGCTCGTTTCCAGTGTGGCTACGACCAGCTTCCTCTTTATCTGGGGACTGCTCATTTGTACTCACATGAAGTACCGTCAGTTGAACCCTCAATCGGTGGGGATGCCAGGAGCACCTTATACCGATTGGCTGGTTCTCATCTTCCTGGCAGCGGTAGCAATTATTCTTTGTCTTAGCCCAGACACTTTCTGGCCGTTGGTCATTTCGGTGGCCGTCATTGCGGTTTTAACACTCGTTTCTCTATCCAAAAAGAACCTATAAACACTAAAGCGACTGACCAAATCATTATCTGGTCAGTCGCTTTTTGTTAGTTAATATTTTAATCCGAGCTTATATTGGCCATCGGGACAGATCCCGTGAACCTCGATATCACTTTGAGTGATGAGGTAGCCACTATTTTCCCGGGCAATATCTTGTAAGTGTCGGTTAAGATCGGTGAAGTCATCGGAAAAAACGTCGGTAATTTTGCCACAGTTATCACAAACGACGTGGAAGTGTGGCCGCCCAAAGTAGTCGTAATGGGCACTGCCGTCACCAGTTTTTAGTTCGATCACCAGCTTGTAATCGACTAGCACCTTCAGCGTATTATAGATGGTGGCCAGGCTAATATTATCAACTTCGTTTTTCAGGTCGTCGTAAATCATTTCAACCGTGGGGTGGGTATGGTGGCTGATTAGGTAGCGGAGGATTGTTTTTCGCTGGGGCGTCAGCCGAACGTGATTTTCGCGAAGCCGTGCAATTGCTAATTCGTATTCATTTTCAGCCATATAAATACCTCCCTTTATAATTGTTATAAACTAAGATAATTGTATCACGCTTCACTAATTATGCAATTACTAAGCCTTGACCCTCTAGGAGGTAGCGAATATAATCGAGGCGCGAAAAAGAAACTAGATAAGAAAGAATAGAGGTTGATTTGATGACAAAAAGCATTGATCAAAATGGGCGTGAGTATAGCCGCTTTTGGTTTATTCTGACACTCTTGCTGGGTACTTTTACGATGTCAATTAGCCAGTCTTCGCTGTCGACAGCCTATCCCACACTGATGCAGGCCTTTCATATCCCTGCTTCTACCGTTCAGTGGCTAACCACTGGTTTTATGCTGGTGATGTGTGTCAGTATGCCGATCAGTCCCTGGCTATTAAATAATATCAGTTTTCGGACGCTTTATCTGACCGATTTGGTTTTATTTGACCTTGGGTCGCTGATGATTGTGATGACACCAGCCAGCTGGGGGATCAATGGCTTTTGGTTTATGATGGTCGGCCGGGTGCTGGAGGCCTTTGCGGTCGGCGTCCTCTTTCCGTCTTACCAGTCAGTACTGCTAACGATTACCCCAGAGGCGGAACGCGGCTTTACGATGGGGGTTGCTGGATTGGTGATGGGCTCTGCATTAGCTGTGGGCCCAATTGTTTCCGGGATTGTTCTGAAATTCTTTACCTGGAAGAGCCTCTTCATCTTCTTCATGATTATCATTACGGTTATTTTTGCCGTCGGGGCGGCCGGCGCCATCCGTGACGTGATGGAACGTCATACCACCGAACTGGACTGGCTGTCAGTCTTTCTGTCCCTTGGCTTAATCGGCTTCATGTACGTGATCAACGAAATTGGCAAGCGGGACGTTAACTGGGGGCTGGACACCGTCCTCCTGGTAGTTAGCCTAGCTATGTTAGTTTGGTTTGTCATTCGTCAGTTTCACCTGCGGACCCCATTGTTGGAGCTCAGGGTCCTGCGAACTTTCAACTACGATTTAGCAATCATGCTTACGGCTTTGTCCTACGTTGCATTAATTGTCACGACAATTATTTTTCCCCTCTACTACCAGGGTGTTCTTAAGCTTTCACCATTTGCTTCTGGTATGTCGCTGGTTCCCGGGGCGGTTTTGCTAAGCCTGCTTAACCCGGTAACGGGGTCGCTGGCCGACCACATCGGTTATAAGCCGACGATGCTGCTGGGGATGATCATGATTATCTGCGGGTGGGTTGGTGCTACCCTGCTGGTGAATGCCCAAAGTCTGCTGGCGATGATTAACTGCGCGATGGTTATCGAGGGCGGTAACGCCTTCGTCATGATGCCAGCGGTCACGATGGGGGCTAACTCCCTGCCGGATGAGTTAGTAGCTCATGGTACCGCGGTGATCACCACTATTCGCCAGGTCTTCGGTTCCGCGGGAGTGGCGGTGGCGACGATCGTTTTGACTACTGCTACCAAGAATGCCCAGCAACGGGGTGCGTCGGTATTAGTGGCTAACCTTCGTGGCTACCACCTAGTTTTCATGATGATGGTTGCTGTGGCAATTGTTGGCTTCGTTATGGCCGTCATGCTCCGTGACGACTCGCAAAAGAAAAATAATTAGTTTGGTCGTTCATTTGCGTACTTCGCTAATAAAAAGGGGAGTCAAAAGATGACTAAACTTCAACGGCCCAAGTGGGCAGAACAAAACGACGTGATGAGGGATTACTACGACCATTCCTGGGGAATTCCTAGCCATGACAGTCAGTGGCTATTTGAACTGCTTTCACTGGAAGTGTTTCAGGCAGGACTTAGTTGGAATGGTGTGTGGCAGAAACGAGACGCTTTTCGTCAGGCATTTGCGAATTTTGCTGTCGACCGGGTGGCAGCCATGGGGCAGGATGATTATCACCGGCTGATGGCGAATGAGGCTATTATTAGAAACCAGCGCAAAATTATGTCAACAATTCGCAATGCTCAGACGATCTGTCGGCTGAATAAGGAACAGGGAATTAATTTTGCCCAATATTGTTGGTCCCTGGTCGGCCATCAGCAACAACCGTCACCGATAGAAAATAATGACCACTTGCCGGCCAAGACAGACCTTTCCATCCGGGTTAGCCGACAGATGAAGCGTGATGGCTTCAGTGGCGTCGGTCCGGTGGTCGCGATGAGTTTCCTATGTGCCGCAGGTTTGATTGATGTCCGTCACGAAAAAAACTAAAAAAAGTGTTGACAGTATTTTGAAGATTCGTTATTATAGCATCAATCAAATATTAAAGTTTGCTGAGAACAGATGAGTAATCTTTCACAAATCATTAACAGAGAACGCGGTTGATGAGAAAGCGGATGGTCGAAAAAGATGAAGATGGTCTGGGAGCAGGCAGTGCAGCGAGTCAGTTGACAAGCTGCACATGGGAGAGCCCATTATCGCTCAGCGGTTTGCGATCAAGTCGTGAACCGGTTGAGGCTGGCACCACGAGGTGTCGGTGAAAATGGGTGGTAACACGTTAAAAATTAACGTCCCTGTTGTTTCACTAGATGAGACAGCAGGGACTTTTTATTTGCGAAAAATGAGGAAAGAGGTTTAGATGATGATTGATTTCAAAAATGTCAGCGTGACGTTTCATGACAGCGGCAAGGAAGTTAAAGCCGTTCAGGACGTCAACCTGAGTATCGAAGATCATGATATTTACGGCATCGTTGGTTATTCCGGGGCCGGGAAGAGTACCCTGGTGCGGACCATTAACCTCCTGCAAAAGCCAACTGCCGGTCAGGTGCTGGTTAACGGAACCGACTTTACCACGCTGAGTGAAAAACAACTCCGTGAACACCGCCACAAGATCGGAATGATCTTCCAGCACTTCAATTTATTGGAAAGTCTCACCATCTTCAATAACGTTGCCTTTCCTCTCCGCCATACCGGTAAGTCGAAGCAGGAGACCAAGGCAAAGGTTACCGAGCTCCTGAAGTTGGTCGGGCTGGGTGATAAGGCCAACGTTTATCCGAGTCAACTATCTGGTGGACAAAAGCAGCGAGTGGCCATTGCCAGAGCGCTGGCTAATGATCCGCAAATCCTGCTGAGTGACGAAGCTACCAGCGCCCTCGACCCGAAAACTACCCAACAGATTCTTCGACTACTGAAAAAGCTCAACCAACAACTGGGCTTGACGATCGTTTTGATCACCCACCAGATGGAGGCGGTCAAGTCGGTTTGCAACAAGGTGGCCGTGATGGAATACGGACGGGTAATTGAAAAGGGCTCGGCGGTGCAGATCTTCAGCGAACCGCACGAACCACTGACGCAGGAGTTTATCCGGGTTGCCAGTCACGTTGACGAGGTTCTGACAACGCTGCGTCAAAGCCCGAACTTCCAATTAGGAGCTGACGAGCAGCTGTTGCAACTGACCTACAACGGTACCAATACCGACCAGCCGCTGATTGCCTCGTTGTTTAGCAACTTTGGAGTTGTCGCCAACATCCTCTACGGAAACGTGGACTTGATCCAAGACGTTCCGTTAGGAAACCTGATCATCAGCCTCCAAGGTGATGATGAGAAGCGGCAATCCAGTATTGACTATCTGAAGAAACAGGGAGTACACGTTGCTGAATTGTCACTGGCCGCGGTTGAAGACCATTCATTGGAAGGAGAGTGATAGCATGGCAAGTTTTATCGCAAAGTATCTGCCAAACGTGGCAGCTGATCCACAAAGTTTTGTGACTGCGACAGGACAGACCCTGTACATGACGCTGTGGACATCACTGGTAGCCGGCCTGGTTGGGCTGCTGGTCGGGGTACTGTTGGTGGTCACCAGACCTGGTGGACTTTATCAAAATAAGCCCTTCTTCCAGGTGCTGGATAAGTTAGTAAACATTGTCCGGGCGATCCCGTTTATCATCCTGCTGGCCTTGCTGGCAACCGTTACCCAGCACATTGTGGGAACGACCATCGGGTCCAAGGCAGCCTTGGTGCCATTAGTAGTCTGTGTGATTCCGTTCTACGGTCGCCAGATTGAAACGGCTCTGTTGGAGGTTGACCCAGGGGTGATCGAAGCCGCTCAGGCAATGGGGGTTAGCCGGATGGGGATCATCTTCCGTGTCTACCTTCGTGAAGGCTTGGTAAGCATCGTCCGGGTATCCGCACTGACGGTCATCAGCCTGATCAGCCTGACAGCAATGGCCGGGGCTGTTGGTGGTGGTGGTCTTGGTGACCTCGCTATTTCACAGGGTTACAACCGCTTCGAAAATGATATCACTATCGTTGCCACGCTATTAATCTTGTTGTTGGTACTGATTAGTCAGTTGATTTGTAACTTGATTATTAAGAAGATTAGTCACTAATTTTGAAAGGGGATTTTTTATATGAAGTTTAAGAAGTTATTATTAGGTGCCGCTACTGTTGCTGCTGTTGCTGGTCTGACGACGTTCTTTGGACTGGGTCACCAACCGGCTGTGCATGCGGCCGATAAAACTGTCCGTGTCGGGCTGACCGGTTCTAATGAAACGCCGGTTTGGAAGAACGTTGCTTCTCGCTTGAAGAAACAGGGCATTAACCTGAAGATTGTCACTTTCTCCGATTACAACCAACCGAACAAGGCGCTGGCTAATGGGGACCTCGACCTGAACGCTTTCCAAACCCAGATCTTCCTTGATAACTACAACAAGGAAAACCACACTCACCTGGTTAGCATCGGTAACACCATCGTGTCACCACTGGGAATTTACTCCAAGAAGGTCAAGTCAGTTAAGGACATCAAGAAGGGGGCGACAATTGCTATTCCTAACGATGCTACTAACGAAGGGCGGGCACTGTTACTGCTTCAAAGCGCGGGACTGATCAAGGTCAAGAACAACTCCAGCAACACGCCTTCACCAAGTGACATCACGACTAACAAGAAGAACCTGAAGATTAAGACGCTGGATGCTTCACAAACGGCTCGTTCACTCAAGTCAGTTGATGCTTCCGTTATCAATGGTGGGGTTGCTGCTGATGCCGGCCTGAATCCATCTAAGGATGCCCTGGTTCGCGAAAAGCTGAACAACAAGATCAAGCCATACGTTAACGTCATCGCCGCTCAAAAGAGCAAGCGGAATGACCCAACCTTCAAGAAGGTTGTTAAGGCATACCAGACCGAAACAACTAAGAAGGTTATCAACCAAACCAGCAAGGGTGCTGAACTGCCAGCATGGAACCGGTTTGGCAAGAAGTAATTGATTCTTTAAACTTGAAAAAGGGTGCTGAAATTTCAGCGCCCTTTTAGTTTGTCAAAATTTAGTTCCAATACGTCAGGATAATGACAATCATTTCGGTAAAACAAACCAGCGCCATCCGATTGTTGAGGTGATTTTTCCCCTGCATGGCGACCCAGCTGGCGGCAATAATCACCACTGCCAAAATAACGGGTAGTTTCAACGAACGTAGACAAAGGGCGGCAATCGCCAAGATGCCGGTGATGGTCTGATCAATCATCCGGTAGTCGCTGTCCCCCATAAAGGCGACGGTTTGGTAGAACCAGACAATGGTCAACAACGGCAAAAGGTCCTTGATATACGAACCAGAGACAAAGCCGGTGGTCAACCTGACCATGGCAATGGGGACGCTAAAACAGTAGGTCAGACCATAAACGAGGAGACCGGTTTCTGGCGGTGTAGCAAGCATCCCCAGCTGAATGACTAACAATGTGAGCGGAAAGAGGAGGAGTAAGCCCACCAAC
>DXGK01000053.1 GCA_019113965.1 Candidatus Limosilactobacillus merdipullorum
GTTTACATTTCCGGCAGGACAAGGTATATTATTACAAGACGTTTTGTGTAGTATTAGCAATTATTTTGGGTTTTCTGTTTAGCTCGCTAAGGCGTCAAATTTAAGGAAAGGTTGTTTCACTACCATGTATCTTGCTATTAACATCTTAGGTCTGGTAGTTTTCCTCGCTATTGGGGTGCTGTTCTCAAAGGACCGCAAGCACATTAACTGGAAAGCTATTGGGATCATGATCGTATTGAACCTGCTTTTGGCATGGTTCTTAACCGCTTCTGCCGCCGGCCGTGCCGGTGTTAAGGCGGCTGCTGACGGATTCGCATGGATTGTTAACGTATCTGCGAAGGGGACTGTCTTTGCCCTGGGTAGCTGGTACAATCCAAAGAATCTGAACTTTATTTGTTCAGCGCTGATGCCAATCCTGATGATTGTTCCAATGTTCGACATCTTGACTTACATCGGTGTTCTGCCGTGGATCATCAAGTGGATCGGGCGGGGACTTTCATTCATCACTGGCCAGCCGAAGTTCGAATCCTTCTTTGCCGTTGAAATGATGTTCCTGGGTAATACTGAAGTGCTCGCCGTTTCAGGTGCTCAGCTGCGTCAAATGAACAAGGAACGTAACTTAACTCTGGCCATGATGTCCATGAGTTGTGTTACCGCCTCAATCCTGGGTGCCTACATTGAAATGATGCCTGGACGGTTCATTTTGACTGCTGTTCCGATTAACATTATCAACTCACTGATTGCCACTAGTCTGCTGAACCCAACTCACGTCACGGAAGAAGAAGACGTGATCGTCAAGGTGGGTTCTGAAGGCGACACTGGCAAGAAGGAACCATTCTTCTCCTTCCTTGGTGACTCAATCCTGGGTGCCGGCAAGTTGATTTTGATCATCATCGCTAACGTTGTTGCCTTCGTTGCACTGGCTGCTTTGATCGACAAGATCCTGGGGCTCTTCTGGAAGCCACTGTCACTGGAAAGCATCCTGGGTGTTGTAATGTTCCCATTCTCATGGCTGCTGGGTCTTCCTGTAAAGGAAGCTTGGTTCTTGTCACAACAAATGGGGATGAAGTTGGTTACTAACGAATTCGTTGTTATGGGTGCCGTTACTGGCAAGATTGCAAGCATGCCGATGCACTTGCAAGCCGTTCTGACAACTTTCGTTACCTCATTTGCTAACTTCGGTACTCTGGGGATGATCATCGGTGCCTTCAAGGGCCTGGTTGGCAAGGAAGACAACGACTACATCGCCCACAACATTGGTTACCTGCTGCTGTCAGGGATCCTGGTATCACTGCTGTCAGCTGCCTTTGTTGGTCTGTTTGTTTGGTAATAAGTAATGATGCGGCTTTCGCCGCGTGATAATGAAAAGGGGCCAATTTTGCTGGTCCCTTTCATTTCAATTAAAAAGTTAAGCGATTACATTTGTGGAGGGATTATCAATGACAACCAAGATTATTATGGACACCGACCCGGGTATTGATGACGCAGCTGCTTTGACGATGGCCATTAACGACCCAAACATTGACCTTAAACTGGTGACTGCCGTTGCCGGAAACGTGACGGTTGATAAGACAACTGCCAATGCGCTGAAGATTATCCACTTTTTCGGAAAGAGCGATCAGATCCCAGTTGCTGCCGGGGCCGAACAACCGTTGATCAAGCCGTTTGAGGACGCAGCCCGGATTCACGGTGAATCAGGAATGCCTGGTTACGACTTTGGTGACGATTATGGTGAACCAATTAAGAAGACGGCCGTGGAGGCACTCCACGATGCAATCATGGCCGAGGATGAGATTACGCTGGTCCCGACCGGTTCTTACACCAACATTGCCCTACTGTTCAGTGAGTACCCAGAAGTTAAGTCGCACATCAAGCAGATCGTAGCTATGGGTGGTTCGCTGTCCGGTGGCAACATGACTTCCTCTGCCGAATTTAACGTCTTCACCGACCCGGATGCTGCTAAGATCATGTACAACGCCGGCATTCCGATCGTTACCGTCGGCCTTGATATTACGCTGAAGGCCCTGCTGACCGCTGATACGATCGAAAAGCTTGGTCAGATGAACGAAGCAGGGAAGATGCTTCACGGTCTGATTACCCACTACAACGACGGGAGCAATGCTGGTCGTCCAATGCATGACGTTAACACTATCTTCTACCTCCTTCACCCTGACAAGATTAAGACGAAGGAGATGTGGGTTGATGTGCAAACCGATGGCCCGGCGATCGGGGCTCTGGTTGGCGATATCCGTGGTGCTTACCATGACGGCAAGACTAACGCCAAGGTTTGTGTCGACATTGACGCCGACTACTTTAACAAGTGGTTCTTGGACGAAGTCAGCAAGATCAAGATGTAAATAACATCATTAACAATAACCTGGAGCAGGATGACTGCGCCAGGTTGTTTTATTTCCCGGGAAAACTTTCCCTTTTTTCAACCGAAAAGATTGAATTAACGGGGCCTTTAAGGTAAAGTAATAGGTGTCGTGAAACAATGATAATGTTTCACAAAGAGGAGGTAAAATGATGAATCCGGAACAGTTTCGGACAGCACTTGCTGATCATGGCATTCAGCTGACGGACCAGCAGATGAACCAGTTTGCCAATTATTACCGCTTACTGGTGGCTACCAATGATCACGTTAATTTGACTGCCATCACCGCGAAAAATGAAGTTTACTTAAAGCATTTTTATGATTCACTGACCGGTGCTTTTGTATTTCCGAAACTCAAGCAGTCCATCACAGTTTGCGATATTGGTGCCGGAGCTGGGTTCCCGTCGTTGCCACTCAAAATTGCCTTTCCCGACCTAAAGGTCACGATTGTTGATTCACTTAACAAGCGGATTAACTTCCTGGCTGACCTGGTTGACCAGCTGGAATTGGACGACGTCACGTTGGTCCACGCCCGTGCGGAGGATTTTGCCAATGCCAAGAGCGAACACCGGGAACAATTTGACCTGGTGACTGCCCGCGCTGTGGCTAACATGACGGTTCTCAGTGAATTGTGCCTGCCAGCGGCAAAGGTCAGCGGCTACTTCCTGGCCTATAAGGGAAAGAGTGGACAAAAAGAACTATCGGCCGCACAAAAAGCGATTAAGAAACTGGGTGGTCAAGTTGAACAAAGCTCCGAACTGACCCTTCCTGGCGAAAATGATGACCGGCAGCTGATCCTAGTCAAAAAGGTGAGCGCAACACAAAAGCGCTACCCACGGCGCCCCGGGATTCCGACAAAGAAACCGTTGAAGTAATGCAGAAGGAGGAGTAAAGAGATGGCATTTTCATTATTTGGTTTCGGTAAGCAAGAAAATGACGAAGCCAAGAGCAAAGTGGTTGAAGTGCCCCTGGACCAGATTGAGCCCAACCGTTACCAGCCACGGAAGGTGTTTGACCCGGATGGCATTCGCGAACTGGCACAAACCATCGACGAGCACGGTTTGCTAGAACCAATTATTCTCCGTGAATACGAGCCAGCTAAGTATGAAATCATTGCCGGCGAACGGCGGTATCGCGCAATGAAGTTGTTGGACTGGGAAAATGTTCCTGCAATTGTTAAAAAGATGTCTGATGCCGAAACCGCCTCGATGGCATTGATTGAAAACTTGCAGCGGCGGGACCTGTCGTCGGTTGAAGAGGCACAGGCTTACCAGAAACTGATGGAATTGAATAAGTTAACGCAGCAGCAGTTAGCGAAGGCGATGGGAAAGAGTCAGTCGACCATTGCCAATAAACTACGCTTGCTGAAGCTGATTAAGCCGGTACAAAATGCGATCCTCGATAATCGGATTAGCGAACGCCACGGACGGGCATTGATTGGCCTAAATGAGGAGCAGCAACGGGACTTGCTAATGGACATCGTCAACCAGCATTGGACCGTTCGCCAAACTGAAGAGCAAGTGAACATCCTCCTGGGTAAGCAAGAAACGGCCCCAGCCGAAAAGAAACCGGCTGAGCAAAAGGCAGCCAAGAAAAAGCCGGCGAAGAAACGTCGCAAACGGGTCCAACGTCACGACAAGACATCTGATCCGCGGATTGCCCTGAACACGATCCGTCACTCCATTAAGCTGGTCGACGATAGCGGGATCGATATTAGCGCAAAAGAGCATGATAATAATGATCACTACGAAATTGTAATCACGATTGCCAAAAACAAACCGGCGGAAAAGTAAGGAGGTAGTGCCATGGCTTATGTAATTGCACTGGCAAACCAAAAGGGTGGCGTTGGCAAGACGACCACCAGTGTTAACCTGGGTGCCTGTCTGGCTAATGAGGGGCAGAAAGTCCTCCTGATTGACCTGGATCCGCAGGGCAATGCCACCAGTGGTTTAGGGATTGACAAGCGGCAAATTGAGCAAAGCGTTTATGACGTGATGATCAATGATGTGCCAATTACCGATGTTATCCAGCAGAGTAGTCATCCGGGCTTGGATATTGCACCGACGACCATTGAACTGTCGGGTGCAGAGGTCGAATTGACCTCGATGATGGCCCGCGAAACGCGCCTCAATGATTCCTTTGGTGACGTGCGGAAAAAGTATGACTTTATTTTGATCGACTGTCCGCCATCGCTAGGGCTTTTGACGATTAACGCCTTCACGGCCGCTGACTCCATTTTGATTCCCGTTCAAAGTGAATACTACGCGATGGAAGGGCTCAGTCAGTTGATGAACACCATGAAATTAGTCCAAAAGCACTTTAACAAGAACCTTAAGATCGAGGGAGTTTTGTTAACGATGTTTGATAAGCGGACTAACCTTGGCCAGCAGGTGAACAGCGAAGTTCAAAAATTCTTTGGTGACCAGGTTTACAAGACAATTATTCCGCGGAACGTGCGCCTGTCAGAGGCACCGAGTTACGGTCAAGCGATTGTTGACTATGATCCAAAATCCACCGGGGCAAAGGTTTACCAGCAACTAGCAAAGGAAGTGTTGGCTGATCATGGCAAAGAATAAGAAAATGGGTCTCGGCCGGGGGATCGAAGCGCTGTTTGCCGAAAACGATATTAACGGACCACAGGCTAGCGAAACCGTTCAGCAGATCAAACTTGACCAGATTCGGCCCAACCCTTACCAACCGCGGCGCGAATTTGACAAGCAGGCCCTGCAAGAGCTGGCTAAGTCGATTGATGAATCTGGCGTTTTTCAGCCAGTCATTCTTCGTCAACCGAACTCGCAACTGCAGCGCTACGAGCTGATTGCCGGCGAACGGCGGTTCCGGGCATCTAAACTGGCCCATAAGAAGACCATCCCGGCCATTGTTCGGACGATGACTGACGAACAAGTGATGGAAGCGGCGATCTTGGAAAACCTGCAACGTGAGGACCTCACGCCACTGGAAGAAGCCCGTGGTTACGCTACCTTGATGGATAAGCTCTCACTAACCCAGGCGGAAGTAGCGAAGAAACTCGGGAAGAGTCGGCCGTACATTGCCAACTACCTGCGCTTGCTCGGTTTGCCGGATGAGGTTAAGAAGATGGTTGATAACGGCGACCTGTCGATGGGCCAAGCCCGGACACTATTGGGCCTCAAGGATAAACGGCAACTGTTGCCGCTGGCCAAGCGGGTCGTTGACCAGGGCTTGACGGTTCGTCAACTGGAAGAAATCGTTAACCGCCAAAATGGCAAGGTTAAAAAGCAGGCCCGGCGTCAACCACAGAAGTCGATCTTTCTCCGTGATGCGGAAGAACAACTCCAGGACCGGTTTGGGACCAAGGTGGTTGTTTCACCGTCAAAGAAGCGGGGACGTGGTAAAATTGAGATTCCTTATACTAGTAACGATGACTTGAGTCGGGTATTGGGACTATTAGGAATCAAAGAGGATTAACGGAGGCAGACGATGGCTGAATACAAATTAAACGACCTAGTTGAAATGAAAAAGCCGCACCAGTGCGGTACCAACAAGTGGCAGATCATCCGTGTCGGTGCCGATATTAAGATTCAGTGTACCGGTTGCGGGCACATCGTCATGATGACTCGTCACAACTTTGATAAGCGCCTGAAAAAGGTGTTAGAACCAGCAAATAACCAAGGAGGAAATAACTAATGGCTTTAACAGCAGGAATTGTCGGCTTGCCAAACGTTGGTAAGTCAACCTTGTTCAACGCAATTACCAAGGCGGGGGCCGAAATGGCTAATTACCCGTTTGCAACGATTGACCCGAATGTGGGGATGGTTGAAGTGCCGGACTCCCGGCTTGACCGGATTCAGGAATTGATCCCTGCCAAGAAGATTGTTCACACGACCTTTGAATTCACTGACATCGCCGGGATCGTCAAGGGTGCCAGCAAGGGTGAAGGCCTCGGGAACAAGTTCCTGGAAAACATTCGGCAGACCGATGCGATTGTCCACGTGGTACGTGCTTTCGATGATAACGACATCACCAGTGTTACTGGGAAGGTAGACCCAATCGATGATATCGATACGATCAACCTGGAATTGATCATGGCTGACCTGGAAAGTGTTAACAACCGTTTGGGTAAGGTCAAGCGGGCCGCAAAAGGTAAGAGCAAGGAAGCCCTCGCTGAACTGGCCGTTTTGGAAAAGATCAAGCCGGTCCTGGAAGCCGGCAAGGCAGCTCGGACGATTGACTTCTCTGACGACGAAAAGCCGATTGTCAAGGGACTATTCCTGCTGACCACCAAGCCGGTCCTCTACGTTGCTAACATCAACGAATCAGACATGGCTGACCCTGATGCTAACAAGTACATGGACCAGATCAAGGAACACGTCAAGGACGAAGGCGCCGAAGTGATTGGGGTTGCGGCAGCGGCCGAAGAACAAATCGCCGAAATGGATGACGAAGATAAGGCCGAATTCCTGGAAATGGAAGGTGTCACTGAACCGGGGCTGAACCGTCTAATTCGGGCGGCTTACAAGCTGTTAGGTTTGGAAACGTTCTTTACTGCTGGTGGTCCGGAAACACGGGCATGGACTTTCCGCAAGGGTACCAAGGCACCGCAAGCTGCCGGTATTATCCACTCCGACTTTGAACGGGGCTTTATCCGAGCTGAAGTCATGAGTTTTGATGACCTTGACAAGTTGGGCTCAGAGGCGGCCGTTAAGGAAGCCGGTAAGCTGCGGCTGGAAGGTAAAGACTACGTCATGCAAGATGGCGACATCGTTGAATTCCGCTTCAACGTCTAAGAGTCATACAAAGAGAGGATAATAAAGTTGACAGAAGATACCAAAAAACTAAACGCGGATGCGGCTGCCCGTCAGAAAGAACACTTAAAAAACGTTAGCCGCCAGGAAGCGGGGCAGTTTACCGATGCTGGTTTAACCCGCAAAAATGAGGAGTTTATGTACCAGTTGAACAAGCAGCTGGATGCCCAGGGTGTTAAGCCAGATAAGAAGCCCGAGATGATTGAACGGACAATGTCTCAGCTGAAGGAGGCCCAGAAAACGGGGAAGACGGCCAAGCAATTGTTTGGCACGCCAACTCAGTACGCTCATGACCTCTTACACCCACAAAAGGGGAC
Source organism: Candidatus Limosilactobacillus merdipullorum (assembly GCA_019113965.1). Taxonomy (GTDB): domain Bacteria; phylum Bacillota; class Bacilli; order Lactobacillales; family Lactobacillaceae; genus Limosilactobacillus; species Limosilactobacillus merdipullorum. The sequence goes on from DXGK01000053.1 coordinate 7,476, forward strand.
GGAGGGACACGAACTGTCCTCATTCAAGTTGTTGTTTGTTGACAACTCATTAATGTTCCTGGCTATTTTTGCGATCATGTACGGGCTGCTGGCCTTCTTTAGTCCAAATGCCTTTGCTGGGCAGACACGTGTCGGAACATCCGGCATTACCGCGATGATCATCATCTCTCTTTCCGGTGGTGCCGCATTTGCTTACATGGCTAAGGCAACACAGCCGGTTAAGAATAAAAAGACTGGTCGTTGGGTCCGCAAACCACTAGGACGGCGCTTCCTCTACATTGCAGCGGCCTTTGTGGTCTGGTTGGTTATTTACTACCTGTGCAGCTTATTGCCGAACGTTATCAACCCACAGATGAACAAGTGGGCATATGTGATTATCGGGGTTCTGGCCTTTGTCGGCGACATGTACTTCCGGCGGGTCTTCAATATCGTGGGATCTGCATTTGCCCGTCAAGGTAAATAATTTTGTGACAAACATTGACCAACCGAATTTTTGATAGTAAGGTAATACACAATCTTAAGTAAGGGAGTGTCTTTGTAATGTCGAAGTGGGAAACAAAGTTCGCCAAAAAAGGGCTGACTTTTGATGATGTATTGCTGATTCCGGCGGAAAGCCATGTTTTGCCAAATGAGGTTGACTTATCAACACAACTGGCACCGAACATTAAGCTGAACCTGCCGTTTATTAGTGCGGGGATGGACACCGTTACCGAAAACTCCATGGCCATCGCAATGGCCCTGCAAGGGGGATTGGGTGTCATCCACAAGAACATGTCGATTCAGGCACAAGCTAGTGAAGTGGCAACGGTGAAGGGTGTTGAACTGCCAGTATCCTTTGATAAGGCAGCCGTTGATGACAAGAAACGGCTCCTGGTAGCTGCTGCCGTTGGTGTTACTAGTGACACCTTCGAACGTGCCGAAGCACTGCTGAAGGCTGGCGCCGATGCGATTGTTATCGATACCGCTCATGGTCACTCTGCTGGTGTTCTGCGCAAGATCAAGGAAATTCGCGACCACTTCCCAGATGTTACTTTGATTGCCGGGAACGTTGCTACCGCTGAAGCAACGAAGGCGCTGTACGATGCTGGTGTTGACGTGGTTAAGGTCGGCATTGGCCCTGGTTCAATTTGTACCACGCGGGTGGTTGCCGGTGTCGGTGTTCCACAGATTACCGCGATCTACGATGCCGCATCCGTTGCCCGTGAATACGGCAAGACGATCATTGCCGATGGTGGGATCAAGTACTCTGGCGACATTGTTAAAGCTCTGGCTGCCGGTGGTAACGCCGTCATGATGGGTGAAATGTTCTCCGGGACGACCGAAGCTCCTGGCGAACTCTACGAAGAAAACGGCAAGAAGTACAAGACTTACCGGGGCATGGGTTCTGTTGCTGCAATGGCCCAGTCGCACGGTTCATCCGACCGTTACTTCCAAGGCGGGGTCAACGAAGCCAACAAGCTGGTTCCTGAAGGGATCGAAGGCCGTGAAGAATATAAGGGCGATGTTGCCGATGTGATCTTCCAAATGGTTGGTGGCCTGCGTTCCGGAATGGGGTACTGCGGTGCACCCGACATCAAGACCCTGATTGAAAATGCTCAATTCGTTCAGATCACTAACGCCGGTCTGCGCGAATCACACCCACACGACGTTCAAATTACAAAGGCAGCTCCGAACTACAAGCGGGACTAGTCCAAAAGAGGCTCAGCAGGTGCTGAGCTTTTTTTATTTTCTCGGAACTTGAAGGTGATTGACTGGCACATTTGATGAAATGGTGAATTATTTGACTAATAACCACAATATATTTGGCGTGGACGGGATGAAGCGCTATACTTTGAACTTAAAGGTTAGCAGTGGTTGAAAGGCCACTATGAACATTAAGATAAAGATGATTGGCCGCGAAAATTGAGCAAAGAAGGGCCAGATATTTTCTCGGTAATTTACCAAAATTATTAGGCATAATTATGTAATTAATAGCGACACAATAATAAAAGGATCTGTTGTTTGGCGGATAAATGATGATACAATATTTATGACTATTTTTTATTATTGTGGAGGGTACAAATTGACACTGAGGACGATTTTGTGGACTTGCTTAATAGCATCTGGCGTCCTATTTTTACTATCATTCCTGATACAGGTACGACATTTAAGACGGGGCGTAAATGTCCGTCCAGGTAAGTTGCGTGTCCTGGTTAACTGGCTGTTAATGCTGATCTTTATTGGCAGCTTGAGTGGACTTTTATGGACACGGTTTTCTGCCAGTTCAGCAAGCGAGGCGCCAGCTTCGTCGTCCTCTTTGTCTAGTAGTTCTGCCCCTGTTCAACACCATCATCGCTATTCACGGGTTTCCTGGAAACCGGTTGATCCGGTGTTAAACGATAATGGAGAAGCCAAAGCCACCTTTAAGATTCCTGCTGTAACAAAGGTGAAGATCATTGGCAAACGGACGCAGACCGTTTATAAGGTTTTCCGTGCGAAGGATCATGACCGGCGGGTTAAGTACACCTTTGAATATGCGGCCAACTACGAAATTTCGATTACAGATAAACATGGCCACCATACAGTAGAGGAACTGACTATCCGTGATAATATGCCGGCTTCGTCATCTTCAGTTAGCTCATCCACAAGTTCGTCGTCTTCCGCTGTTAGCCAGTCGTCATCGACACCTGCAACTGCTGCAGGACAACGGCAGAGCAGTACGGGGATTAGTCGCAGTACGAACAGCACTTATAATATTAATTCCACGACTGGGGCAACAGGTGTCCAGGGCGATACCGGTGGTGTATCAGCCAATAATGCAGCTGGTCAGGCGCAGTAAAAAGCTGAAGCAGCAACATTAAACAATCAAAGATCGGGGGGCTTACCTTGAAGATTTTAATTGTCGACGATGATAAAGAAATTGTCCAATTGCTGGAAATTTACGTTAAAAATGAAGGTTATGAACCGGTGGCCGCCTACAACGGTAAGGAGGCTCTTACCAAGTTAAACATTGATCCAGATATTTCCCTGATTATCCTGGACTTGATGATGCCAGAAATGGATGGGATGAGCGTCATTAAGGAAGTACGGAAGGATTCAGATATTCCGATTCTGGTCCTTTCGGCAAAGACTACTAACATGGACAAGATTCAGGGCCTGGTCACCGGGGCTGATGATTACGTCACCAAGCCGTTTAACCCGCTGGAAGTGATGGCCCGGGTAAAATCGCTTTTGCGGCGGAGCCAGGGGGAGGTAATCAACGACCAACCGGACGTGTTGAACGTTGGCCCATTGGTAATCAACAAGGATTCCCACGAGGTTAAGACCCTGAAGGGTAACGTGATTCAGCTCACTGCCCTGGAATTCGGGATTCTTTACTTGCTGGCCAGCCACCCGAACCGCGTCTTTTCGGCGGACGACATCTTTGAACGGGTTTGGCAGCAGGAATCGGTAATTTCTGCCAAAACGGTGATGGTCCACGTTTCCCACCTCCGCGATAAGATCGAAGCAGCAACCGGCGGTGAGAAAGTCATCGAAACCGTCTGGGGTGTCGGTTACAAAGTTGAAGGTCGATAAGAACAGTGGCCGCGGTAAAACAGCCGCGGCCTTTATCATTGAAGGGAGGGAAAAGCGTGAAATTAACTGCCCGTGAAAAAACCTCGCTGTTTCTGGAGGCGGTCATCACTGTTGTCCTGTTCTCACTAATCAGTTTTGCGATTATCGTGATGACCCAACAAGTGATTAACAGCAACCCTGGCTTGGCGAGCGGGATTTATATGATCAAGCAGGCGTTAGTAATTGGCCCCTGGCACATGCGAATCTGGTCTTACCAGCCATGGTTAATCGGGGTACTAGCGGTCATCGGGATTATCGTTTTATGGTGGCGGTTGATTCGGCGTTACCACCAGTACCAGCTCAACCACATCATTGACGAGCTGCACTACATTTCCAATGGTCACCTGGCTCATCGGATCCCCTTCAAGATGACCGGCGACCGGCAAAAGATGATCGAAAGTGTTAATGCCCTGGTTGATAGTGCCATGCAGTCGATGAGCGACGAGAAAAAGGTGGAACAGTCTAAGGACGAATTGATCACCAATGTTAGCCACGACTTGCGGACGCCATTGACCTCGATTATCGGCTACCTGGGGCTGGTGGAAGACGGCCAGTACCAGAGTGAGGATGATTTGGTGAAGTACACTCACATCGCCTACGAAAAGGCTAAGCAGATGAAGACCCTGGTGGAAGATCTCTTTGAATACACCAAGGTTCAGCAGGACGGGGCACCGGTGAACATGATGCGCTTAGACCTCGGTCAACTGTTGGAACAAGTGGCGGCCAGCTTTGAGCTGGAAGGTGAGAAGAAGGGACTGGAAATCACCGCGGAAGTGGTTCCTTCGCCGCTGAAAATTGAAGCCGACCCCGAACAGTTGGGGCGGGCGGTCAGCAACCTGGTTTCCAATGCCCTGAAGTACGGTCATGGTGCGACTTATATTCATCTTAGCGCCCGGGAACACGGTGCGATGGTCCAGCTGACGGTTGCAAACGACGGGGAGGCGATTCCTCACCAGTCGATTGAACACCTCTTTGAACGTTTCTACCGGGTGGAAGGTTCCCGTTCCAAGAAGACCGGGGGGACTGGCCTTGGCTTGGCGATCGTTAAGAGCATTGTCGACCTTCACCACGGACAGATTGCCGTCCATTCCGACGAACACGAAACCAGCTTTATCATGACCCTGCCAATGAAGCAGGAGCAACCAGCTCCGCAGCGGGGGTTAGCACACCGTTAAAGCTCTCGACATGTTCGACAAGGGTACTGGAGGTAAATCGATTTTCCTTGCGACATAATCGCTGTTTCGACTATCGCGCTGGCATTTGTTATGTGTTAAAATTGTCTGCGGAATATTATCAACTAATGTGCCTTTGGAGGAACGTGTATTGGCGAAAAAGGTTGAAACAACAGAACCCAGGTGGCTTTACGTCCTGGGGATAGCTATGCCGCTTTGTTTGAGTTACATTCCAATCGGGCTTGCTTGTGGGATTCTGCTGCATGCAGCGGGGTTCAACTTTGTGATGGCCCTTTTAGTTTCGATTGTTGTCTTTTCTGGTGGGGCCCAATTCCTGATTGCCTCCCTGCTGATGGTCAACGCACCACTACCTTCGATTATTCTCATGCTATTCTTCCTAGAACTGCGTTATGCCTTACTAGGTTCGAGCTTATCGAAGTATTTAAGTAACGAAACTCACCGTTTCATCCTGCTTTTTTCGGCATCGATGAACGACGAAAACTACGCAATTAACTACTTGAAATTTGCAACTGACAAGAACTGGACGCCGCAGGATGCTTTGATGGTTGAACACTACTCGCTGCTCGCCTGGGCTAGTGGTAACCTGGTCGGGGCGTTGATCGGTAGTGCAGTTTCCATCAACTTGGAAATCGTCGACTTTGCACTGACGGCCCTTTTCTTGTACATGATCGTTATGCAGGTACAAAGCAACCTAACTTTCCTGATGGCGCTATTGTCAGCGGTTCTGTCAATTATTTTCCTGACATGGACCAAGAGTACCCTGGGAATTGTGATTTCCACTGTCTTGGCATCGCTTTGTGGGTTCTTTATCGAAAACCAGATTCGCAAGCACTCTAATGATCCGACACATACCCTCTTATTACGGAAGTTTGTTCGGCCAGAGAATACCAAGGACACGATTGAAGACGAACAAGCTAAGCGGGAATATCGCGAGCGGAAGGCTGCGCGGCAGTTAAAGGGCCAAGAAAACGAGCAGTCGTCCGCAGTCAGCCAGCCATCATCTCAACCGGGAGAGGGAGGTCACAACAATGTCTAATATGTTTGTCTTGGCGGCAGCCAACCACAACGTCAAGTTTCACCTGATGATTATCGTCCTCGGGGGAATTGCGGCCTTCTTGCCTCGCTACATTCCGTTGCGAATTTTTACTAATCGCGATCTGCCGGAATGGTTTAACGAATGGATGAAATACGTTCCTGTGTGCCTCTTTACCGCATTGGTAATGAAGGGGATTTTTGTCACCAGTGATACTTACAAGTTTATCCCGCTAGGGCACCCGGCACAGATCATTGCCGCCCTGTTCGTCATCGTTATTGCCTACCTTACCCGGTCGATGTCGATGTCCGTCGTCACCGGGCTGGTAGTGGTTTTCCTGGCATCGCTAATTCTTTAACCAGAATATAATTAAAGCGTCCTCGCGGGGACGCTTTTAATTTTGCTGTTGGCCGAAATTCAACACCTGACCTATCAAGCAATATGTCGTGTCTTTGACTTGTCAATTCACCAAATTAGACAAGTAAAACCCGGTTCGCCATCAAAGTGAACCGGGTTTTGAATTTAAATAATTACTTCAGCATGTAATCGCGGGTCATTGGCAGATGACGGCCAGATGGTCCCTTGGTCATCAGGTACTGGATGACGTCGATGTTGCCGGATTCAAACGAGGCGGCACATGCCTGCAGGTAGAGGTCCCACATCCGGGTAAACCGTTCGCCCATCTTGTTTTGGATCTCCTCACGGTGCTGGTTGAAGTTGGAGTCCCAGATTTCCAGTGTCCGCTGGTAGTGGCGCCGCAGCATTTCGATGTCGGCCAGCTGCATGCCGTTTTCGGTGACGTGGCCGATCATTTCGCCTAAGCCGGGGATGTAACCACCCGGGAAGATGTACTTGTCAATCCAGGAGTTGGTGGCACCACCCTGCTGGCGGGTAATTCCGTGAATTAAGGCCACCCCGTCGTCCTTCAGGTAACGGGCAACGTCCTTGAAGTAGAGTCCGAGGTTTTCCTTGCCAACGTGCTCGAACATGCCGACGGAGGTGATGTAGTCCCACTGCCGGTTGCCCAGTTCACGGTAGTCGATCAGCTTGACTTCGGCGATATTTTGCAGGCCCTCTTTTTGGATGTGGTTCTGGACAAACTTGTACTGTTCCTCACTCAGGGTGACGCCGGTAACCTTCAGATGGTATTCCTTGGCCGCCGTCAGCATCAAGGTCCCCCAGCCACAACCGATATCCAACAGGGTGGAATCTGGTTTCGGGTCCAGCTTCTGCAGGATGTGGTGGACCTTGTCTTTTTGCGCCTTGGTCAAATTGGTAGTGTTGCCATCCGTAAAGTAGGCACAGGAGTAAGTCAGGGTATCATCCAGCCAGAGCCGGTAGAAGTCGTTACCCACATCGTAGTGGTGCTGGATATCCTGCTGACTTTCCTTTTCAGAGTGGTTTTGCTTGGGAATGAAGCGCCGTAGCTTACTGTTACGCATGAAACTGTCGGCACTGGAGTAGGCAGCCATCATCAGCTTTTGAATGCTACCGTCAATTTCAATCCGCTTGTCCATGTAAGCTTCGCCGAGGGCGAGGGAAGCATTACGGGTAACATCCCTAATCGGGATCTTTTCGTTGAACTTGATGGTGATTTCTGGTTCACCATCTCCATAGACGATACTGCTGCCGTCCCAGAAAACAATCCGTACTGGGATGTTGAACGAATGTTTCAAAATGGACTTGTAGAACGTTTTTTCAAGCATTTCGATGTTCCCTTTAAAGTTAATGTTCTCATTATACACCCGTTTATCGCACTGGCAGAAAGCAAGACCTTAACTGGTGTATAATTAGGCTCGTATCTTTTACGAGAGGAGAAGCTCAGTGAACGTTTGGGAAAAATTTAAGGGTAACGACTTTGTTCGGCGGGGGACAGTCCTCGTCCTCATCATCTTTCTGCTTTATCTCATGTGCCCGATGATGAACATGATCCTGTTTACCTTCATCTTTACTTTTTTGATTGTCAAAGCAATTCGCCTCGTCCAGCGTTTTTTGCCAAAGACGCCGGTGTGGTTAATCGTCATCGTTATTTACTTACTCTTGATCGTTGGTCTCTACTTTGCGGTTACCAAGTACTTGCCGGTGTTGGTCAACCAGCTGGCGAAGATGGTGAACTCGATGATCGTCTTCTACCAGCACAACCAGGGGTGGCTGATGAAGTATGTGCACCGCTACGTCAGCAACCGCACCATTGTGAGTCAGACTAGGCAGTGGCTCGTGGTGGCCGTTTCTACGCTGACTAACGTGGGGACGATGACGGTCACCGTTGTGATGTCGATCATCCTCAGCTTCTTCTACACTATTGAGTTGAAGCAGATGGAAGACTTCTCCCGACTCTTTTTGACCAGCAAGCTTGGCTGGCTGTTTGAGGACGTGGCCTACTTTGGCAAGATCTTCGTTAACTCGTTCGGGGTGGTGATTGAAGCACAGTTCTTCATTGCGCTTTGCAATACCGCCATCACCACGGTCTGCTTAATGATGATGAAGATGCCGCAGATCTTCGCTTTGTCGCTGATGATTTTTGTCTTCAGTCTGGTCCCGGTTGCCGGGGTTATCATCTCGCTGGTTCCGCTCTGCCTGGTCGGCTACAGTGTCGGTGGAATCCGCGACGTGATCTACATTTTGATCATGATTGCCTGCATCCACATGCTGGAAGCCTACGTCTTAAACCCGAAATTATTGTCCAGCCGGACGGAGCTGCCGATCTTTTACACCTTCGTTATCCTGCTAGTTGCCGAGCACCTCTTCGGCGGCTGGGGGCTGATTGTCGGGGTGCCAGTCTTTACCTTCTTCATTGATGTCCTGGGGGTTGATCGTCAGCAATTGGCAAAGTCAAAAGCAAAACGGTCAGCTAAAAAAAGCTAAGTTTACTTTTTTACCTCTTTACATTCTGAGCAAAGACCTGTATGGTGTAGATGTTCAGATATTTGTTAACTTTTCATTTGATTTAGCACTTAATGTTCGTCTTTTAGAAGGGATGGTTCTGACATGACAACAGATATTGAAATTGCCGACGCAGCGAAAATGCTCCCGATCCAACAAATTGCGACCAAGTTGGGGTTGCAAGAGGACGAGATTGAGCAGTATGGGAAGTACAAGGCGAAGATCACTTTGCCAGTCTCGAAAACCCCTAACAAAAAGCACAAGTTGGTCTTGGTAACGGCGATGAACCCGACGCCGGCCGGTGAAGGTAAGTCGACCGTGATGATCGGTCTTGGTGACGCCATGAACCAACTGGGACACCAGACAACGATTGCAATACGTGAACCATCCATGGGCCCGGTTTTTGGGATTAAGGGTGGTGCTGCCGGTGGCGGTTACAGCCAGGTCGTACCGATGGAAGACATCAACCTCCACTTTACCGGGGACCTGCACGCGTTGACCTCCGCCAACAATACCCTGGCAGCGTTGATTGATAATTACGTCATGCGCGATAACGCACTGCAGCTGGATCCCGAACGGATTATCTGGCGACGTGTGGAAGACGTTAACGACCGGGTTCTCCGTAACGTGGTTACCGGCTTGGGTGGCCGCTCGCAAGGGGTAACCCGCCAGACCGGCTTTGACATCACGGCTGCTTCCGAATTGATGGCCATTCTTTGCCTGTCTGCCGACTTTGCCGACCTCAAACGGCGGATTGGCCGGATCGTGGTTGGATACAGTTATGACCGCCAGCCAATTTCCGTTGACCAGTTAGGCTTCACCGATGCCATTGCCATCCTGCTTAAGGATGCCATTAAGCCAAACCTGGTTCAGACCCTGGACCACACGCCGACAATTATCCACGGGGGGCCATTTGCTAACATTGCCCACGGGTGCAATTCCGTTCTGGCAACGAAGACCGCGCTCCAGTTGTCCGACTACACCGTCACGGAAGCCGGCTTCGGCGCGGACCTAGGGGCTGAAAAGTTCCTCGACATTAAGCGGCACGTCCTCGGCCAGGCTCCTGATGCGGTCGTCCTGGTCGCAACTATCCGTTCGCTGAAGTACAACGGCGGCGTTGCTAAGGACCAGCTGACTGAAGAAAATGTCCCGGCGCTAAAGAAGGGACTGGCCAACTTGAAGCGCCACATTAAGAACATCCAGGGATTTGGCTTACCGCTGGTCGTGGCCGTCAACCACTTTACTTCCGATACTGATGCGGAAATCCAGACGGTAGAGGACGAATGCCGTCAGCTCGGGGTCGACGTTGCCTTGGTTGATGCCTGGGCTAAGGGTGGCCAGGGAACTCAGGGCCTGGCTAAGCAGGTGATTGAACTCGCTGACCATCCGCACACCTTTAAGCCGCTGTATGATGACAACCAGTCGATTGAAGAGAAGATCACCACGATCGCTACCAAGTACTACGGTGCCAAGCGGGTGGTCTTCGCCAAGAAGGCCCAACGTCAGATGAAGCGTTACGAAAAGCTGGGTTGGGGCAAGCTGCCAATCTGTGTAGCCAAGACCCAGTACAGTTTCAGTGATGACCAGACTGCCCTCGGGGCCCCAACCGACTTTGACTTCCATATTCGGGGACTCGTGCCAAAGATTGGTGCCGGGTTTATTGTGGCCCTTTCCGGCAACATGATGACCATGCCAGGTCTGGCCAAGCATCCGGCAGCCGTTGATATGACAATCAGCGATGACGGTAAGACCATTACCGGCTTATTCTAAGCAGAAAAATAGACGAGCACCGCCCTGCGGTGCTCTTTTTTTGATTAATTTTGTCCGTGATAGTTATTTATTGTGCTACTAGTTAGTCGTTCTATGTGGAGAATAGGCCACAGTTTTCAAATTCACAATGATAATGTATACTATGTGTATACAAAAAGAGCAGGGGAGGATGGTATTATGACAGTTAAGCTGCGACAAGTTGGCAATTCTAAAACATTAACAGTTCCAGCCAATATCAAAGTTACAGGCAGTGAGTATACTGTTAAAAATGTTGGTACTACGATCGTGTTTACCCCAGTAGTAAAGAGAAAAAATATTTTTAGTACTAAAGACTGGCAAGAATACGATTATCAAACAGATATCGCAAATGATCCCAATTTAAGACCAGTTAAACCTGTGGGGCGCGAGGTAATTGATTAATGGAACTGCCGAACAAGGGTGACATCATCATTGCCGATGCCGAACCACATGCAGGTCACGAAATGGGTGGTCATAATCCCCAAAGTGGTAATATTCGCCGACATTACGTAGTGATGAGCACATCAGCATATAATGAAGCCACGCACATGTTTATCGGCCTGCCAATTACGACAACAGATTATGCGAATAATCCCCGGTACATGCCGATACTAGTAAATGGCGACCATGGTAATGGCGTCAAAGGATACATAGTATTGTGGCAATTACAGAACTTTGATTTTCAGGCTAGACATGGCATTGTTGTGAACCACGTATCTCATACAATGTTAAAAACATTGCAACGGTATGTAGACGA
>DXGK01000006.1 GCA_019113965.1 Candidatus Limosilactobacillus merdipullorum
TCCCGTGATCCGGGTCGATGACGAAGACCACCTCATCCTTTTCGTAACGGCTGAGGTGGCTCTTGTCACCCAGGTACGACTCGGTGAAGTCGAAGTCAAGCGATAATGGTACAGGAGCCAAAGACCGACTAGATGGCACCGTTAAGTCAACCTTAACGTTAACGCTTAACGTCGCATCACCATCATCATAAGTGAGGTACCCATCGACATGTGCCGGCTTTACCGCCAGCACCTGCTCAGGAAACCGCTTGGTCATCGGCTCGTTTAGTTCAAGAGTTTGCGTAATGTGAAGTGGGGTATCGTGATATTTGCGTGCTTCAGATAGAGACCATTTCATGCGCTAAACCTCCTAATGCAACAAGATGAATTATACTAGTCACCTTGTTTCTTGTCAATGTTAATTCCTTGACAGCCTAACCGCATAGTGGCGGGCGTTTTAAATCCTGCTCATCGTTAGTAAAGGTCTGATAGATTTTGCCAGTCCGGTAATCGAGGTTAAGTAACCCGTCCTTAAGCCGTTGGTCAACCTTGACGATTAACGGGTACGGCAGCTGCTTTTTTACCTGGTGCAAGTACTGCTGACCAGCGACAGTAAAACCGAGCACGTGGTAGTATGGCCGACTCATCTGCCGCTCTACCTGGTCAACTGTGGCCTGCAGCAACAGGTAAAACTCTGCCCGCAGCAGTCGCGCGTAGGTGTACCGTTTCGATTTGACCGCTCGCTGGAAACTATCAAAGTCCAAATGACGTTCCGCAGCATCCTTCATCCGGTACTCCAAGCCTTCCGCCACCTCATAGGTCGTCGCCAGTTGCTCCACCGGTGCTTGAATCAGCTGGTTCCGCAATAAGGGATAAAGTTGTTGCCAACTAGGCACCGCCCTCACCATGGCCAGGTCAGCTGCACTAGCCGCCGGCATGGCAGCGGATGGTACCCGGCCATCCGCTACTGCTTGCCTAATGGCAGTGGCACTGGCAATGCTCCCTTCCACTTGCCGGTCATGGTAGTCGTTTCCCTGACGCTTAATTGGCCACAAATGCACGGAAAGTCCTTGATCAACTTTGGCTTTCTGATAGGCAAAGGCCAGGATATCGTTAGGGTCAACCAGTTGGTGCCCGGTTTGCTTCACTAGTTCCTGGTTGAACTGCGTCGCAAACGTCGCATTGTAGTGGTGAAAGTTGGCTGACCGAAATTGGCGCTCGGCCTGTACCATCTCCTGAAAATTCCACTCCGGATGTTCGGCGCCAAACACCACATCTTGGACTCCTAACCCGGCCAAGAGTCGCAAGGCCCCGGCCGCAAAAAGGTGCGCCGGCTGGACCGCGTAAAAGACCGGCAGCTCGATGACCAGGTCGACCCCGTTAGTCAAGGCTTCGTGAGCCCGGTGCCACTTGTCCACAATTGCCGGCACGCCCCGCTGAACGAAGTTGCCGCTCATCACAGCCACCACCACGTCGGCACCGGTTAATTTCTTCGCCTGCTGGAGGTGGTAACGATGACCGTTGTGAAAGGGGTTATACTCCGCCACTAGTCCAACTGCCTTCATTTGTCCTGCCCCCCTCGACGGCACTCAAAGAACCAGCGGGTCGTTTTCTCCTTTGGCTCTGTTGTCCCAAAATCAGCGGTGACCTGAATGCCGGTAAAGCCCGCCGCCGTTAACTCTTGTTGCCACCATTCTAGCGGGTAGGCTCGTTCAAAGTGAGTTTCTGAATGACGGTCGTAATGGCCATCAGCCATCTGGTCAAAGATGTCCAACTGGTGAATAACCGCGTACTCAACATCATCGTCGGCAAATGATTGCCACATGAGGAACGCACGATCATCGTCAGTTGCTTCGTTAAACATAAAACCAGGGTAAACTTGATCGGTTTGGTAGGGAGTGATCACATCGAATAAAAACGTCCCGTCGTCATTAAGGTGCTGGTATACCTGGTGCAGGGTTTGCATCACGTCAACTGGAGTAGGCAAGTAATTCAACGAGTCGGCATAGCAGGTCACGGCATCGAACATCCCGACGCCGGTTAAAGCAGTCATGTCCCCATTGATCAACGACACATTAACCCCCTTCTCCGCTGCGTGTTCGGATGCCAGTGCCAGCATTTCATCCGACTGGTCAAGGTCCGTCATTTGCCATCCCCGTACCGCCATCAGGGTAGCAAAACGACCAGCTCCCCCCGCAAGGTCGAGGACAACTGGTCTTTTGGGTGACAGTCGTTTTTCACTAAAGTGCACCCATTGGTCATACATCTCAGCGTCAAACAGCTGGTCATAAATTGCCGCAAAGCTTTGGTAAATGGCCATTAGTCTTTGACCCATTCGCTGAGGTCAACCAGCGGTGCATCAGACCACAGCTTTTCCAGGTTATAGAAGTGGCGGGTTTCTTCACGGAAAATATGGACAACCACGTCACCAAGGTCAACCAAGACCCATTGAGCCGCGTTCTTTCCTTCGACACTGCCAATCTCAATTTGGTGTTCGTGAGCCATTTCCACAATTGCGTTGGTAATAGCCTGGACCTGACGGTTAGACCCACCAGTCATGACCACGAAATAATCGGCCATTGGGCTAATTTGGTCCACCTTCATGGCCACGATGTCTTCGGCTCGCCGACCATCGGCAGCCTTTACAACAAGTTCAAGTGTTTTTTTACTATCCATTAAAGTTCTCCTTTATTTTGCGGTACCCAGGCGTTATAAGTCAGGATGGTCATCGGGTAAACCGACAGATCACGCGTTAACAGGTACATGAGGGTTTGTTCCGTCTGGTAGGCAACCCCCAGCGTCAGACTATTGGCCGTCAACTGCCGCGCGCGAACCACCTCATCAAACGTCCGACCGGGTTCAATGTAGTCGGCCATGTAAACCACCTGCTCCAGTTTAGTCATCACTGGCGCGCCGGTGGTGTGATGACGAATGGCGTTGAGGATGTCTTCATCCCACACCCCTAATTCATGCTTGACCATCTCGGCACCGACAATGCCGTGCCAAATAGCATTATTCCAGTTTAGTAAATCGGGATCCAGGCCATCCTTTTTGATTTCCTGGATAAAGTCTTCATCTGGACGTTGTTTGGCGTAATCATGACAAAGTCCAGCAATACTGGCCTTTTCCACGTTTACCCCATATTGCTGTGCCAACTTGATTGCCGTTTGTTCTACCCGCAAGACGTGTTCAAAGCGGTCTTGTGACAAGGCTTGCTTCAGTTTTTCAACCAGTTCGTTCCGCGTCATTGGCAATAAGTGCTGTTGATACTCAATCATGATATAAGTGATGCTCCTCAATATAGTCTTCAACTGCTGACGGCACCATGTATTTGATGGACTGTCCCGTCTTGACCCGGTGGCGAATCTTGGTGGAGCTGAAGTCAACCTGTGGAATATCAACCCAGGTCACCGGGTATTTAGCCTCGTTCTTGGCCCCTGGACGCCGTACCCCGACGAAGTGGACAATCTTGGCCAAGTCATCAATCCGGTACCAGGTTGGCAAGTAGTCGACCATGTCACCACCAATGATGAAGTAATAGTCGGTATCGGGATGACGCTCCTTAAGTCGCTTAACGGTTTCATAGCTATAGCTCACCCCGCCACGTTTAACTTCGTCCAATTCCAGGCCAAAGAAACTATTATTGGCGATGGCCAACCGTAACATTGCCACCCGATCAGCAGCGTCAATTGTCTCCTTATGGTCAGCATGTGGTGGCTGAGCGTCTGGCAAAAACAATACATGGTCTAAACAAAGGGTTTGCCCCGCCTGTTCTGCTACCAGCAAGTGGGCATTATGCACTGGGTTAAAAGTACCGCCATAAAGGCCCACCCGCCGCCGTTTGCTAAAAATTAACGGCTGTGGTGCCGGCTGAACAACTACCCGCGATTGCTTTTGCTTCTGCATTCTCTTCCACCACCAATCACTTAAATCCTTGCGACCTTTTCTGACAGGTCACGTTGCTTTTCATTAGCTGATTGCTTAAATAATAACAAAATTCGGCCAATTTTTTGAACAACTTGAATCTCAGTATGATCCTCAATAAATTGAGCCGCCTCATCAACAGTCACATCGGTATTTTGCTGTAGACTGACCTTGATTAGTTCACGGCGATCCAATGCACCATCAAGTTGTTCGAGCCATGCCTGTGTCAAACCATTTTTGCCAATGCTAAAAATTGGCGAAAGATGGTTCGCTTGGGCTCGTAAATATCTTTTTTGTTTCCCACGTAATTGCATCTTTTTCTCCTTATATCATTGCCTTTCGCAGCACAACGCCGACCCCTTTCGGAGCCCAGCCAACGACTGAACAACCAGCAGGAACAGTAATCCAGCCCAAGCCTTCGATCACGAGGTCGCTACGTTTTTCGACGGCAAAGTCATGTTCCACCAGCGGTGGCATCTTTGCTAATTCTTCCTTCGTCGGCGGGGTCAATAACTTCCCAGCGTGCTGCCGGTAGAACTTTTCGGCATTGACCGACTTGGTCCGGTGAATCATCAAATTGTTATCGAAGTAGGCATTAAAGCCGGTCTTACGCCCGCTAACAAAGTCAAAACGAGCCACAGCGCCAAAGAAGAGGGTCTGTCCTTCATCCAGCTGGTAAGTTCGCGGCTTGATTTCACGTTGCGGCGAAACAATTTTTAAGTCGTCGGCTGGTAAAATGTGGGCCATCTGTTCTTCATGAATGATCCCAGGTGTATCAACCAACTGATGTGCATCAGTCAACGGAATTTCAATCTTATCAAGGGTCGTCCCTGGAAAACGCGAAGTAGTAATCAGGTCGCTAACACCCGTCCGTTGCTCGATGATCGTGTTAATCAGCGTCGACTTACCCACGTTCGTTACCCCAACGACATAGACGTCGCGACCCTGACGATACTTTTCGATCTTTTCCAGTAAGTTGTCCACCTGATGGTTCTTCTTGGCGGAAACTAGGACGGTGTCAACTGGACGAATACCTGCCTGGTTGACCTGCTGTCTGAGCCAATCGCGTAATTTGCTACGGCGCAATGAACGCGGAAGGAGGTCCTCCTTGTTACCAACCAGCAGAACGGGGTTCTTCCCTACAAAACGGTGCAATCCAGGGATCAAGCTCCCGGTCACGTCGAAAATGTCGACGACGTACACAATTAATGCATCTACTTGGCCAAGTTGGTTCAGCAAACGCAAAAAGTCGTCATCGGTCAGCGACACTGGTGCAATTTCGTTATAGTGACGAAGCCGAAAACAGCGCTGACAGTATAAATCACCGCTTTCCAGCCCCCGCTTCAATGCACTAGCGGGAGTATAACCTAACGCGTTTTTATCCGTTGTTTGAATTACTGCTCCACAACCAATGCAAAGCAATTCATCATTATCTTGTGATTGAGCCATTAATTGGTCTTCTCCTGCCATTTAATATCCTGCGGAAAACGTTGCTTTAACCGCTCCATGACCGGCCTTTCAACTAAGCGGTTGATCCGCGTAATCCACTTATCAGTGCTGATCAACGGTTTAACCAACACACTCCGAACCCCGGCAACATTAGCCGCCGCGATATCAGTCATCAATTGGTCACCAACCATCACAACCTCGCTTTTTTCCAATCCCAGCTTGGCTCGTGCCCGATTAATCCCAAAAGCCAGTGGTTTCAGGGATCGCGCCATAAATGGCAAGTCCAGTGCCTCAACAGCCTTGGCGACCCGCTTTGCCTTATTGTTGGAAATGATAATCAACGGAATACCAGCTTCTTTCAGTTGGTTCATCCATTCACGCATTTCAGGCGTACCATTGGGGTTGTTCCAAGCAGTCAAGGTATTATCGAGGTCGCTAAAAACGGCCCGAATTCCATTGTCCTTGAGTGCTTGCGGCTCGATATTATAAGCTGTTTCGACCATCCAAGTTGGTTTAAAAAGCTCGATCATGTTAGCAATCCTTTCTTTATAGTCCCAAAAATTATTATAACGACGTCAGTGAAACGGTTCAAATTTTTGAAACAAAAAACGGAGAACCGAAAAGCAGTTCCCCGTCAATAAAACATCTTAATTACTTAAGAGCGCTCTTTGCTTCGCTAACAATTGCAGCAAATGCATCCGCATCGTTAACGGCCAGGTCAGCCAGCATCTTCCGGTTGATGTCGATGTTAGCCAGCTTCAGACCATGCATCAGCTTGCTGTAGCTGATCCCGTTCATCCGAGCTGCGGCATTGATCCGGGCAATCCACAGTTCACGGAACTTACGCTTGTTAACCTTCCGGTCACGGAATGCGTAAGTGTAGCTCTTCATTACCTGATCCTTAGCAGTCTTGAAGAGAGTACCCTTTGAACCACGGTAGCCCCGTGCCAACTTCATAATCCGCTTGCGCCGTGCGCGCGTTACTGATCCACCTTTTACTCGCATTGTGTCGTTTCCTCCTCGTTAGTCGTTAATAGTACCTGTCGATTACTTGAATGGCAGCATCTTTTTGAAACGCTTGATGTTCGTTTGATCCATCATGCCAGTACCACGCAGCTGACGACGTTGCTTCTTCGTCTTACCGTGGAAACGGTGGCTAGTGAATGCGTGGCCACTCTTAAAACCGCCCTTGGCAGTCTTCTTAAAACGCTTTGCAGCAGCGCGATTAGTCTTCATCTTTGGCATAAGAAACTCCTACCTTCTTTATTATTTATTATCCTTATCTGTCCGCGGAGCAATCGTTAAGAACATGCTCCGTCCTTCCATCTTTGGTCGTTGCTCAACCGTTGCAATATCTTTCGTTGCATCGGCCATCTTTTCAATCATGTCACGACCAATATCCTTGTGCGTGATCGCACGTCCACGGAAACGGATTGAAATCCGTACCTTGTTGCCCTTGGCGATAAACTTCTTGACGCGGTTCAACTTAATGTTGAAGTCGTTGATATCGATCGTCGGGCTCAGACGAATTTCCTTCACCGCAACCGTCTTTTGCTTCTTGCGGGCTTCCCGTTCCTTCTTTTGCATCTCGTAACGGTACTTCCCATAATCCATAATCCGTGCAACAGCCGGTCGAGCCTTAGGGGCAACCAATACCAGGTCGAGGCCAGCATCTTCTGCCAGCTGCAGGGCTTCACGGCGGGACTTAATTCCCAGCTGTTCCCCATCTTGACCAATCAGGCGCACCTCACGTGCTCGGATACCGTCATTGACAATCATTCCTTGAGCTATGGCAACACACCTCCAATTTATTTCGCGAAAGAAATAGCAAAGGCGGAGTGCAGACTAACGCACCCCGCCTATCATCCACGAACTAGGAAAATCCGTGTCAACATTCAACTCGTTTGCCCGGCCACTCTAGTAACCAAGGCGAGAAGCGGGTGCTTCTGCTTTTTCTTTCAACGTTTAATACTTTACTAAATTCAGCCGACCGTGTCAAGGCTTCCCTTGGACTTAGTTGCCGTTTCTTAAATTATCGCCCATCATTGCTGTTTCAGTGGACAAGAAACGGATCCGTTCCATAATCCGCTTAGCCTTGAGCGGCTCCTCATTACCCTGGTTATCAATTGCCAGATGTTCCGCTTCCAGCTGGTCCATCGAAAAGTTGGAGGAGAAAAAGGTTGGCAGCTCCTGTTGCATCCGGTACTCCAAGATCACCGCCAGGATGTCATCGCGGATCCATGCTGACATGGCATCGGCACCAATATCGTCGATCATTAAAATTGGTGCCTCTTTGACCGCATCCAGCCTCTCAGCAGTTGAATTATCACGAATTGCCGCTTTCATTGAAACTGCAAAACTAGGAAAGTGAAGCATAGTTGACGAAATCCCCTGCTCCGCCAACGAGTTAGCAATAGCACCTAACAAGTAAGTTTTGCCAACCCCGAAACTGCCGTAAAGATACAAACCTTTGCGGAACTGACCGGGATGATACGAACTAACGAACCGCAATGCTTCGTTGAACGCTTGCTGACGACTAGCCGTTTGGTGGGCTTCATCGGTGTAAAAGTGGTCGAAGTCAGCCTGGCGGATAAACTTCGGCATGTTCACCAGGGTAACCCGCTTTCTTAGTGCTTCCGCTGCTTGCCGTGCTTGCAATTTAGCAGTCGGCACATAGGTGACATCGATCTGCCGGTTGCTGATCGTAAGTTGTGGCGAGTAACCCGGTGCGACGGTGGTTTGGTTATTCGCCGCTAATTGCTTTTCATGGTAAAACTCGTATAGCTTCGACATCCCCCGATCAATAATTTCGGGGGTAAGCTCTGCCTGGTGGTACTGTAGAAAGTGACTAATTTCCGGATCACTTAATACTTCTTGCCTGAGGCGCTGCGTTTCTTCGCGCCGTCCGGCCATAATTTTTTGCAATTGTTGGCTAATTGATTCCATCATCTCACCTCACTGACTTAGCTATTTATTCTTATTGTCATGCTTCTGCTTTAATTTCGCAAGTAGCTGTTGAGACTCGCGTAGCTGGGCCGCACTAGCCTTCGTCTTCGACTGGTGATCCTTCTTTGTTGCCCAATCTGGCAGCTGCTCCTTAACCCGCCCACCACGGGGACGATACTTTCTTGCCGTACGCGTTCGCTTAGTTGGCTGGTTAAAGTTCTTAATTTCCTTTAGTGCCGCACTAGCACTGCCAACATTGCTACGTTGCCAACTATTAGCAATTGTATCAACCAGGTTTTTCCGCAATGTTGGTAACTCCTGCTGAACAATCACATCATAGCTCAAAATGTTCACAACTTCCGGTGCCAGGCCCTGGTTGAGGAGGTTGCTAATAATATACTTTTCACTACTAGTGACGAACCCCCCACCAGTCTGCTGCTTCAACGTTGCCAAAAACGTCACCGGCGCCAGATCTTGTGCGACCTTCACCAGTTGTTGTTCCTGGTTAGACAGACCGGTAATTTCTTCGGCGACCGGCTTGACCGTCGGCTCCGGCTTTTCACGCGATGGCGCTTGAAAGGAATTAGCAACCACTAATTGAAACTGCCGCGGGTCTATCTTGTTATTCACACCCCAATTAACTGCCTGGAGTACTAGTTGCCTCATCTGCGGTTCAGCGATTCCGTACATCAGGTGTTGGGTCATAATTAACTGACGACTGGCTTGGACATCATCCTCGTCTAAGCCGTCATGGACCAGTTGTTTGGCCAACAGTGTAAAATCAAATTTGTCGTTGGGAACCAATTCTTGTTTTTGGGGCTGCCGCAGTTGTTGCTGAACATTGCTTGTTAGTTGGCTGTCGGCGGCTAGTTCAGCTTGGTCGGGAGTGAAAACATCAAAGAAACTATGAGTCGTTTCTGTCATTTGCCGCGGGTCGTAGTAGTACTGTCTAACAGCCTTTGCCAAGTCCTTAAAACGCTGCTCCCCCACCGTCTGAAGGAGTTTAGTACTAAGAATATCTTCCTCAAAAACCTGTGACGCCGACAATAACGGCTGCAACTCGTAGACAAACACCGGTCCTATCTCGTCATCCTGAAAAAAGGTCCGCAGCAGGCCCACCGCTTCGAGTTGGTCCCTGGCCGATTCCAACTTACCCGTTCCCGCATTTAAGATCGAGAGCAAGTCAGAATGACGTCGTCGATCAGCAAGTATTGGATTAACCTGGAGCTGGGTAGCCAGGATACTTTCTAAAACATAAGCGAGAGGTGATAACAGTGGTTGATAAAGGCTAGCAAACACGGTGAAATTGAGCTGAAAGTCGCTGGTCTTTGTCGTCACCAGGTAACCAGTTTGCGGGGTAATTGGCGGCATTGTCTGCTTCATTTTTATCCCCGCCTTACTTATTTTGCTTCTTGTTGTGCTGGATCATTGATTCCAGTTCATTCATAAAGGCGTCAACATCCTTAAACTGACGGTAGACGCTGGCAAAACGAATATAGGACACCTCGTCAACGCTCTTTAGTTCGTCCATCACGTATTCACCAATCACCTTGGTGGACACTTCATTTTCGCCCCGTGCGCGAACCTTGTTTTCAACGGAATTAGCGATTTTCGTTAATTGTTCGCTGCTAACTGGCCGTTTTTCTGCCGACCGAACAAGGCCGTTAAGGATCTTTTTGCGGTCAAATTGTTGCCGCGCGCCATTCTTTTTTACTACCAGCAATGGTTGTTCTTCGTAACGTTCAAAAGTGGTAAAACGAAAGCCACAGTTAGAACATTCCCGGCGTCGCCGGATAAAGGTCCCGTCTTCGCTTGGACGACTGTCTACCACGTGCGAACCATCATGATGACAATGTGGACAAATCATTGCTTAAACTCCCTTCTTTTGACTTAAGTAATCAATCAACCATGCAGTCTGCAAGACCGTTTTCCGGTAAGTGGAATTATTATCAATCACCCAGTCTGCCTGCTTAATTTTGGCAGTCAGTGGCAATTGGGCAGCAATCCGTGATTGCGCCTCGTGGGTATTCAAATGATCACGTTGAACCAGCCGTTGCAACTGGCGTCGTTTGCTCGTCGCTGCTACCACCACCACGTCGCACAGTGATTGATAATGCTGTTCAACAAGCAGTTGAATTTCTAAAACGAGTGGTCGTTCAACCGCCGCCTGAACCTGCCGCTTAATTTCCTGCCTGATCAACGGCTGCAGCAGTGCATTTAGGTCAGCAAGTGCTTGGTGATCATCAAAAACCATGGAACCCAGCAGCTTGGTATCGAGTTTTCCAGTCGCAAACAATTGGGCGCCAAACCTTTCGATCAACGCCCGCCTAACCTGTGGATTATAGTCGCGAACCTGGTGAGCCACCTGATCGGCATCAATTACCTGCCAACCCGCTTTGCGAAAAAGCTGGCTAACCGTTGACTTGCCGGTCGCGATGCCACCCGTTATTCCAACAATCACCGTTTCTACTCCTCAATCAGTGGCTGGCAGTGCGGGCAAAATGTTGTCCCCCGCTCAGCCACCTTAATTTTCACCATCTTAGTACCACAGCGTTCACACTTTTCACCACCACGCCCGTAGGCATGAAGGCGGTCTTGAAAACCACCGGCATCGCCAAAAGCATTGGTGAACGAGTGCACCGTCGTCCCCTTGTATTTGGTGGCAACTGCAATTTCCTTGATGATGCTATCATGCAAAACTTTAATTTGTTCATCCGACAAACTATTGGCGGGTTGTTCTGGATTGATTTTACTCATCCAAAGAACTTCGTCGGCATAGATGTTGCCAAGTCCCGCAACGTGCTTCTGGTTTAACAAGAACGGTTTAATCTTTCCTCGCGACCGTTTCAAGACATCGCGGAAGTACTCTACCGTAAAATCTGTGTCAGTGGGTTCCGGGCCAATCGTTTTTAGACCGGCGACGTTCATTTCATCGCCAGTCTTCACCAATCTCATCCTGCCAAATTTGCGGGTATCGTGGTAACAAAGTTCAGTACCATCAGTAAACTTGAAGACAACATGAGTATGCTTGTCAATCGGCTTACCTTGCTCCTGGTTAAAGTACTTACCTTCCATCCGCAAGTGACTAATCATCGTCAGACCGTTGCTAAAGCGAAAGAGCAGGTACTTGCCCCGACGGTTCACATCAAGGATGGTTTGTCCAATGAGGGTATGACGAAATTCTTCTACGTCACCGTCAATGGTCTTGCCATAATAAACGTCAATGGCATTGATCTTCCGCCCCTTCGCAATCTTTAACAGTCCACGCCGCACTGTTTCAACTTCTGGTAGTTCTGGCAAGCTAGCTCCCTCCTTACTTCTTCAAATCGTACCAGGTGTCTCCCCACTTGCTTTCCACCTTTAGCGGTACATCAAGTTTAATCGCCGAATCCATGACCTTTGGAACCAGCTTCGACAGCAGCGGAATCTCTTCCTTGGGCGCCTCAAAGACCAATTCGTCGTGGATCTGTAGTAACATCCGTGCTTTTAAGTGCCGCTTCGTCAATTCGCGGTCCATCCGAATCATGGCAATCTTAATGATATCGGCAGCACTGCCCTGGATTGGCGTGTTCATCGCGGTTCGTTCGGAAAAGGCCCGCTGCGGACGGTTGCGGCTGTTGATGTCTGGCAGGTAGCGCCGCCGGTGGGTCAAGGTTTCAACGTAACCCTGTTCATGGGCCTTTTTGACAATCCCATCAACGTACTTCTTAACTCCCGGAAATTCGTGGAAGTAACTATCGATGAATTCCTTGGCCTGCTTCCGGCTCACGTGGATACTTTGCGAAAGTCCGTATGCACTGATCCCGTAAACAATTCCGAAGTTCACCGCTTTGGCGTGACGACGCATATTCGGGGTAACTTCCTCATCAGGATCGAGGTGGAAAATCCGTCGTGCCGTGCTGGCGTGAATATCCTTACCGTCGATAAAGTCCTGTTGCAGGTTCTTATCACCGGTAACGTGGGCCAGGACCCGCAGTTCAATTTGTGAATAGTCGGAACTAAAGATCTGCCAACCGTCGTGGCTAGGGGTAAAGGCGTGGCGAATCTGACGTCCTTCCTCGGTTCTGACTGGGATGTTCTGTAAATTCGGGTCGACTGATGACAACCGCCCTGTTTGGGTCAACGTTTGTAGATAACGGGTATGAACCTTCCCATCGCTGCTGTGGATTACCTTCAACAATCCATCAACGTAGGTCGACTGCACCTTCTTGATCCGTCGATATTCCAAGATGTGCTCGATAATTGGTGACGTTCCCAGTAATTTTTCCAACACGGCCACCGCAGTTGAGTAACCCGTCCGAGTCTTCTTAATGACCGGCAACTTCAACTTCTCAAAAAGAATCTTTCCCAGTTGCTTGGTGGAATTAATGTTAAACTCCTCGCCTGCATCCTGGTAAATTTGCTGTTCCAGCTCGCTCAGCCGCTCTATCATCTTGCTGCCCATCTGCTTTAAGAGGTCGGCGTCAACTCGAATCCCGGCAATTTCCATTTTGGCCAGTACGCGGGTCAGCGGCAGTTCAATATCGGTGTACAGCGGCATCTGCTGGTGTTTTTCCAGTTTCTGGTCCAGGGGCTTGTCCAGTGCCTCAATTGCCCGCGCCTTTTTGGCTAAGTGCGTAAAGAAGACCTGATCGTCATCCGGAATGGCACGCTTAGCACCCTTACCATAAACCGCTTCGTCACTTTCCACGTCTAAGTAATCGTGCTCGTGGGCCAGTAGCCCGAGGTCGTTATTGTTATCGTTGGTATCAAGCAAGTAAGATTCCAGAAGAAGGTCGAACCCCACGTGCTCCAACGAAACCCCCAGCCGGTGCAGACCAACAATCTGTGCCTTGGCGTTAAAGACGTCCTTAATATAATCCTTGTCACCCAACAGATGTAATAAAACAGGCTGCTTTAATAATTCTGCATCACGGCTAACTAGCCACTGGTCCCCAGCGCCAATTACAAAACCGGCAAATGGTGACAAGTGGTAGTTGTCTTCTGGCATCTCCAGTATAAAGGCCACACGGTGCGGTAGTTGGCTGACTAAATCCATGTTATCTTCATTAAGAACGGTGTACTTAATTGGCTTTTTAGCCGCCGGCTGCTGTCCACCAGCTTCTAAGGGCGCATTCATTTTAGCCAGGAAACTGCGAAAGCCCATCTTCTGGTAGAAGGGAACCAATTTATCGGTCTGCTCTCCTTGGTAAGCCAGGTCGTTGATGCCGACTGCTAGTGGGGCATCACGTAAAATGGTTGCCAGGGTTTTGCATTGTCGGGCCACCGCTTCTTCATTGATCAGGGTTTCCTTCATTTTGCTCTTCTTCAGCTGGTCAATGTTGTCGTACAGCCCTTCAACACTGCCGAACTGTTGGACCAGCTTAAGGGCGCGCTTCTCACCGATCCCCGTGACCCCGGGGTAGTTGTCAGAACTGTCACCCATCAGCGCCTTCAGGTCGACGATTTGACCGGGTTTAATGCCCATTTTTTCTTCAACGTGGGCGGGAGTGTAGTGCTCTGTTTGGGTAACACCCTTCTTGGTAACGGCTACCGTCGTGTGGTCAGTCGCCAGTTGGGTGAGGTCCCGGTCCCCGGTGACCACAAGGGTCTCCCATCCTGCTTGGTCCGCCTGGTGGGCCAGTGTTCCGATGATGTCATCGGCCTCGTAGTTTTTCAGTTGGTAGGCCGTGATCCCGCTGTCTTCAACCAATTCGTGCACGGAAGGAATTTGTTCAACTAATTCTTCCGGGGTCTTGTTCCGGCCGCCCTTATAGTCCTCGTACATTTTGGTCCGGAAAGTGACCTTGCCGGCATCAAATGCCGCCAATGCGTAGTCGGGGTGGAAGTTTTCTAAGACGTGATCCAGCATCAACTTAAAGCCGTAAATGGCAGTGGTGTGCATCCCGTCGGCGTTAGTAAACTTTCCTAGTTGGTTATGAATCGCAAAAAAAGCGCGAAACATAATACTGTTGCCGTCAATCAGCAATAATTTTTTGGACATTGTAAGTCGCTCCCCTTTTCCTAGTCACCTTATTGTACCAAAGTTTGCCTGTCCATGTTATCCGATCAGCTTGACAGAAATTCGACAAAAAGAGGCTGGGAAATTACCAGCCTCTCTTGGAATTGACTTTGCTAATTAGTCTCGGTTGTTGCCCATTTGCAAGATGTTCAGCAACTGGATAAATAAGTTGATGAAGTCCAGGTACAGCTGAAGTGCCCCGGTAGTTGCCAGCCCGGTTGACGAAACCTGGTTACCGTATTGCACGTATAGCTGTTTCATCTTTTGGGCATCCCATGCAGTCAAAACCACGAAGATAATGACAGCGATGTAGGAAAAGATGTAGCTGATCACCGCGCTCCGCAGGAATAAATTAATCAGCGAAGCAATGATCAGAGCAATCAGTGCCGCCATTGCATTAGAACCAGCCCGGTTTAACGAGCGATTGGTAACGGTCCCGTAAATCGCCAGTACAACGAAAACCGATGCTGCGGAAACAAAGGCGGTGGTGATATTGGCAGCCGTGTAGACGCCGGCAATCAGGGCGAATTCAACCCCGTAGATGACGGCCATTACCATCAGCATGATAAAGCCGCCAACGGGATTGCGCGTGGCACTAACCGAAATCCCCATAGAGAGGGCAATCGGCAGCAGTAAGAGCAGCCACACCATCCCCGGATGGGCGACAAAGTAACCCATCACCGTTGATCGAAACGTCGTTAACGTTAAGTACGACGCCAGAGCGGAGACTAAGACAGCCAGTGCCATGTTTCCGTACATCTTAGTGAGAAAAGAATTCAGACCAACCTGGTCAACCACCTGGCGGCGACCAGTTTGTGGATCCATGTTATCCATTCCTATTCCTCCTTAACAGGACAATAATAGTCAAGATTAGTTAAGTGCGATATTAGCAGATTTTGTGCTGCAGGACAAGCAATTCACTAATTCTTCAACATTTCTTTGTAGGCGTCCTCGTATTTTTCGATATCCCCGGCGCCCATGAAGATAACTACGGCGTTATGGAACTGGAACAGTTGGTTCAGAGAATCCATGTCAATATCACAACTTCCTGGGATCAAGTCTTCCAGGTCCTGGCGAGAAACCTTCCCCGAGTGTTCACGGATGGAACCAAAGATCGGGGTGACAAAAACGTCGTCGGCAGTGGACAAAACCTTCCCAAAGTCAGTCAGGTAGGCAGCTAGCCGTGAGTAAGTGTGCGGCTGGAAAACGGCAATGATTTCTTTGTCCGGGAATTTTTGCCGGGCAGCGTCAAGGGTGGCCTTGATTTCCGACGGGTGGTGGGCATAGTCATCGATAATCTTCATGTCGGCGATGTCGGTTTCACTGAAGCGCCGCTTAACCCCGCCAAACTTAGCCAGTTCTTTTTGGATTTGGTCGAGGTCTTCGTGTTCCATGTAGGCTACAGCGACGACTGCTAGACTGTTGAGGACACTGTGCTCGCCGTAGAGGTGGATGGTAAAGGTCCCGAGATTTTGATCGCGGAAGTAAGCATCATAAGTGGACCCCTGTGGTGTCCGCTTGATGTTGATTGCCCGAAAGTCGTCCTTCTCGCTGGTCCCGTAGTAGTAAATTGGCACGTTTAACTTCAGCTTACGCAGGTTGGCGTCATCACCCCAGGCGAAGACAGCCTTTTTCACCTGACTGCCAAACTGTTCAAAGGATTGACGAACGTCATCAATATCCTTGAAGTAGTCAGGGTGGTCAAAGTCAATGTTGGTCATGATGGCGTAGTCTGGGTGGTAGGCCAAGAAGTGGTCGCGGTATTCATCCGCCTCAAAGACAAAGAAACGCGCATCCAGTTCACCATGGCCAACCCCATCACCGATCAGGTAGTTAGTCTTGGCCACTTCATGCAGGGTGTGAGCAAGTAAACCGGTCGTACTGGTCTTGCCGTGTGCCCCGGCAATCCCAATACTGGTAAAGCGTTCCACCTGCTGTTCCACGGCAGCCGGGTAAGACAAGACGGTCAGCCCCATCTCATGAGCCCGTTGAATTTCAGGCTGGTCATCCCCAAAGGCATTCCCTTGAACGACAATCATCCCATCCTTCAGGTTATCCGGACTAAAGTTGAGAATCTGAATTCCCGCCTTTTCCAGCGGGCCCTGGGTAAAGGTTTCTTTTTCAATATCCGAACCAAGGACCGTGTTCCCCTGGTCGTGCAGCAAGCGAGCTAAGGAAGCCATCCCGGTGCCTTTAATACCAACAAAATAGTAAGTTTCAGCCATTATCTTTGTTCCTCCAAATATGACAGTCGTGATCAAAAAAGGGGCATTGAAACAACCCGACGGTGGTCGGCAATTGTCAACGTCCCCCTTACTGTAATTCTAACTTAGTCAGCCGCGGAAAAAAGGTGGTTGCCACGTTCAAAATCAAAGGCATCCCCCGCTTGCCCGAAGTCATCCGGCAAAATAACACAGCCAGGACGATCAGGAGCGTTCTTTAATCGTAGTTCACGGCCTGAACAAATCATACCATTACTCTTGACACCCCGCAATTCCCCGGGGTAAATAATTTTGCCATCTGGCATCATTGCACCAATCTTGGCCACGACCACCTTAATATGGTTGGCGATATTTGGCGAGCCACAGACAATCTGCAATTTTTCATCACCGGTATCAACGGTGGTAATGTGCAGGTGGTCGGAATCTGGATGGTCCTTCATCTCTTCAACGTAGCCGATAACGAACTTCGGCTTGCCATCATAAACCAATGGCTGGTCAAAGCCGGCCTGGTCAATCTGCTGGTTGAGTTTAGCCACTAGTTCCTCGCTTAA
>DXGK01000054.1 GCA_019113965.1 Candidatus Limosilactobacillus merdipullorum
ATTATCAGTTGACTTTGTAATTGTTTATGAAAAAGCACCTGCTGACGCAGGTGCTTTTTTAGCTGATAATGATTATGAACAATGTGCTGCGATAGATATGCCCTTTTACCTTTAGATGTGGAATTAAAAGCAAAGGGATTCATCAAGCGAGATGAACTTACATCGATGGATGATTTCATGATGGTTATTTGGTAGACTGGTCAACCGCATCGATGACGGCGTGACGGAACCCATCTTTTTCTAAGGCAGCCACTCCACGAATCGTGGTACCACCAGGTGATGTCACCTCGTCACGGAGCAAGGCTGGAGCTTGCTTAGTGGCCGTCGCTAATGTTCCCGAGCCCTTCACCATGCTGGCTACCAGCTGGTAGGCGGTTTGCCGGTTCATCCCGTGAAGGACAGCGGCATCACTCATGGCATCCATAAAGACGTCAACAAAGGCTGGACCGCAGCCACCAACTACGCCGACAATATCCAGCTGGTCTTCGGGAACCTCGATTAGGTCGCCCAGCGGGCTGAGTAGTTCCCTGATTTGCTGTTGCTGCTGTTCGCTGGCACCAGCCGGCATTGCCAAACCGATGGTGCCGGCGTTGACGGCGACCGGTGTGTTGGGGATGATGGTCGCAATCATCAAGTGGGGAAGGACTGTTTTCAGCTCTGCCTGGGAAACGCCAGCGGCTGCTGAGATAATGAACGTGTGGTCACTCAGGCCGGCCAGTTGTTTAGCGGCATCAACGGTCACCGGAGCGGGGGTCGTGAGTATCACTGCGTCCGGTTGACTGTCCACCACTGCCTGACTATTGTTTACCAAGTCGATGTTCATTTGGTTGGTCAGCTTGGTAACCCGGGGATTATCAGGGTTCATTGCCAGCAGTTCGAATTGACCGTTTTTGCAGTAACCCT
The DNA here is from genome assembly GCA_019113965.1 of Candidatus Limosilactobacillus merdipullorum. Classification (GTDB taxonomy): domain Bacteria; phylum Bacillota; class Bacilli; order Lactobacillales; family Lactobacillaceae; genus Limosilactobacillus; species Limosilactobacillus merdipullorum. The sequence continues at coordinate 904 of DXGK01000054.1, forward strand.
TGAGGATGGCGCCACCCATGGCACCGATGCCGATAATTGCAATTTTCATATCAAAAGTCCTTTCGCATTAAAGCAGGTCGATGTACATTGCGTTGACGTAACCGCGGCGGGCTACGTGGTACCATTTGACGCCGTTTTCGTCATCAAGTTCGGCGTTGATGGTAAAGGAAACACCGTCGGCGGCGTGGTCGATGATTTTACCATAGGGCTTGTCGTAAATCGGCAAGGAACCGCCGGTGACATAGTTGACCGTTCCAGTAGCATTTAATTTCGTTTTACTGAGGTTGGTAGTAGCTGGTTCTTCGGAATGGAGGTCCAGTTCCGGGAATGGCTGGTCGACAAGCTCAAAGTCCGTATCGACGAACTTGGCCCACTGGTCGGCACCCACTTCGTACCAGACCTGGTGGTCAAAGGTGGTGACCTCTTCAAAAGACTTGATGACAATTCCCGGGGCTATCGGGGAGCCCACCGGCATTCCTTCGACGGTATCGTAAACGGTAGTTGGTTGCTTAATCCGCAAGAAGACGTCAACGTCTTCGACGGTTTCCCAGTTCTCGTGACGGTACATCAGCTTGATGGTGTGGGGCTTCATATCAAAAGTCCCGGTGAGTTCACCATCCTGCTTAATAAAGCGGTAACCGGGAATTTCCAGCTTGGCGACATTGTAGTCGTCGCCAATAAAACCCTGTAGTAGTTGCGGAACGCGCAGGTTTTTGTGCGAGTCAATATCCATGTAATAGACCCAAATTGGGGTCCCAGTTTTAAATGAGCGATTCATCAGCTTCACTCCAATTATTTTTATCAGTTAATACTTTAATTATAACGCGCCAGCCGCGCTACTGCGCATTTTTTAGGGAAGCATAAGATAAACTTAAAGGGCCCAGCGAACCGGTAGCTGAGCCCTTTCAATATTTATCGTTAATTATTTGTTTTCACCATCCGTTGGCGTTGCTGGTTGAGCTTCGGCATCGCCGGCATGGTCTTCAATGGCTGCCGGAGCGGCAACGACGTTAATGTTGCCATCATCGAGGTGAGCTGCCAGGTTGTGAACGTCGGCGTGGTCAAGGACGTAGTCGGCGATCCGGTCTTCAATCTGTTCCTGGATGGTCCGACGCAGCGGACGAGCACCCATTTGCGGGTTGTAGCCCAGTTCGACCAGCTTATCCTTGACGTCATCATCCACGGTAATGTGGAGCTGACGGTCCTTCAGCATGTCGTTAACATCGTTGAGCATCAGGTTGACGATCCGCTTGAGTTCTGGCTTGGTCAGCTGGTTGAATTCGACAATGTCATCGAACCGGTTGAGGAATTCAGGCTTGAAGTAGTTGGTCAGCTTGGAGATCAGGCTTGAACGGGTGTTGTTACCTGGCCCGAAACCAATGGCGCCCGCTTCGGAATCGCCAGACCCGGCGTTAGAAGTCATGATGATGATCGTGTCCTTGAAGGAAACGGTCCGCCCCTGGGAGTCGGTCAGCCGACCATCGTCAAGGATCTGCAGGAACATGTGCATAACATCCGGGTGCGCCTTTTCAACTTCGTCAAGCAGGATCAGGCTGTAAGGGTGGCGACGAACTTGTTCGGTCAGCTGACCTGGTTCGTCGTAACCAATGTAGCCAGGTGCGGCACCGATCAGCTTAGAAGTTGATTCCTTTTCCATGTATTCACTCATGTCGAAACGAATCATTGCGTCTTCAGAACCGAAGAGCAGCTTAGCCAATTGCTTGGCAGTTTCGGTCTTCCCGACACCGGTTGGCCCAACGAAGAGGAAGCTGCCAATTGGCCGACCGGACTTGTTGAGCCCAATCCGGTTCCGCCGAATTGCCCGGGCAATCTTGTCGACAGCCTGGTCTTGGCCGATAACCCGCTTCTCAAGCGTTTTATCAAGGTCACGCAACTGGTTTTGCTCCTGCTTTTCCAGGTCGCCAACCGGGATGCCAGTCTTATCTTCCACGATTGCCTGCATATCTTCCTTGGTAACCGTGGCGGCATCTTCGGTTTGGTTTTCTTCGGCGGCCTTCTTGGCCTTGGTCAACTGGGTGACTTGGTCACGGTAGTAAGCCGCCTTTTCGTAATCCTGACTTTCAACGGCTTGCTGCTTGTGGGCTTCGGCCGTGTGAATGTCGTTTTCGATCGCGTTTGGATCGGAAGTCTTCAGGGTCAGGTTCTTCCGGGAACCGGCTTCATCAAGCAAGTCGATGGCCTTGTCTGGCAGGAAGCGGTCCTGAATGTAGCGGTCGGACAACTTTGCAGCGGCCTTGATGGCGTCGTCGGTGTACTTAACGTGGTGGAAGTCCTGGTAGCGGTCCTTAATCCCGTTCAAGATCTTAATGGTTTCTTCAACACTTGGCTCATCAACCTGAACTGGTTGGAACCGCCGTGCCAGGGCAGCATCCTTTTCGATCTTCCGGTATTCGTTGAGGGTGGTAGCCCCAATCAGCTGGAAGTCACCACGGGCCAGGGCAGGCTTCAACACGTTGCCGGCGTCCATGCCGCCTTCAGCATTGCCGGCACCCATGATTTCGTGGATTTCGTCGATGAAGAGGATGATGTTCTGGTTCTTTTGAACTTCCTTCATCAATTGCTGCATCCGCTGTTCAAATTGACCGCGGATCCCGGTCCCTTGAACCAGTGAAACCACGTCAAGACGGATAATTTGCTTGTTGCGCAGCTTGTCCGGAACCTGGCCAGAAACAATTGCCTCGGCCAGGCCTTCGACAACCGCCGTCTTCCCAACACCGGCTTCACCGATCAAAACGGGGTTATTCTTGGTCCGCCGGTTCAAAATTTCGACGACCCGTTTGATTTCACTATCACGACCGATCACTGGGTCGATCTTGCCCTGGCGCGCCATGTTGGTCAGGTTAATCCCGTACTGGCCAAGCAGGCCCTTACCGTTGCGACGACCATTGCCACCACGGTTGCCCCGGCCACCATTGTTGCCGTTGAAGTTGGCTTGGCCGCCATTGGCATTTTGGCCAGCCATGTTGTTCATGGCGTTCATAAAGTCTTCCATACTACCAAATCCAAATGGGTTGTCCATATTGTTGTTGCCCCCGTTTCCGTTCATCATATTTGACATGTTAGTTTGCATATTTTGTAATTTACGATAACAACTTTGACAAAGGTTAACTTGCATCCGTTGACCGTTGTATTCCATCTGAAGGTGGATAGTTGCTGGATTTTCATGACAGATTTGACAAATCATTCAGCATAATACCTCCTTAAATAAGCAGGCCAAATGGTTTAAGAAAAGTTTGACCTTTATTGACTATTAATTATTATACTTACTTTTCCTCGGAAAACAAGGAATTACACCTAAATTTTAGCACTCATTGCGATTGATTGCTAAATGTTGGGCCCAACGACCTTTCTGCCGAACCAACATTTGGCTATAATATATAAGAAATAAGAAATTAAACTGGAGGCAGAACATGAGCGAAGACTTCAAACAACAGCTTGACGACCTGATCAGCAATAAGACCAAGGAGTTTACTGTCACCCCAGAGACTTTCCAGGAATTTCAAGCGGTTTTCCACGACTACGAATACAGAACCCAAATTGTGGGTAAAGCCGAGCGTGGTGGAACAATTAAATATCGGTTGAAAGAAAGTGAATAATCTACCTGCAAGCGGTTGCTATTTATCTTGTAATTAGGGTTTGACCTTGATACAATAAATGCAT
>DXGK01000055.1 GCA_019113965.1 Candidatus Limosilactobacillus merdipullorum
GATTTTCAGCAAACTCAGGACTATTTTGCCCGTTTACAAAAGAGGCTCGGAATCCAAGTGAAGGTCTACTACATCGCCGGCAACCACGATATGCTCAACCACGCCCCCTATTCGGTAGTTGAAAGTTCAAACGCCCCGGCTTACCTGCACAATCGCTTTGTTGACCTCCCAGGCACTGACTGGCGCGTCATTGGCAACAACGGCTGGTACGATTACTCCCTGTCACCCTTTGCCGACCAACCCGCAAAGGTCGCGCAGTGGAAAAAGGTCTACTGGCTAGACAGTGCAATTGACCAACCTGGGAGCGACCAAGAGCGGATGCAAACGGTCCTCAGCCAGGTCGACCACCAGCTCGTGGCGGCGCAACAAGCACACAAGCGGGTAACGATGCTGACCCACTTCGCACCGGCCAAAGAAGCCCTCGCGCCAACTCCCCGCTACGTTGTTTCAAAGCGCCAGCAGTACTTCTACCACATGTTCTTAGCCATGACGGGCAGCGCCCGTCTCGGCCAGCTGGTTGCAAAAGCTGGCAACGTGCGCTACGTCTTCTACGGTCACCTGCATGGAGTCCACCCACCATTTACCCGCAACGGCGTCACCTACCTCAACCAGGCGGTGGGAGTTAAAAACAAGCGGCTGAACGAGTGGCAGGCTGCTGATTTCCAGACCCAGTGGCAACGGACATTACGAATCATGACACTATAAAAGGCAGTCGCAACGACTGCCTTTTCGTTTTGCATTAGTCAAAGATTGCGTAGGCCCGTACCGGGAAGACTGGCGCTTTTTCCGGTTTTGCCACCGAGATGTTAATTACCGACCCGGTGGCCGGTACTTGGTCGAGGTTGTCCAACAGCTCTACTTGATAGTGGCCATGAGATAGAACATAGTATTCCCCAACGAGCCCGTCTTGTTGCTCCGTCGCCGTATCGGCATCAAAGGTTTCGTGCCCGTTAGCGGTTGCGTGACGGGTTTCGTAAATATACTTCAGCGCTTCTAGTGACCAGCCAGGGTAGTGGTTTTGACCCTGCTCGTCCTTATTTTCAAACTTTGCCTGTGATGGCCACCGCTTGCCCCAATCGGTGCGCAGGGCCACAAAGGCGCCGGTCGGAATCGGACCATTCTTCTTTTCCCAGGCCTTGATATCTTTGACCGTCAGACTGGAGTCAGGGTTAGCCGCAGCCTGCTGGTGGTAGTCAATGACGACCAGTGGCAAGACCAGGTCCTTTAACTGTAGGTCCTCCACATAACGTTCATCATGCTTGTAGAAGTGAATTGGCGGGTCAATGTGAGTCCCATATTGCCCGGGAAATGTATACTCTTTAACGAAGAACCCGTCGGCATGGGTGAAGATCGTTTCAAACTTTGCCGGCTTAAATGACGGGAAATGCGGGCTGTCAGGCCCGAAGGTATGGGTCAAATCGACCCAGTGCTTGTTCTTCAGCTTGGCAACCAGTTCTTGTGTTGATGATAATTTTTGTTCAGTCATAAGCAATAACCTCCTTGATTAACCCCAGACTTCTTCAGCAATATCCTTAATCAGTTGCACCTTGGCCCATTGCTGGTCCTCGGTTAAGACGTTCCCTTCCTCGGTCGAAGCAAAACCACATTGGGGACTCAAGCAGAGCTTGTCCAACGGGTGGAACTTCGCCGCTTCATGGATCCGCTTGATGACCGTCTCCCGGTCTTCCAGCTGACCAGACTTGGAGGTTACCAGCCCTAACACGACGTAATTGTCATCAAGAACCTTTGCCAGTGGTTCAAAGCCGCCCGCGCGATCCGTGTCGTATTCCAGGTAGAAGGCATTGACATCTTCACGGGTGAAGAGCGGGTCAGCAATCGGCCCGTAACCACCAGTCGCCGCCCAGGTTGAATGGTAGTTACCACGACAATCGTGGGTATTAATGACCAGGTCAGCCGGCTGTGCTGTAATCACCGCGTTATTTAATTCAACGGACAGTTCTTCCAGCTTCTCCAGCTGCTGAACATCAAAGCCCGCTGTTTTGATGCGCTCCGGGTGTTGGGCAAAGTCAGCGAAGGTCAACCAGGTACAGTCGTCTAACTGAAGCGTTCGACACCCAGCCGCATAGAGGTCAGAGATAACTTGGCGGTAAGCCGTGACCAGGTCAGCCGCAAAGGCATCAAATGATGGGTAGTGCTCATTGACACTCGGAATATTTTCCGGTCGTAAAAACTCAAAGTAAGCTTGGGCTGGCGACGGAATGGTCTGTTTGAACTGTGTCTCTTCACTAACGTGGTCGCGGGTGAATTTGAAGTGTTCAACGAAGGGGTGGTGTTCGCCGCTTACCTTGCCTACCACCTTGGCGGTTTCAGCCCGGGTTGTTTCGTCATGGAAGCCATAGCCTTCGTCAGACTGCGACTTATCAATCCCCTTCAAGCCCCAGAAGAAGTCGAGGTGCCACCAGCTGCGGCGGAACTCGCCATCGGTGACGGCGTGCAGGCCGGCTGCTTCTTCCTTCTTAATCAGGTCAACGATTGCCCGGTCTTCAACCGCCGTTAGTTCTTCACGGCTTAACTGACCTGCTTCGTATTTTGCGCGGGCGTCCTTCAATTCCTGCGGACGCAGGAAACTACCAACAATATCAAAGCGGAATGGGGAAACGGTTCTCTTGGTAAATTCGGTCATAGTAGTGACTCCTTTCGTGAACAAAAAAGTCCCTAGGGCCAACTCTTCGTTAGCTCTAGGGACGTTTACTGACAAATCCATCAGCAGCGTGTTACCACCCTACATTCGGTCCAGCCTCACAACTGGGCCTTTGGCAGGTACTCCGTGGAATACCCAGGTGCGATAACGTGCACCACCCCGTCAGCTGCTTACTTAGCGCTCGTAGCTTTCCTCGCTCCAAGACCATCTTCCCTGCCTTGACCAACGCTGCTTCTCATCTAACGCAGTTCTCTGGAGAAGGTCGCCACAGGTACTCATCTCTTCATCGCGGTTATTTCAATTACTTGTCAGTATATTATTATAACTTTCTAATAAATTCAACATTGATTTTTAATTTTCTCAAATTATTCCTGCAACTCTTTCAGCGCCAAGGCAAAGTTGCCGATCGTTGCCGAGCCGTTGCCCTTAGCCAGCGGCATGGTAATGTACTTTTCCACATCACCCACGTCGACGTAGTTATTCAGCAGTTTCTTAAATTCACGGCGCACTTTCTTTAAGAATTGCTCACTAACGACCCCGCCGCCAAAGACAATTTTGTCCGGCCGGAACATCAGGGTAGAATCCAGTGCTGCCTGGGCAACATAGTAAGCCATGATATCCCAGACGTGGTTGGTCAACGGCACTTCACGGCCACTGATCCCCAGCCGTGCCTGAAAAGTCGGCCCAGCCACCAGTCCTTCCAGACAATCACCATGAAAAGGACAGATGCCGGCGAAGTCCAGGTCATCGGGGTGGCGTTTCACCTTAATATGGCCAACTTCGGGATGGCCCATTTCTCCGATAAAGCGGCCGTCAACCACCTCACCAGCGCCTACACCAGTGCCAATCGTGTAGTAAATCAGCGAATGGACGCGTTGGTTAAACAAGGTCGCCAGAACATATTCTCCGTAGGCCGACCCGTTGACGTCGGTGGTCCAGGCAATCGGCAGGTCAAAATGCTTTTTAAACGGTCCCACAAAGTCGGTGTCTACCCACCCTTGCTTGGGGGTGTTAGTGATAAACCCGTACTTTGGATCGTTTTGGCGGATTTCAATCGGGCCAAACGAGGCGATCCCAATCGCGGTCAATTCATCCCGGTACTTGTCAAACCAGTCAATACACTTGCCAATCGTTTCCTCGGGCGTAGTGGTCGGGAAAATCACCTTGTCCTGTACCTGATAGTCCTTGTTTCCCACCGCGCAGACAAACTTGGTCCCGCCGGCTTCAATACTTCCTAATAACATAAGGTCCTCCTTTATCGTGACGGAATGCTTTCTACTATCAATATTGATGGAAGCATCCTCAACCATTTTTATTTTACCTTTTTCTCTCACTCCCGGGATCTTTTTCTCTCCGAGAAGTTAGTGTCGTGATAAAATGGCGGCAAGACATTGAATCCAAGAAATTAAAGGAGTGGTGCCGATGAGTAATCAACATCTTGATACGGCAATTTTTGCCGGGGGCTGTTTCTGGTGCATGGTCCAACCTTTTGATACCCTACCAGGGATCAAAAAAGTGGTCAGCGGCTACACCGGCGGTCACGTTGCCAACCCAACGTATGAGCAGGTTTGCACAGGGACAACCGGCCACACCGAAGCTGTCCAAATCACCTTTGACCCGCAGGTCTACCCTTACCAAAAACTGGTAGAAACTTACTGGACCGTTGCTGACCCTACCGATGCAATGGGCCAGTTCCAAGACCGTGGTGATCAGTACCGGCCGGTGATCTACTACAATTCACCTGAGCAAAAGAAGATTGCCGAAGAATCTCGACGGCAGCTAGCGGCCTCGGGACGCTTCAGTGAACCAATCGTGACCCAGATCAAACCGGCTCAGCCTTTCTACCCCGCCGAAGACTACCACCAGGACTTCTACAAGAAGAATCCAGAGCGTTACCAGCTAGAAGAAGCCGGCGGCCGTGCACAATACCAAGCGCAATTTAAAAAATAATTTAAATTTTGTTGCACTTGCAGCAAAACGGAAGTAGGATGAAAAGGAGCTTTATCATGGTTGATATATTGCGAGAAATTGGAATGATTGACCGGGCACTAGATTCCATTTCTAACATCGAATTTAAGGAAATTGAGTTGGCCCGCGGACAATACCTCTATGTGGTGAGAATCTACGAGCACCCCGGCATCATTTCCGAGCAATTATCCAATCTGATCAAGGTCGATCGTTCGACTGTCGCCCGCGCTGTCAAAAAACTGGAAAACCACGGCTTTATTGAACGAAAGGGTGATCCCGACAACAAGAAGATCAAGCACCTTTACGTGACCGAAAAAGGAGCAGCTATTTACCCCTTTATTATCCGGGAAAATGAGCACTCTAATTCGGTCGGCCTTCGTGGTTTTACCGCGGCAGAAGCTCAGCAGCTGCATGACTACTTAGTCCGGGTGCGTCACAATATTGATGGTGATTGGAACTTTGTTAAGCGTGGCGGCAAGCGAAAATACTAGTCTTTTGGAGGTTCTGCAATGAAACAAGTAGTGATTGATGATAGTTTTTGGGAGCTCTTCCCTGACGCCCAGGTCAACATTCTCTACGTCAACGGGATTAACAACCACACCAGCGATGCCAACCTGGCCGAACGCCGACAGTTGTTAGCCGACGCCACCAAGGCCGCTGGCCAGTTTCTGAACAACGATACCTTCCGCCTCAACCCGGTCGTCGACCAGTGGCGGAAAGCTTTCCAACAGTTCAAGAAAAAGAAGGGTGCTCGTTCCTCAATTGAGGCCCTCCTCAAGCGGGTTAACCAGGGACGAGAGTTTGCCCCGATTGACCCGCTGGTCGACGTCTACAACAGCGTCTCGCTAACTTATGGCGTGCCGGTCGGTATTGAAGACCGGAACAAGATCCAGGGTGACATGCACCTGGGCCAGGTGGAAGCTGGTCTGTCTTTCCAACCGGTTGGCGCCGACAAGGACGAGCCAACCCTCGACGGTGAAGTGGCCTACTACGACGACCAGGGAGCCGTTTGCCGCTGCCTGAACTGGCGTGATGCCCAGCGGACGATGCTAACGGAAGATTCAACCAACATCGTCGCCGTCATGGAAGCAATTGACCCGGAACAAATTGACCGCGCCAACCAGGCGATGGACCAGCTCAGCCAGCTGATTAACCACTACTTTAACGTTCAGCCGAGCCAGGTTTTCCACCTGACCAAGGACCAGCCGGCGGCGGTTGTGCCAACCAACATGCAATAACTTTTCAGGGACATTCTTGACGGGATGTCCCTTTATTTTGCGTTCACCAGCGCTGAGATCTGCTATAATGGATTGACTGTTCTTGGATAAGGAGGTCATTTCATGGAAGCAATCAATGATGACAAAACCACGATGATTCGCCCAACCGACATTTACGGCCACATTACCAAAGCGGTTTATTGGTATGGTAATCCTTATATGAACTGGCACGACCCGCGGGTGCCCGGTGGTAAGTGGGGCCAGCAGCTGACCATCAACGAGGCTGGCGACTGCCTCGTCCAATCGATCGTTTTTAACGACCATGTCCGCAAGGAAGTTACCGGCCAGCCAGCCGAGCACCTGCAAATGACAGCGGACCAAGCAGCGGCCATCCTGGAAGAAACTTTGACGACCCTGAACTACTGTGGCCATGTTGCCGACGACACAGACAGTGATGCCAATCAAACGGTGACATTGACCAACGATGACGGTGAGCGTTACGTCTTCGTCGACTTCCAAGATACCGAGCCCCTGGCTATCGGTCGCCTATCGATGAAGGTCCGCGACGTCTTAAACCGCGCTGACCTGCTGGTCATGGATGGTCGCAGCCGCGATGACTTCATTGAGCAGCTCACGATTAAATTCGTCGATACCGACGGGTACACCGAAACGCTGACGTTAGACCGGGACAGCGAAAAGGTCACCTATTTCCGCAAGCCCGGCGACGGGACCGACGTGACAACCGTCTACCACATGCCGGAAAACGTCTCGGCCATCCTCGACAACCTCAACCCGGCCGACTTTACCGAAACCATCCCCGGCCTGCCGGACGACGTGGCCGATGATGACGATGGCTTCGGCGCCTTCACTTGCACCGTGACCCGGCGCAACCTCGAGCCGATTACTTTTGGCGGCGACTACGAAAAGTATTCCTTGCCACAGAATTGGTCTGATTTGATGGATGTCCTTCGCGGGATGGTCAATATCACCCCTACTGGTGCCCTCTTCGCCGAAGGGTACTACCAACACCGGCGGCGCCGGACTTCCGATGTCATCTACCTCGGTGTCCAGTTCAGCGATGGTGGTCGCGAGTACAATTACCTCACCGATGACAACTCAATTGACGTCGGCGACCAAATCGTCGTCCCCGTCGGCAGCGACGATACGGGGCAAGTCGTGACAGTCAGTTCCAAGAACTACTACCAGCCCGAAGACGTTCCCTTTCCGCTGGACCAAGTCAAACGGATGATTGGCAAGGCCGATGACCTCGCTGATAATGATCCGGACCCGGAAGATCTCGAAATATAAGCTGAAAAAAGAAACGCCATCACCGGTGAAAGCTGGTGGTGGCGTTTTGTATTTAACCTTGTAAAATTTCTGCAACCGCATTATGGCGTGAGCTATCGGCGATCTTGGCTTTCAGTACACTAATTTGTTTCACCAATGATTGTTCTTTCTCTGAGAACTTATCAATGACTGTTAATTGGAGATCACCTTGGTTTTTTATTTGTGTGACAGCTGACTTAGTATCATTCCGACTAGCCGCAGGAAGTTC
>DXGK01000056.1 GCA_019113965.1 Candidatus Limosilactobacillus merdipullorum
AGCAATGGGATGAAGGTTGTCGCAGTTCAAGGAATCTCTAAGTTGAAGCACTTGACAGCAGGAGGGTTACTGGACGTTTACATGCTGGCTCGTGAAGTTCTTCTCTTCTTCGGGATTGCCATGAACGGTCAAGTCGCATTGGTTCGGCCGTTGTTAGCGCCAATGACGATGGCTGCTGCGGAAAAGAGTACGAAACTTTCTGAGCAGGGGAAAGAAAAGATGAAGGCACGAATTGCTGCGACGGATAACTTTTCTAACTTCTTTAGTCAAAATACGTTCGTTGCCGGCGGTGGTGTTCTGCTGATGGCAAGTACGATGACGAGCCTGCACCACGCCGTTAAGCCAAGCCAGATTGTGATTTGGTCTGTACCGGTAGCGGTAATTGCATTTATCGTTGTTGCCATTTACAACTATTTCTGTGATAAACATTATCTGACCGGGAAGGAGGCGGATAAGTAATGATGATGAAAAATCTCTTACTTGCCCTCTACATTCTGGTTGGACTGGTGTTGCTGGTTGCGGGTATCGAAGCTTTCCGTGATAAGAAGAACACGGCGCGGGTTGGTACCGGCTTGTTCTGGATTATTATGGCGATCATCTTTGCTTTTGGTGACATGCTACCGAGCGTGGTTAGCGGGATCCTGGTAGTGATCATGGGTCTGTTAGCACTCTTCAAGCAGATCAAGATCGGTAATATTCCAGAAGTCAACGAGCAAAGGGCCGAAAAATCAGCCAAGCGGCTTGGCTGGTGGGTCTTCTTGCCAAGTGTTATTTTGGCGGTAATCGCCTTTTGCATTTCCCAGTACACTAAGCTGGGTGGACAAATCGGGATTGGGATTGCATCCATTGTTTCCCTGATCGTTGCTTGGATTGAGACCCGTTCTAGTGCCAAGGACGTTTACTTTGACACTCACCGTTCCATTCGGGCGATGGGGACTGCCGGTGTCCTCCCGCAACTGTTGGCAATGCTCGGGGCCGTCTTTACTGCAGCCGGGATTGGCAAGCTGACCGCCCAAATCATTGCTGGTATTTTCCCGGCTGGTAACCACTTGCTCGGGGTGGCCCTCTACTGTGTCGCGATGGCAGTGTTCACCATCATTATGGGGAATGCCTTTGCTGCCTTCGCGGTAATTACTGCCGCCATTGGGATTCCGTTTGTTGTCGCCCAGGGTGGCAACCCTGCTGTTGTCGCCGCTTTGGGGATGACTGCTGGTTACTGTGGGACACTGCTGACACCGATGGCTGCCAACTTCAACAGTCTGCCAGTTGCTTTGTTGGATATGAAGGATGAAATGGGAGTCATCAAGGCTCAGGCGCCGGTTGCCATTGTGATGCTGCTGGTCCACATTGTGTTGATGTACTTCCTGGCCTTTTAACTATTGAAAGAAGGATTATTGATGAAAATTTTAGTTACTGGTTTTAACCCCTTTGGTGACGACAAGATTAATCCTGCCATTGAAACTGTTAAACGTTTGCCCGACACTATTCACGGTGCTGAAATCATCAAGCTGGAAATTCCCACCGAATTTAACCACAGCGCTGAAGTAGTCAAGAAGGCAATTGAAAAATACCATCCTGATTACGTTCTGGATGTTGGCCAAGCAGGGGGACGGTTTGGTATTACCCCTGAATACGTGGCCATCAACCTTGACGACGGACGGATTGCTGATAACGCCGGTTACCAGCCGCTGAACCATACCATCCATGAAGATGGCCAAACGGCATACTTCACCCAACTACCGGTGAAGGCCATTGCCCGTGCCATTCGTGATGCTGGTCTGCCATCGACTGTTTCCTACAGTGCGGGGACTTACGTCTGCAACCATATTTTCTACCAAGTTCAGTACATGAGGGATAAGTTCTTCCCGGACATCAAGGCGGGCTTTATTCACATTCCATTCCTGCCTGACCAAGTCATTCACCGGCCAAATACACCGGCAATGTCGCTAGCCGACGACGTAAAGGGCTTGACGGCAGCGATTGGTGCAATTGTCGACCGCGATGGCAAGGGCGATATCGAAGCAATTGAAGGCCACATTGCTTAAACATCAATCTTACCAATAAGAAAAGCGCCACTTCAAAAAAGCGGCGCTTTTCTTATGCATTACCCAGTTGAGCTTGCTTGCTCTTCCAATATTGGGCCAGTCGGCTTCGCAAGGGAACCTGACTACCGCGATGGGCATAGTGGTTAAGGACAGCAGCTAGCAGTAGTGATAATGGCTCATCGACTTCACAGTTAACGGTCAGTTCACTGACGGTGAAGCCACTTTTTTCTACTGGCTGAATATCGCAAACTAGTCGACGCCCTTGAAAAATACGGTAGCGGTTTTGGCTTCCATGACCAACGACAATCCAATTCAACCCACGAATATAAACAAGCTCACGGGAAAAACCTAGTGACAATCCCACGGAACCAACTTGCTGACGGTTTTGAAAAAGGTGAAAACGCGGGACGAGCCCAAAAGAGGCCTGTTTAATTTCTGCCAACAGCTGACCACTGATACTATATAAAGATAAAACATCTGCTCGCAGTCCCCACCGGCCAGTCAGGAGGTAAGCTTGCTGACCATGGATATTGTGAACGACGGTGACGTTTTTAGTACTAGCTGACTGGCTT
>DXGK01000057.1 GCA_019113965.1 Candidatus Limosilactobacillus merdipullorum
GGAACAGTTGCTGCACAAGGAATAGAGGCAGCAAAGCAAGATGGCAAATTCATGTCAATACACGAATTTCAGGTGAAATGCTAGAAAATGCATTGATTGCTGGATTATTATCCGTTGGTATTGAAGTTTTACGGCTAGGGGTTGTCACTACTCCCGGGGTTGCTTACCTTGTTCGGGCACACTCAGCTGATGCTGAACGGGACTGATACCAACAAGCAGAATTATTCCCAGGTAACCCGGGCGACAGACTATAAGTCCGCGGCGCGCGCTTTGCAACAATCGGGATATGCGACTGATCCGGACTATGCCAAGAAGTTAATCAGCGTTATTCAAACCTATCATCTTGACCAGTATGACAAGTAAAGGAGTAAACCATGCAGGAATTAATTGACTATATTAAGGAATATGGAACCGTCTTACCCCATGATGTTTTGAAGGTGGACGCCTTCTTGAACCACCAGGTAAACGCCCAGTTGATGAAACATGTGGGTGAGGAATTTGCCAAACGCTTTGCCGGTGAAAAGATTGACCACGTATGGACCGTGGAGTCATCTGGGATTGCTCCTGCGCTGATGACGGCACTAGCACTGGATGTGCCGATGATTTTTGCCCGCAAGCACCAAAGTTTGACGCTTAAGCATGATATGTACACTGCTAAGGCTTACTCCTATACCAAGCAGACGACCAACAATATTTCGATTTCTAAGAAGTATGTGACACCGGGTGAAAACGTGCTGCTAGTTGATGATTTTATGGCTAATGGCCAGGCTGCCAACGGTATGTTAGAAATTGCCAAAGCAGCGGGAGTTCACGTTGTTGGCGTCGGGATTGTAATTGAAAAGAGCTTCCAACCGGGCGGCAAGAAGCTGCGGGAACAAGGATTGCGTGTGGAATCACTGGCGAAAATTAAATCGCTGGCTGATGGCAAGGTAAGTTTTGTGGAGGAATGAGAACAATGGCAAAAGAACCACTTTATCCGGGGAAAACGCTTGGGCTGATTGGCCTGGGACATAACGGTAGTGAGTTGATTAGTGCGGCAAAACGCGCCGGTTACAAGGTGGCTGTCTACGTTGACCACCCGATGCCGGAAGTTACTCGGGCGGCTGATTTGACCAAGATAGCTAACTACCGGTCAAAGGGTGATCTGAAGGATTTCGCCTCCTACTGTGACGCCGTGATTTATCCGACGACGGCAGTCGACGCGGTGGTTCTGGATTACCTGGCAAAGTTCACCAGTGTGCCGCAGGGAACTAATGCTCTGGAGATTTGCCAGGACCGGCTAATGGAACGGGCCTTTCTTGACCAAATTAACGTGAACGTTGCGCCTTACATGACGGTTATTAGCCTTGACGATGTTTATAACTCGATCGACGCAATCGGCTACCCGGCCCTGCTCAAGCCTATTCAGCGGGGACTGGGTGAAAAGTCAATGCGGATTGAAAGACAGACTGATATTTCGCGGGCGGCCGACTTTATCGATACTGGGACTTACCTGCTAGAATCCTGGATTGACCACACCAACGAATACACGATGGTGGCGGCAACTGATGGACAGAACACGAAGATTTTTCCCTTAACGGAACTGGCATTAGATGACCACCGGAAATTGGTCGAAGTAAAGACACCAGCTGCTGTTCCTGATGACATGCTCAACGAAATGACGCGGATTACTAACAACGTGGCTACCAACCTCCAGTACCGCGGAGTCTTTGCTATCAACTTCTACGCGACAAGCAACGATAACCTTTACGTCAAGGGCATTCAGCCATCGCTGTCGGCAATTGCTAACGTCTTTAACTACACTGCTTCCATCAACCAGTATGATGAACTGTTACGGGCAGTCATCGGGCGACCACTGCGTCAGCCGGCAATCACCCAGCCGGGGCTGATGATGGTTGTTCGTCAGGCGCAACGGGACGCAGTATACCGTCAATGGTTGCTGAAGGATAACTGGCAATTCCAGTTCCTGTTAAGTGATAAGGACGAACCGCGGCCGCAAGACTTAGCCGGTTTTGTCTGGGCAACGGGAATGAAGTCGCTGGACGAACTGCAAAACCAAGTTGACGATACCGAAGTGTGGACCCACGAATTGCCCGACGATGCCGGTGGTGAAACACTAACCGGCGACCCGTTGCTCGATTTGTCAAGTGACCATGATAATAATGATGAGAACTAGGTTTAATTACACATTATTAACTGCGGTTATTTAGCCGCAGTTTTTTATTGGCCTCGATTGTCGCTGAACCCGCATACGTTGGAATGTATTATCTTGTACGCAATTGCTCGCGCCATTGCATGCTGGAACGCAGTGGGCCTACTTTGAGCCCAATGGAATTGGTCTCAAAGCTGCGCCTTGGCCTAAGCTTGGTCTGACGATCTTCGCTAAGGCTAACGACGCTACTGAGCATGCTGGTGCGGAATGCAATTGCTAAAACAGCTTTAACTGTTATATCAGTTTGGTGGAGCATAACTAATTAGTGACGCGTTGTGGTCTCCTTTATGACTAACCAATAAAAACAAATGTTTAAATATATCTCTTCAGTTCAAGCAAGCGGTGATAAGATCAATCTAAACAATAAGGATTACTGATAATGAACGTGGTTAAGCATTGAGCTGTGGGTCTCAGCTGTGAAATTCCAGTTAGTAGTACGTTAGCAGTACTTACTGGAAGGTCGGACTTTGAGACAAGGTCACTTGGCTCAAAGTCGTGCCCACAGCGTTCCAGACCCACCATTAGCGCAAAGCGAGGCCACGTTCCAGACCGGTATAGGCTGGGAATTATTACGAACGACGTTTTAGGTTCACAACAAGCGTGTCACCGAATGATAGAACATTAAAATGTGTATTCTTCAAATAGGCTAGCTTTGCGTCGTAAAGTGCAAAATAGCGGGAGCTTGTCCGCCCCGAACAGCTGGTTATTTGTTATAATTGTGTTCGACTGAATTTTAAGAGGGGTTGAAGAACGTGAGTAGCGATGCGCTGATTAAGGGACTCAATGATAAGCAGGCTGAGGCTGTTCAAACCACCGAAGGACCGCTTCTGGTCCTTGCTGGTGCCGGGTCTGGAAAAACGCGAGTACTGACCCACCGGGTAGCCTACCTAATTGAAGAAAATGGTGTTAACCCGTGGAATATTCTGGCTATCACCTTCACCAACAAGGCCGCTGCCGAAATGCGTGAACGTGTCGGCAAACTCTTGGGGGAGAGTGCCCGGGATATCTGGGTATCGACCTTCCACGCGCTGTGTGTGCGGATCCTTCGGCGCGACATCGACAAGCTGGGCTTTAACCGTGCATTTACCATTGCCGACAGTGGGGAACAGCGGACGTTGGTTAAACAGATCTGTTCTGATTTGAACATTGATACAAAGCAGTTCGATCCGCGGAGCATCCTGTCGGCAATCTCCAACGCCAAAAACGCAATGCAGACGCCAGAGGAATACGCTAAGCAGGCTCAGGGCTTTATGGACAAGATAGTTGCTAAGGTTTACGTCCAATACCAGCACCAGCTGACGGTTAACCAGGCGCTGGACTTCGATGACCTCATTATGAAGACGATCGAACTCTTTCAAAAGGATCCGGATACCCTGGATTTTTACCAGCGGAAATTTCATTACATTCACGTCGACGAGTACCAGGATACCAATGATGCCCAGTACCAGCTGGTGCACATGTTGGCTGATACCCCGCAGCACAACCTCTGTGTCGTTGGGGATGCTGACCAGTCGATTTACGGCTGGCGGGGAGCCAATATCGAAAATATCCGCAACTTTGAGCGGGACTACCCGAACGCTCACGTGGTACTACTAGAACAAAATTACCGGTCAACGCAGACTATCCTGGATGCAGCTAACGAGGTAATCGTCAACAACACCGACCGGAAGAAAAAGAACCTGTGGACCGATAACGGTAAGGGTGAGCCGATCTCCTACTACCGGGCACAGAGCGGTAATGATGAGGCCCAGTACGTGGTGGACCAGATCCAAAAGCAGATGAGAGAACACGGCTTGCATTATAACGACTTTGCGGTGTTGTACCGAACTAATGCCCAGTCGCGGACAATCGAAGAAACCTTTGTGAAGAGCAACGTTCCTTACTTGATGGTCGGCGGACACAAATTCTATGACCGGATGGAAATTCGGGACATCCTGGCTTACCTGACCTTATTGGCCAACCCGGACGACTCACTGAGTTTTCAACGAGTGGTAAACACGCCTAAGCGGGGAATTGGCCTGAAGACGGTTGACCGGCTGCGCCAGTTTGCCGATGACCACCAGTGGTCGATGCTCAAGGCACTGGATCACCTCGACTTAGCCAACGAAATTAGTACTAGCGCCAAGCGACGGCTGGGCGAATTTGCCACGCTGATGGCTAATGCCCGTCGCCAGATGAACGAATTAAGCATTACCGAAATCACTAGTCAGCTGCTGGAAGATAGTGGTTATCTGCAGTCACTCAAGAAGAGTAAGTCACTTGAATCCCAGACGCGCTTAGATAACCTGGATGAATTCCTGACGGTGACCAAACAATTTGACCAGGAACACGAAGATGACGACGCTGACCACAGCGAGCAACTGACTAACTTCCTGGCCGACTTGGCCCTAGTTTCCGACCAGGACGATGTCGATGAGAACGAGCCGGCGGTCACGTTGATGACTATTCACGCGGCCAAGGGGCTGGAGTTCCCGGTGGTCTTCATGGTCGGGATGGAAAGCGGCATCTTCCCGCTGTCGCGGTCGATGGACGACCCGGAACAGTTGGAAGAAGAGCGACGACTAGCTTACGTTGGGATTACCCGGGCCAAGCGCAAGTTATACTTGACCAATGCACTGTCACGGATGCTTTATGGCCGTCCGCAGCATAACGCACCGTCGCTGTTCGTGGACGAAATTAACGATAGCCTGATCAAATCCGATTCACCGGCGGCATCATTGAAGAGTGTGCCGTTTAGTCAACGGCTGGCGACGAAGCAGACCTGGCGTGAATTGCACCAAAAGCATGGGATTCACCACTCCGTGAAGCACGAAAATACCGGGAGCGGAGCTGACCAGGTTAGCTGGCAGGTCGGTGACAAGGTCAAACACCGTAAGTGGGGTGTCGGCAGTGTGCTGGCGGTTCACGGGGAGGGCAAGGACATGGAACTCGATATCTTCTTCCCTTCGCTAGGCAGCAACGGCAAGAAGCGGCTGTTAGCTACCTTTGCCCCAATTGAAAAGGTTGAATAGCAAGGAGGTTTCGTGATGGCAACAGACAAAGCAGTGGACCAGCTAACATTAGCTGAGGCACGCACCGAAGTGGGGCCTCTTCGTCAGCAGTTAACCCAGTGGGGCCGGGAATACTATGAACAGGATAACCCGACCGTGCCGGATTACGTTTATGACCGGCAATATAAGCGGCTGGTTGAGATTGAAGCCCGGTTTCCGGAGTTAAAATCAGCCGATTCGCCAACGCAGCGGGTCGGTGGTCAGGTTACGACTGACCTCCCAAAAGTGCCGCACGACATTCCAATGCTTTCAATGGGGGATGTCTTTTCGGTTGATGAACTGTTGGACTTCAACGCCCGGCAACAGGGTGAAGACGAGGCTGATTCGCCATTTGAATACAACTTGGAACTGAAGATCGATGGCCTGTCGCTGTCGGTTGTTTACGAGAACGGGAAACTGGTTCAAGCCTCAACACGGGGTAACGGTTCGATTGGTGAAGACGTTACGGCAAACGTTAAGACGATTAAGGAAGTTCCCCAGCAGTTGAAAGAACCACTGTCATTGGAATTTCGTGGCGAATGCTACATGCCCAAGGAAGCCTTTGCCGAGCTGAACGCCAAACGAGAAGAGGCTGGCCAACCGGTGTTTGCCAATCCACGGAATGCGGCGGCGGGTAGTCTGCGTCAACTAGATCCGCAAGTTACGGGCCACCGTCAGTTAGCGGCCTTTATGTACTACGTGCCGGAATGGCAGAAACTCGGGGTGACTACCCAGGCTGAAGCACTCGACCGGATGCGTGAATTAGGCTTTGTGGTCAACGATACTAACCGGGTTGTCCATACTGCCGACGAAATCCAGGCTTACATTGATGAGTATACGGCTAAGCGTGACCAGCTTCCCTATGGGATCGACGGGATTGTTGAAAAGGTTAACGACCTGGCCACCCAAGACGAACTGGGGGCGACAGTCAAGGTCCCACGGTGGGAAATTGCCTACAAGTTCCCACCAGAAGAGGAAGCAACCATTGTCCGCGACATTGTTTGGACGGTCGGGCGGACGGGTAATGTTACCCCGACTGCGGTAATGGATCCCGTCCAGTTGGCAGGAACAACGGTTAGTCGGGCCT
This sequence comes from Candidatus Limosilactobacillus merdipullorum, assembly GCA_019113965.1. Lineage (GTDB taxonomy): Bacteria > Bacillota > Bacilli > Lactobacillales > Lactobacillaceae > Limosilactobacillus > Limosilactobacillus merdipullorum. Next base: position 6,329 of record DXGK01000057.1, read on the forward strand.
CACTTCACAACCCGGACTACTTGAAAGAAAAGGATATCCGGTTGGGCGATACCGTTTACTTGCATAAGGCTGGCGATATTATTCCTGAAATTTCGCGGGTAGACTTAAAGAAGCGGCCGGCAGACAGCCAGGAGTACAAGATCCCGACGACGTGTCCGGTTTGTGGTTCGGAGCTAGTCCACCTCGACGGTGAGGTGGCCTTACGGTGTATTAACCCGATGTGTCCAGCTCAGATTAAGGAAGGCTTAGCTCACTTTGCCTCCCGTAACGCGATGAATATTGATGGCCTGGGGCCCAAGATTATCAGCCAGCTTTGGGACAAGCAATTGGTTCGCGATTATGCGGACTTGTACAAGCTCAACCGGGACCGATTATTAACTTTAGATAAATTTGGTGAGAAATCGGCGGCCAACCTGTTGACAGCTATCGATAATAGTCGTAATAATTCTCTAGAACGTTTATTATTTGGGTTGGGCATCCGCCACGTTGGTGCTAAGGCTGGTCAGTTACTGGCGGCTCGTTTCAAGACGATGGACAATTTGATGGTGGCCAGTCAGGAAGAAATTGCTAGCGTCAGCAACATTGGCCCGACAATCGGCGAAAGCGTGGCAGCTTACTTTGCCAACGAGCAGGTCCAAGCCCTGATTTCAGAGCTGAAGAGTGTCGGGGTCAACATGGCCTATGATGAGCCCGAAACTACAACGGTAGCGGAAAATAGCCAGTGGAATGGCAGACGGGTAGTCTTAACCGGTAAACTGACCGGGATGACCCGTGGTGAAGCTAAGCAGTGGTTAGAAAATCACGGTGCCAACGTTACCAGTAGCGTTTCAAAGAAAACTGATTTAGTCATTGCCGGTGAGAAGGCCGGGAGTAAGCTGACCAAGGCCAACTCCCTCAACATCACCGTGTGGGACGAAGCGCGTTTCGCCCAGGCAATGAAGGAGGAACAATAGTGAAGTGGAAGAAAGCAGCAGTCGCAATGATTACCATGGTCTGCGCGCTGTCACTAGCAGCTTGTGGTTTACACAAGAAGAGTACGAGCAATAGTAACTATACGACGACTGGCTCTGCCGGGCGGAACTACCAGGGAGTGATCGAACACGGCCACTACCGGGTCAGCAAGGCTCGCGGGGTGAACGTCACGCAGAACTCTAACCAGTACAACCTGAAGAGTTTTGAAACCGGACTGACGGAAGTTTCCAAGAAGAGTTTTTCACCAAAGAGTTATATTTTCCAAGAAGGTCAGTACCTGGATACTTCCGAAGTTCAGCGGTTACTGGAGCGGCGTTCTTCAAGCAACCCCGAGGGATTGAACCCAGCTAAGGGGAAGTCTAGCAACCCTAACCCTGAATATATCCAGCAGCTAGAAGAACAGGACTTTGTTCAACAAAGTGGCAGTTCGCTAAAGCTCAAAGGGATGACAATCGGGATCGGTGTCAACTCTGAATACAACTACCAAAAGAAGTCGGATGGACCACAATATTCCAAGAATATCAGTAATGCCGAAGTCAAGCGGCAGGGTGAAATTGCGGCTGCCAAGGTGTTGAAGCACATTCGCCAGAAGAAGGGCTGCAAGAACATTCCAATTGTGATTGCCCTCTACAAGCAGGCCTCTGATGACAGTCTGGTTGGTGGGAGTTTCTTTGCTTATGAAAAGAGTAACGGCAACTCGTTGAGTAGCTGGCATGACTTAAACTACAAGACGACAGTAATGCCGAAGGCTAGTGGTGCCAACACGACTAACAGTGACAACGAGAGCGATGACAACAACTTCTCGAACTTTAAGAGCCAGATTCAGAGCTTCTTCCCGAACATTAGCGGGGTGACTGCTCAGGCCCAGTACAAGAACGATAACCTAGCGGGAATGCACATCACCGTCACGACACAGTTCTATAGTGAAACGGAAATTCAAAGTTTTACTGATTACATTGCCCAGGCAGCCAAGAAGTACCTGCCAAATGGAATCCCGATTGATATTCGAATCCAATCAGATTCCGAAATGCAGGCGATTATCTTCAGAAACGCTGGTTCAGACAAGTTCCAGACACACGTTCTGACATCATATTAAAGACAAAAGCGGAATTGCAATTTAGCGGCAATTCCGCTTTTTTATGTCGTTAATACCTACATGACGAGTTGTGCTAGCTTAATTGGTCACCTTATCAATTTGAGGCAAAAGTAAAAGCAGCCCGTTGAACGTACGGACTGCTTTGGATAGTTTTTCAGAAAAAGAATACCTAACGTTTCTAGTTTCTACAATGAAGAGTTTTGATGCTTCATCAAGAAGTAGAATGGCACGGCGATGACTAGTGCGCCCAGTCCCCAGATTAGGTTAACAACCGGGGTCTTGAAGAGCAGCCAGAGCGAAACAATCACGGCCATAATCGGAATGGTCCAGCCAAGGGGCAGTTTGAAGACTCGTTCTTGGTTTGGCCGGGTTCGACGGAAAACGATCACGGCTAAGCAAGTAGGGATGTACTGGGCAAACCGGGAAACCGCGCTGATTTGCGCTAGCGTGTTGAAGGTTCCGGAGTAAGCTAACAGCAATGAGATCGTCGTCGAAACGATGATGGCAACGTACGGGGCATTCTTGGCGTTCCGCTTGCTGAGGACGGCAGGCATCATTTTGTGTTCAGCCAATGCGGAACCAGAACGCGGTGTCACGAAGGAAGACCCAATACAAATCCCACCAATTGACAGGAGTGTTCCGATGGCGACAACGGTGCCACCCCAAGGACCAACAACCTTTTTCAGGGTATCTTGCAGCGGCACGGTAGAATTGGTCAACTGAGCGCCTAGCACTCCGATGCAGGCGACCATCACTAACAGGTAAATAATGACGACAGCGGTCATAGTAAGGATCATTGCCCGCGGCAGGTTGCGTTCCGGATTCTTCATTTCGGAAGCGGCAACAGTCAGCGATTCAAACCCGGTAAAGATGTAAAACATCGTCATCGAAGCATTGGCAAAGTTGGAAGACGTCGTCAGCTTGGGAATGAAGAAAGGATGGAAGTTAGCGGCATGGATGGCAAAAACACCAATAATGGCCACCATCAGGATTGGTACTAACTTGGCTACGGTGATAATGTTATTGGCTACTGAGGTGTTACGAACCCCAGAAATGTTCAGTGCTGCCAGGAAAACAGCCAGGATAGTGACGATCACATTTTTCGCCAGTGTACTATTCAGTGCGGGGAAGATCCCGGCCAGAGCGGTGGCAAACCCAACGTAAATTGTACCTTCGGCGATAATCCGAATGGCCCAGGTAACGAACCCAACTTCAAAGCCAACAAAATTACCGAAAGCCTGAGTGGTGTAAACGAGGGGACCACCATTTTCTTCAAACAGACCAGAACATTCGGCAAAGCAAAGAGCAATTGAAAGGGCAAGCAGGCCGTCAAAAACCAGTGTTAGTGCACTGGCGGGGCCGAAGAGCTTGTACCCGTTGCTGGGCAACAGGAAGATTCCGGAACCGATGATCCCGTTGATCCCTAGGAGAACAATTCCCCAAAAGCCCATCTTATTTTGTTCTTTCATAAGATCACTCCATTCCTATTTTTCGGCAACTCGTTTCAGGAAGTCGGTGAAGATCTGTTCCTGACCTTGATCGTCAGGCCACAGGTTTTCGGGGTGCCATTGAACAGTTTGAATTGACGCGTCATCGTTCTCTAGTGCTTCAATGACACCGTCTGCAGCACGTGCAACAACGTGCAACTGGTCAGCAACCTGGTGAACCGCTTGGTGGTGACGGGAGTTGACAAAGGCACGGTGGCCCAACGTATGGCCGAGAGCGCTATCTTCATCAATTGAGACGTAATGAATTGGCAAGTTGCCAGCGGTTTTCTGTGAATGTTGAAGAACCGGTTTGCCAAAGTCATCGCCCAAGTCCTGGTAGACAGAACCGCCAAGAGCGATGTTAATAGCCTGGTGACCACGACAAATACCCAGTAATGGAATGCCCGATGCCATAGCTTGAGGAATCAAAGCCATTTCGAACTCGTCACGCAATGGCGTGGTAGGGCCCAGACCTGGTTCAGGATCTTCACCTTGGAACCGTGGTGAAACGTCAGGACCACCTGGAATAACCAAGCCGTCGACACCGTCAAGCATGGCTGCAATTAATTCAGGTGTCGGGTGGTCAACCGGTGGGAGAACGATGGGTGTTGCCCCGTTTTTGGCCAGAACCTGAATTAGTTGTCGTGGTGCGAATTCTGATTCACACATGTTGATAATGTCCGTCGGCGTGATATTGATATCTGCAGTCACTGCAATACGCATGAGCTACTCCTCCTTTACAACCTAATAACAAGTGTTCTAATCTTTTTCTAATTGGTTTTTAATGATTATAAGAAAACAAAGGCTTAAAAACAAGAGACATTTCACAATTTTTGCTTCATCTTTTCACCTTCGTTGGTAATTATTGTTGAAAGGCGTCAAACACCGGTATCAGCGGGCAGAATGTGATAAAATATGAATCGTATGAAATTTTTTACGGAAGAGGGATGAATCAATGGCAAACCAAATCAATGAAGAACAAGTTAAGCACGTCGCTGCACTTGCTAAACTTGAATTCAGCGATCAGGAATTACCAAAGTTTACCAAGCAGCTTGATGACATCATGGACCTGTTTGCCCAGTTGCAAAAAGTGGACACCGATGACGTTGAACCGATGGTTTCACCAACTGACTTAGTAAACGTGATGCGTGATGACAAGGCTGAGCACGCTTCGGCACGGCAGATTCGCCGGATGTTGGATAATGCACCGGATGCTGCAGCCGGATTGATTAAGGTGCCAGCAATTATCGATGAAAGTGGGGATGGCGAATAATGAACTTTTTTGACAAAGACCTTAACCAAGTCCACGAAGACCTGGTTAACAAAAAGGTGAGTGCCAAGGAATTGACCCAGGCTTCCATCGACAACATTAAGGACCACGAAGAGGCGCTGCATGCTTTTTTGCGGATCAACGAAAAGGAAGCGCTGGCAGCTGCTGAAAAGGTTGATGAAGAAGGGATCGCCAAGGACCAGCTGTTAGCCGGAATTCCACTGGCAGTCAAGGACAACATCCTGACTGACGGGATTACCACCACGGCTGCTTCCAAGATGCTGGAACACTTTAAGCCGGTTTACGATGCGACGGTCATTGCTAAGCTGAAAGAACAGCGCTTTATCAACGTGGGTAAGACCAACCTGGACGAATTTGCGATGGGTTCATCTACCGAAAACTCTGCCTTTGGCCCAACCCACAACCCGTGGAATACCGACTACGTTCCCGGTGGTTCTTCGGGTGGTTCAGGTGCCGCAGTTGGTGCCGGTGAAGTCCTCGGGGCCCTTGGTACCGATACCGGTGGTTCTGTCCGGATGCCGGGGAGCCTCAACGGGGTTGTTGGTTCCAAGCCAACTTACGGCCGTGTTTCCCGTTATGGGATCGTCGCTTTTGGTTCCAGTTTTGACCAGGTCGGCTGGCTGACCCAAAACGTTAAGGATAACGCCTACCTGACTTCAGTCATCAGTGGTCACGACGAACACGATATGACGTCGTCTGACCGGGAAGTACCAAACTTCGCTGCCGGATTAAATGACAATACGAACGTCAAGGGGATGCGGATCGGTCTACCAAAGGAATACATGACTGACGCCATCTCACCGGCTGTTCGCAAGGGAATCGAAGACGCTGCCAAGCTTTACGAATCACTTGGCGCCACTGTCGACGAAGTTTCTCTGCCACACACCGAAGATGGGATTCCGGTTTACTACATCCTGGCAACTGCCGAAGCATCATCCAACCTCGGCCGCTACGATGGTATTCGTTACGGCTTCCGGGCTGCCGACGCCAAGAACATTGACGACGTTTATGTGAAGACGCGTTCAGAGGGCTTCGGTCCAGAAGTTAAGCGCCGGATCATGCTGGGGACCTTTGCACTTTCTGCTGGTTCCTATGATGCCTACTTCATGAAGGCGGCCAAGGTTCGCCGCCTGATCGCTAACGACTTTGTCAACGTCTTCAAGGACCACGACCTTATCATCGGTCCAATGGGGACTGACGTCGCCTTTAAGCTTGGTTCTGAAACCCAGGACCCAACCCAGATGTACATGAACGATATCCTGTCAGTGACGGCCAACATGGCGGGACTGCCATCGATGTCCGTTCCGGCTGGCTTTAGCAAGGGCTTGCCATTTGGGATGCAGCTGATTGCCAAGCCGTTTGATGAACAAACGATGTTCAACGCCGGCTACGTCTTCGAACAAAACACTGATTTCCACAAGCAACACCCACAGTTAGGAGGCCAGAACTAATGAATTTTCAAACAACCATTGGTCTGGAAGTCCACGTGGAATTAAAGACCAACGCCAAAATTTACAGTCCGTCGGCCGTTGAATATGGTGACGAACCAAACAGCAACACTAACGTGATTGACTGGGCCTATCCAGGTACTCTGCCAATCCTGAACAAGGGTGTTGTTCGTGACGGGATTATGGCTACCCTGGCTCTTCACGGTCACGTTCGTCAGCATATGCACTTCGACCGGAAGAATTACTTCTACCCGGACAACCCGAAGTCCTACCAGATTACCCAGAAGGACACGCCAATTGGCCACGACGGCTGGATTGAAATTGAAGTCGACGGCAAAAAGAAGAAGATCGGGATTGAGGAACTCCACATCGAAGAAGATGCGGGGAAGAATACCCACAGCCCGAATGGTTTCTCTTACGTTGACTTGAATCGGCAGGGGACGCCACTGATCGAAATTGTCTCCAAACCGGAAATGTCTTCACCAGAAGAAGCGGTTGCCTACCTGGAAGCCCTTCGTCAACGGATCCAGTTCACCGGGATCTCCGACGTGAAGATGGAAGAAGGGTCGATGCGGTGCGACGTTAACATTTCCGTGCGTCCTTACGGTTCCGACCAATTAGGGGTTCGTTCTGAAATCAAGAACCTGAACTCCTTCAACTTCGTCAAGCGGACCCTGGAATACGAAATCAAGCGTCACCAGCAAGTGCTGATGAGTGGTGGTGAAATTGCCCAGGAAACTCGTCGGTTCGTTGAAGCCACTGGGAAAACTGCTTCAATGCGGTCCAAGGAAGGTGCCGATGATTACCGGTACTTCCCAGAACCAGATATTCCACCGTTGGACATCAGCCAGGACTGGATTGATGAGATTGATGGCCAGATGCCAGAAATGCCTGGTGAACGGCGTAAGCACTACGTTGACGACCTCGGCTTGACCGACTACGACGCCAAGGTGCTGACCCAGACAAAGGAAATGTCCGACTTCTTCGAAGAAACGGTTAAGGACGGGGCAGACGCCAAGCGGGTGGCTAACTACCTGATGAATGACGTTAACTCCTACCTGAATGACAACCACGTTGACCTGCCGGATACTAAGTTGACGTCTGAACACCTTGCAGGGATGCTGAAGTTGATTGACGACGGTACTATCTCTACCAAGATGGCCAAGAAGGTCTTTGTTGGCATCCTTGATGGTCAAGAACCGGCGGCTTACGCTAAGGAAAAGGGCCTGATCCAGCTGTCCGACCCTGCACAAATCCAACCGATTGTCGACGATGTGCTGGACAACAACCAGCAGTCCATCGAAGACTTTAAGAACGGGAAGAAGCGTGCGGTTGGTTTCCTGATGGGGCAAGTCATGAAGGCCACCCATGGTAAGGCCAACCCAGGCGTTGCTAATAAGCTGCTGATGAAGTCACTGAACGAACGCTAGTAGATGGAGGAGACGTCAATGCGTAAAAGAGCTCGAATTATTTACAACCCGACGTCCGGGCGCGAAGCACTGCGCAGTCACCTGGTAGATATTCTTGATATCTATGAGCAAGCCGGTTATGAGACGAGTGCATTTGCGACGACGCCTGCCCCTAATTCTGCAAAAAACGAGGCTGAACGGGCAGCAAAAGACGGCTTTGACTTGATCGTTGCCGCCGGCGGTGACGGGACCTTAAACGAAGTGGTTAACGGCCTGGCACCGCTAAAGCACCGGCCGACGATGGCCATTATCCCAGCAGGGACGACCAACGACTACGCCCGGGCACTGAAGATCCCACGCGATGATCCGATTGCGGCTGCGCGTCTGATCCTCAAGAAGAACAAAAAGTTCAAGATTGATATTGGCCAAGCTGGCGACAACTACTTTATGAACATCGCCGCTGCCGGGACGCTGACCGAGTTGACCTACGATGTACCATCGGATATGAAGTCACTCTTCGGCTACCTTGCCTACCTGGTCCGCGGGGCGGAGTTGCTGCCGCGGGTCAAGCCGGTGCCGGTGCGGATTAAGTACGACGACCAGCAGTTTGAGGGGACAGTTTCGACCTTGTTCCTGGCGTTGACCAACTCGGTCGGTGGTTTTGAGCAGCTGGTTCCTGATGCTTCATTGGACGACGGTAATTTCACCTTAATTATCGTCAAGGAAAGCAAACTAGCGGGGATGATGCAGCTGATGGCCAAGGCCCTGCAGGGTAAGCACCTTGATGATCCGCGGATCGTCTATGCTAAGGCCTCCGAGGTTGAGATCACACCGCTCGACAAGGATGACCGTTTGATGATTAACCTCGACGGTGAGTACGGTGGTGACGCCCCGATGAAGTTTCGTGACCTCAAACAACATCTGGAAGTCATTGCCAACATCGACGAAATTCCCGATGACGCAATTACCGAATCGGCCGACTACATGCGGGCCGAGCATGACTTTGTCGAGGGTGTTAACAAAATGTCCGATGACGAAAAAGATTAATGATAATCATTGTCGGTTAGACGATTTGACCGCCAGTGTCCTTAGCAGGATAATGGCGGTCATTTTGTTTTTCATGACTGAATGATTAACAATTGCAAAGCCAGGCTTAACACCATACAATGAAACAAGTCGATTCTTTTAGTGACAACGGAGGAAATCATGAAGGTTCAGGTGCCAGTTCATAAGAATAACGATTACGAAGGAACGGTTGTCGATTTGACCTACCAGGGCAACGGGGTGGTCAAGGTTGACGACTTTCCAATTTTTGTACCGAACGCATTGCCGAGCGAAAAGGTCCTGGTTAAAGTCACCAAGGTAACCCGCAACTTTGCCTGGGGCAAGGTCATGGAGTGGCGGACCAAGAGTGCGGATAGGGCCGATGTCGCCGATAAGAAGCTCCTGCAGGCAGGGATTGCCCCGCTGGCCCATTTAAAGTACGATGCCCAATTAAAGTTCAAACAGCGCCAGATCCAGGAATTGCTGGCGAAGGCCCACTTGGATGACGTGAAGGTTTTGCCAACATTGGGGATGGACGATCCCTACCACTACCGCAACAAGGCCCAGGTGCCGGTTAAAAAAGTCCGTGGGAAGGTGGAGACTGGTTTTTACCGTCGGGGAAGCCATAAGCTGGTGTCGACCGAGGACTTTGTTATCCAGGATCCCCAGTTGGACCAGGCCATCGTAGTGGTCCGCGATTTGCTGCGGAAATTCCGAATTGAACCGTACGATGAGCAAACTGGCCGGGGTGTGATCCGAACGATCATGGTCCGACGCGGTTACTACTCACAAGAAATGATGGTCGTATTAGTAACTAATAGTCGCCATTTGCCGTCAAAAGACGATTTGGTGAAGGGAATCGTTGCCGGTGTCCCTGAATTAAAGAGCCTGGTGCAAAACGTTAATAGTAAACGGACCAACCGACTACTGGGGAATGAAGATCACGTTTTGTGGGGGAATCCGGCCATTCACGACACCCTGTTGGGGATCGATTTCACGATTTCACCGCGGTCGTTTTACCAGGTCAACCCGCAACAGACTGAAAAGCTCTACTCAACTGCTATTAAGGCTGCCGAACTTGATGGCAGTCAAACGGTGATCGATGCCTATTGTGGTATCGGGACGATCAGCTTAGCGGTGGCTAAACACGCTAAGAAAGTCTACGGGGTCGAAGTTGTTGCCGAAGCAGTTAACGATGCCAAGCACAACGCGAAGGTAAATGTCATCCACAACGCTCACTTTGTGACCGCCAAGGCCGAAGACCAGATGGCAAAGTGGCAGGAGCAAGGGTTGAAGCCTGATGTCCTAGTCGTTGACCCGCCGCGCAAGGGCCTAGATGATCAGCTAATTGAAAGTGCCAGCCAAATGGCCCCGCAGAAGGTTGTTTATGTCTCCTGCAATCCCGCAACGCTGGTCCGTGATATTCAGCGCTGGATGGACCGTGGCTATCATGTGGCCAAGCCGATCCAACCCGTCGACATGTTCCCGCAGACGACGCATGTAGAGAGCGTTACGGTCCTGGAACGTACAGATAAATAGCCTGCAAACGCCGGTATGCCGGCATTCTTGATCGATAAAAAGTGTACTAATTCCTCTATTGGTAATTGGAATTAGTACACTTTTTGCTTATTGAGCTAGAGGGTCGAGTGTTCTATGTCCTATTTCGATAGTCGAGTAGACGATTGTCCAGTTTGGCAGGTCGTATTGACTGTGGTAGTGAAAGTAGGAATAAAGGTTGATATAACAGCATTTACAGAGGGTGCAAAA
>DXGK01000058.1 GCA_019113965.1 Candidatus Limosilactobacillus merdipullorum
GTAGAAAAGGGAGTGATCCCATTAAATAATTGCTCGATCGGCGGCAAACGCAATGCATCCTTCCAGCTAAAGTCGGGATAGCGATCCTGGATAAAGATCTTATCAACAACCCCTTCGAGTCCCATGTATAAGCAGATGCAGACGATGGCTACGAGGAACCATCCCCAATTCATTTGCGAAAGTTCCAGCATAATCAAATGGATATTTTGATCGCGCATCGAATAGGCAAGAATCCCGCATCCAGCGAGAATCATGAATATGAGAACTAACCAGTTTTTCCTACTCATCTACTTACCCCTTTGCTGCCTGGTCAACATAGAACTGGTGCCACTGCTTAGCAAGGTGGTCCTTCGAGTAACGTCGTGACGCTTCGGCCGCCTTTTGCTCCCACGGTACTAACAAGGACCTGTCCTGGGCCAACTTTGTGAGTTGCTCCTGCATTTCGTTGACATCCTTGGCGGGTAGATAATCCCCCTCAATAATGGAATGATAGAGGTCTAAGTCACGCAGCATCACCGGTGTCCCGCTACTAAAAGCCTCCAAGACCGACATCGGAAAAAGCTCGTTAAAGGATGGCAATAGAAAAAGGTCGGCAACATTGTTCAATTCGTTAATTCGGCTGCGACTAACAATCCCTGGAAAAATCATGTTCGCCGGCGGATTATCGACAACCTTCTTCAGTTCCTGGTAGCCATCGGTGATCATCCCAAAGGAAAAGCCACCTGCCCAGATAAACTGGATGGTCGGATTCTGCTTTGCAAGTTTAATAAAGTCAAAGAGCCCCTTCCGTTCTTGAATCTGGCCACTACCCAAAACGACAAACCTATCTTGGGAAATGCCCAGTTCGTGACGGAGCGCTGCTTTTTTTTGATCACTCAGCGGGTGAAATTCATCGCTATCAACAAAGTTGGGAATGTAAGCTACCTTTTTCCGCGAGATGCCGTAGTCAACTAGCTTATCAATGAAGGTGGGATTAACGACCACCAATTGGTCCATCCGCTTATAAAAGGCAATCACGTAACGGTAAAAGATCCCCTTAAACGGTTGGGGGATCTTTAAACTGCCCTCCAACGTTTCTGGCAAAAAGTGAACGTAGCCGATCTTGCGTCCCCGCCTCTTGGAAAAAGTTGAAAAGTAAAAAGGCAGGTCAATCGTGTGGTAGTGACTGATCTGACTCTTAGTATAGCGGTTAATTTTAATATCAAATTCGTCGCTGAAGCGGCTCTTCAGCATCTTAATTAATTCCAAATAAGCGCTGCCGACACCTTGGCCGGCAACCTTATCAGCAGAAGAAAACATGTTGATAGTAATCATCGCTAGTTATTACTCCTATGAAACAATCCGTGTGACTGATTGGCCAGCTGCTCGGACTTAATTTCCTGACACTCGTGGTAAAACTTCACTACCCGTTTAGCAAAAACCTCAGCGGAAATGTCCTTTAACTTGGCCTGACGCTGAGCTGCTTCCTCGGTTGTCGACGGGTGGTCAAGATAGTACAACACCCCGGCTACCAGGTCCGCCCGCTTTTGAAAGCTGCGGCCAATGGCGGGACTATCAATTAATTCATCTGTATAAGGACTTCTCATGACCACAATCGGAAGGTCTGAAGCCAGTGCCTCGATGTAAGTCAACCCCTGCGTTTCCGTGTCTGAAGCCGAAACTAATACGTCAGCCATCTGATAATAACTGTGGACATCTTCGTTGGGAATCACCCCAGTGAATTGAACAACATCCGAAAGTCCCATCTCTTTGACCTGACGTTCCAGCGTTGGTCGTGCTGGACCATCCCCGACGATTAACAGTCGGGCCTGTGGCCGCTTGGCCAAGATGTCCGGCATTGCTTCGATGACGGCATGGATATTCTTTTCGTATGCCAGTCGGGATAATGAAAGTAAGACTGGCGTATCCGCAGCGTAGCCGAGCTTCTTGCGCAGTACTAACAACTGGGCTGGCGATGCCTTTGGGCTATAAATACGCAGGTCTACTCCCGTGGGAATAACCCGGATGGGGGCGGTAACGCCGTAATCAAGCAACGTGTCTAAAACGCGCTCGCTAGGTGCAATCACCCCAGTAATACTCTTCATGTATAACCTAACCAAAGTAGCAACATCTTTGGGCTTCAGAATCCGCCCGTTAGCAATGTAGTGCAGGTAGTCGTTATACATTGTGTGGTAGGTATGGATACACGGAATCCCCAAGGAATGGGCTACTTCCTTGCCCATCAACCCCAACGAAAATTCCGTTTGGTTGTGAACAATATCCAGTTTTAATTTCTTGGCGATCCGCAGTACCCGGACCCAACCAGTCAGGGCAATTCGCCGTTCGGTAAACGAAACAAAGGGAATACTTTTAAAACGGTAAATACCGTTATCCACGTCATCATGCTTGGCGTGGGGGTCGGTTGTTGTGAAAATATACACATGGTGACCCTGAGCAATCAGCTCGTCGCGCAACGTCTTAATCGACGTAGCTACCCCACTAACCTGCGGGAAGTATGTGTCTGTAAACAAGCCGATATTCACCGTGAAAGCCCCTTTTATCAATCATCTATCAACAAATTGCTTACGTTTAAAACAACGACCATTATACAAGACCAGTTAAGTCCGTGCAATTTTCCTCCCCACTATAACTGCAAACTCTTCGCTAACTGATCATTGACCATTCGTTTAACCTCCGCCGCATTTTTTGCCGCTAATGCTTTGTGGAGAAGCGGTTGTAATTGTCGAATCTTCAACTGCCCAATTTCGTTACGAACACTAGCCACTTGCGCACTAGGAACGGACAATTCGTCCATCCCCATCGCCATAATCAGTGGAATGGCCAGTTGCTTGGCAGCCATCCCACCACAAAGGCTGACAGATTTTCCTTCAACGTGCGCCGCATCGACCGCCTGTTTAATGGCACGCAGCACCGCCGGGTGAAGTTCCTGGTTGAGGTCGGCTACCTGCTCGTTGCCCCGATCAGCCGAAAAGATATACTGAACCAGGTCATTGGAGCCAATGCTAAAGAAATCAGCCTCTCGTGCCAGCTGGTCGGCCATCAAAATAGCGGACGGCACTTCTACCATTGTCCCCACTTCGATATTCTCGGCAACTTTGACCCCGCTACGTTTTAATGTCTGCTTGGTTTGGTCCAATAATTGCCGTGCCAAGTTAAATTCGTCTAACGTGGCGACCATCGGGAACATGATCGCCAGTCGTCCATAAACCGATGCCCGGAGCAATGCGCGTAGTTGGGTAATAAATAGTTGTTGGTGCCGTAAGCTGACCCGGATACCCCGCACGCCCAAAAATGGATTGGCCTCACCAGTAGATCCACCGATCAGCTTATCACCACCAACGTCAAGCGTCCGAATGGTCACTCGCCGATCCGGCATTGCCGTCAAAACTTCCTTATAGGCTTGGAACTGTTCTTCTTCTGTTGGTATGTCTTCCCGACCGAGAAAAAGATATTCGGTCCGCAACAGTCCGACACCCTCGGCACCGGCTGCCAGGGCGTCAGTAGCGTTGCTTGGCAAACTCAAATTAGCCGCCACAGTAAAGTGATGACCGTCGAGGCTCACGGTCTCCCGCTGGGCGAGCTGGCCAAAACGCTGTTGCTCACGAACAAAATCAGCCGCCATCTGCTGGTACTGGTCAACAACTGATTGGTTAGGGTTAATAAGGACTTTCCCGTGTAGTCCGTCAACAATCAGTTGGTCCCCTGTGTTGACCGTTTTTACCAGTTGATTGACACCGACCACGCTTGGGATCTGCATCGACTGAGTCATGAGGGCAAAGTGAGACGTGGGGCCACCCGTCTGGGTTGCTAACCCCCTGAGGCGCTCACCAACTGCAGCCATTAAAACAGGGGTTGCCGTCTTGGTTACTAAAATGGCCCCATCAGGGATTTGCCGTTCAACAGACGTCCCCTGTAGGTAATTAACTAGCTGTTTTTCAACGTCATTTAAGGCAGTCAGTCGCCGTTTTAAATAGTCCGGTGCCGACTGATTGACCCGTTCTTTTTCCTTCTTCAGCTGCTGGGAGATTGCCCACTCAGCTGTCACATGCTGTTCGCGAATTAGTTGTTTAATGCTTGCCAACAATTCGGGATCGCCCATCATCTGCGCTTCCGAATCAATCACGGAAGCCGCCCGATTATCTAGCGTCTGCCGCGCCCGTTTTTGCAGTACCGCCAGTTTTTTACCGCTGATAGTAAAAGAATCATGAAGCCGTGAGACCTCATGATTCACATTATCGCTGTAATGATTTAAAACGGTAAGACTGGTGTCGCTCAACAAGTACGCCCGACCAATGGCAATTCCGCCGCTGGCAGCCAGACCATTGAGTGATTTGACCATTTATTAGTCAGCCAGTCCTTCCTTGTGCATCGTGTCATCGATCGCTGCGATGGCGTCCTTTTCGTCGTCACCTTCCGCAGTGATAGTAACGTCAGCGTTCTGGCCAACACCGAGTGACATAACACCCATGATGGACTTCAGGTTAACGCTCTTGCCGTTGTAAGCAAGGTTGATGTCTGAAGTGAACTTTGAAGCAGTTTGTACCAAGATAGTTGCTGGACGAGCATGGATCCCAGTTTCAGCAACAACAGTGTATTCGCGTTTTTCCATGAATATCATTCTCCTTATTATTTTAAAAGTAGCCGAGCCAATCTTCGGCATCTCTCAAGACGACTTTATTAATTTACCCTACTTTCTCTTTTTTGGCAAGTTATTTTTTCAACTTTTTTAAATTAAAATTCCATTGCA
>DXGK01000059.1 GCA_019113965.1 Candidatus Limosilactobacillus merdipullorum
CCCTCTAACAGGTAAAGTAGTAAAGATAACAAATAAGACAGCTGACCACCAAGAGAGGTAAGGACCAACGGCTCCAACCAACAGCCGATCATCAAACTCCAGGCCCAGCCGTCAATGCCACACACTTTTAGCCAGCGTGACAGTAATCGACACTCGGCCATTACCACTGCCCGAACCAAGCTCGCTGCCCCACCACCCAGAATGAGGTAAGCAGGCAGGATCGTCGCAAGGACTAGATCAATGGTTTCCCTGGTCCAACGGCAGTAAATCAATCCTCGCCGCAATAGCTCACAAAGGATCACCACGTGCATCCCTGACAGGCAGAAAAGATGGATAATCCCCAGTCGCCGCACTGTCGCCCGCCAATCTGTCTGTCCACCCTGCCAGCCGATAATCAATTGGTCAGCATACTGACTCAAAGGCGGTGGCAAACGTTGAAAATAGCAGTGGGCCAGCGCCCGCAGAACGTGGCACTTATCGCTTAGAGTGTGCGGCTTGACCATTTGCACTACCCGGACCTCCTCCGCCCGGACCTCGCTATTAACCCTTTGTGAACGGTAATATTGTCGAGCATCAAATTGGTTCTCATTAGTGGCCAACATGATAGGGTGCTGCTTTCCCCTTATTGCAACCGTCACCGGATGCGTCAGTTTTTGCCAAAAATGTTGTTCCGTACGCGTTTTAACACGGAAATTGATATTAGTCTTCTCACCCGTTCGCGCCAGTTGGCCGGTAGCGAACACTAAGTTACCATGGACTCGTACCTGGTCAGGTAGGACCGTCAGCGATGACTGAAACTCCCGTTGGTTATGGGGCATCTGCTGCCGATTGGCGACCACGAAGGTCAACGCACTTGCAGCACTAATGGCGACAACCATCACGGTCCGCAATAAAAGCTGCGATGCACGGGTGGACAACAGATGAATTGTCCAGTAAGCGGCAACCGCCGCTAATGTCCAGTTGAAATCAGCAATCAGCGATGTAGTTAATGCTGCCGAAAAGGCCGGCAGCAACCAAGATCGCTTAATGTTGGGCGTCGTCCGGATGGATATACTGGTCCAACCGGGCTTCTTCCATAATATTCGGCTCGAGGGTAATATGCCGCAGGGTAACTCCCTTTAGCTTAATAAGACGCGTAGCATAGGCATCATTGTGATAATTGCGGAGGTAGTTAATCTGCTTAATTCCCGCTTGCAAGAGGCTCTTGGTGCATTGCAGGCAAGGAAAATCAGTGACATACAAAATAGCACCATCAGTGGAAACACCGAAGCGGGCACACTGTAAAATGGCGTTCATTTCGGCATGAATTGTCCGAACACAGTGGCCATCACGAAGTTCACAGCCTTCATCAATGCAATGAACGTCGCCAGAAACGGAACCGTTGTAGCCGCCGGCGATAATCCGTTTATCACGAACCAGAACTGCCCCCACTGAGAGACGTTCACATGTACTTCGTGAGGCAAGTAATGCCGCCTGCAGCATAAAGTATTGATCCCAATCCATCCGTTTTCTCATTATAATCACCAACCCTTTTTATGAATTAATCATACACCCTCGACACGTAATTTAAACTGATAGCTGATCCTTAATTTTAGCAATCGTCTTATCACCAAAACCGGTAATGTTTTTTAAGTCTTCCACCCTCTCAAACTGACCATGCTGCTGTCGGTAAGCCAGAATCAAATCCGCCTTCTTGTCGCCAATGCCAGTGATGGTTGTTAGTTGCCCCTTACTGGCGGTGTTCAGGTTAACCGTCTTTTTGTCAGATTGGTCGCCCACACCACCGCTATTAGCGTCAGCGTTAATATGCTCACCCTTCATTGGAATATAGATCATCTGCTGGTCGCTCACCTGTTTGGCAAGGTTGACCTGGTTACCATCCGCATCATCACGAAAACCACCAGCATGGTTAACTGCTTCGGCGACGCGATCCCCATGTGCTAAGCGATAGACTCCTGGCTTATTTACTGCGCCTTTTACATCAACCACCACGGTGCTCGAGCGTCGAGCCGCTCGGGAAGAATGAGCAACCACTGGTTGATTTTGCGCAGTTGGCATCGGCGAAGGTCGTCCTCTCCCAGAAGCAAAGAAAACCCCTACTAACGCCACCAAGACAATTCCGGCAATGGCGACTTCCCGCCGGTACATCGTCAGTAGTTCTTTAATTTGTTGCACACAAAAACACCCCCTCACCGTTTAAATACGTGAAGGAGGTGTTGATGTTATTAATTCTTTTCGAGGTAGTTGACCGCATCGTCGAATGTCTTGACCGGGACGACTTTTATCTCCGGTGCATATTTTTTGGCCGTATACTTTGCCAGCTGGTAATTAGTCATGTGGTGTTCCTCGTACTTCAACAGTAACTTGCTTGGCTTGACATACGGAGCAAAGAAGACTTTGGCACCAGCACGATGGGCAGCAATCACTTTTTTGTCGATCCCACCGATTTCACCAACTGAGCCATCGGGATTGATGGTCCCAGTTCCGGCAATTTTTTGACCGTGACGCAGGTTCTTGTTGGTCAACTGTTCGTAGATCTGTAAGCTAAACATCAAGCCACCAGATGGCCCACCCAGCTGACCGGGGTTAACCTTGACCGGTATCTTCGTGTGAACCTTAACGTTATCAGTCAGCATAATACCGATCCCGGAACGGCTAACCCCCGGAAGCTTCACCAGCCTCTGAGTCGCCTGTTTTTCCTTCCCATTGTGGAGGTAAGACACAGTCAGATTACTGCCAACCGGACGCTTACCAATGTACTTTTGGTAGCCCTGGGCAGTATTAAAATGGTGGCCGTTCACCTTGGTAATGGTATCGCCAACCTTAATCTTGCCACGAAAACGGGAATTTGGCTGGACCGACAGGACGTAAATCCCCAAATACTGCTTGGTTACTGGCTGGTGGGCTGCTTTGTATGCAACGTCGATCGCCTCATTAATCGCACTCTGCATATAAAAATCCTGAACCTTATTGTAGGTTTCACCACTCTGCCCACCAGTCACGTCGTTCGCACTTTCAATGGTGGCGTGAGGGTCAAACTGGGCCCACACCCAGGTTACCGGGCGGGCCTGTTGCAGGTAAACCGAGGTGATCATAAAGCTGCCCGAACGCTTGTCAGGATGGCCTTTAATGGTCACGTAGCTTTTTAAACTATCGGCAGTCCCCGGCGTTTCAATGTAGCGGTTAAGCGGCCAAAATAACGCCCAACCCACAAAGAGAACCGCAATTAGACCCCATAATATTCGTCGCAGAATCCGGTGATCCTGTGACTGGTTATTATTCTTTTTCTTACTCATTTTGGTCATCAACTACTCGTTTTAACTTGCGTTCCTTAAGTCGCTGATCCAGGGCAGTGCTGATTTGGCCGGGCAGGTAAGCAGAAATATCCCCGCCACTCATCGCCACTTCCTTGAGTAAGCTACTGGACAGGTGTTGGTACTTGGGATCAGCCAGGAAAAAGACCGTTTCGACGTCCTTGTCCAAGAACTTGTTCATCGTCGCAATGTCGCGTTCGTACTGAAAATCGGTCGTATTACGCAACCCCCGCATCAGGTAATCGGCGCCAATCTTATTCATTAATTTGACGGTGAGGCCCTGGGCAGTAATCACTGACACGTTATCCATGCCAGCGGTTGCTTCCTTAATCTGCGCAACCCGTTCTTCAACGGAAAACAACGGTTTCTTACTAGTATTGGTCATCACGGCCACTGCCAGTTGATCAAAGAGGGCCCGGCCCCGTTTGATCAGGTCAATATGTCCGAGAGTGAGGGGGTCAAAAGTCCCCGGGAAAATAGCAATTTTCATCTTCTAGTCCTTTCCTTGGAAACGATAAACTGTTAGCACCGTAATTCCGTAATTATGACGACGCCAAAAAGTAAAACCATCAACATCCTCAGGTAGCTGCGCTTCCTTATTAGTTTCTGCCAC
>DXGK01000060.1 GCA_019113965.1 Candidatus Limosilactobacillus merdipullorum
GGTTGATTTTTTTACCAATGCCCACGTGATTAACAGTGACGGGCAAATGACCCAGGAAACTAAGCAGCTAGGCGGTGATTCGGTCAGACTTAGCAAGGCTGCTGACAACCAAAACTTTGACCAGTTAGATACACTGGTTGGCAACGATGGTGCGGTTTGGTCGAAGCAGGCAGATGGTAGCTATCTCTTCGTTATCCATATCTCACCGGATGTTGTTCGGAAGGCTGCTAAGGTTACTCAAAGTATGAGTGATACTAATACAGTGGTATTTGATAAAGATGAAGCTAAGGCCAACGCCGCTATCAATCACTTCTACCACGATGGTGTTTTAAAAGATTTACCTGATTGTATTATTCCAGAGATCCGCATTGACTATAACAATTATCGTACTACCGCTCCTTCGTATACCATGCAAATTATGAAGAAGCGCGGTAACAGCTATGTTGATGTGCTGAATGGTTCTATGTCGCCGGTAGTTGACACTTCCAACACTCAGGGACAAGCAGGCATCACCATTCATTATTTGAACGGCCAAACTGGGGAATTGATGGACGGTACAACGGTTCAAACCAACTTTGGCGAACCTGGGCATCAAATGATCGTTAGCGTGCCCTCAGTTCCGGGCTATCAAGTACGGACGAATGTTAACGGCAACATTGAATTTGATAATGGCGCTGCTCAAACGGTTAAGGATGGTGATACAGTAATCAGCGGTACTAACCAGCAGATTACTCTGCCTGGTGCTGATAAGATTGCCAATGTCTATGTCGTCTATGATGGTGAACCACGAGTTGCTACCGTCAAGTATGTTGATGTTGATGATAATTATAAGGTTCTGCACACCGACACCATTCATGGTAAGGTCGGCCAAACTCAGTCGTATTCGACTGCAAATGAAATCAGTAAGCATGCTCACTATCATGTACAAAAGGATGAATTAACTGACACCAATGCCCAAAAGGGGATTACTGGAATTAGCTTCGATGCCACCGATGAACCGCAAGAATATACAGTTTATCTAAAGCATGATACTAAGCAAACTGACACGCCAAAGACCGTTAAAGAAACGATTGATTATCAGTACGAAAATGGTAGCAAGGTCGCAGATAGCGTCGCCAAATCAGCTACACTGGTTCACCATGTTACTACCGACCTGGTAACCAACCAGAACATTGATGACCACTGGGATGACCCAATGTTCTTAGCAGAGGTATCTTCTCCTAAGATTGACGGTTATACTCCTAGTCAAAGCAAGGTCGAACAAATGCTTGTTAACAAAGACGTTAAGGATAAGCATGTTACTGTTACTTACCTGGCTGACGCACAAAAGATAACTGTTAATTATGTAGATGAGCAAACTGGTAAGGTCTTATCTACTAAGACACTGAACGGCCACTCTGACCAGAACGCTAACTACAGTACTAAAGAAGCAGTTGCTGGTTATGAAAAGCAGGGGTACACTTTGACTTCTGATGAAACTAACGGTGCAACCCTTGTCTTTGATCATGATGATAATGCTGACCAGAGCTATACTGTCAAGTTTAACCACAGGACTATCACCATTACGCCGGACAAGCCGCAAAATTCAGGAACGACCATTCCGGGGACAAATCATACCTTCCCTCAGGGCGTGGCTAAGGATGATTTAAACAAGACTATTACCCGGACCATTGAGGTGCTTGACCCGCATACCGGCAAGACGACCACTACGCAAACTGTCCACCTGACCCGGCAGGCAACGGTTGACGAGGTTACTAGACAAGTTACTTATGGTGATTGGACAACCGGGGAATGGGATGAATTTACTGTTCCTGCCGTTGCGGGCTACACACCAAGCGAAAGCATGGTTGCCGGTCAAACGGTTACTGACCAGACCAATGACACTACCGTCACGATTACTTACACAGCAAACGAGCAGACGACTAACATCATTTACCGGGACAAGGATGGTAAGACCGTCAAGACGGATAGCGTCAACGGGAAGACTGACCAGACTGTCAAGACGAATTCCGAGGTCCCAGCTGGTTGGGAAGTTGTGCCAGGCGAAAAGCCAGCTCCGAGTGAAATTAAGTTTACTGGTGACCACACCCCGGACACTATTATTACCATCCAGCACAAGCACGACATCGTCAACCCTGGGGATGACCAGCCAACTGGACCGCTACCGGGTGACAAGGACAGAGATTATCCGCAGCTAGAAGAGCTGACCAGGAACGTCCACTTCACAGTCCGGATTACTGATCCGCGGACCGGAGAGGTGACGACGAAGGCTCAAGAAGCCGATTACGTTCGTCAGGCGGACATTGATGAGGTTACCGGGGATGTTACTTACAGTGACTGGAAGCCGGCCGCGGCTGAAGCTAGTGCTGACGCGGACGCTCCACAGACCCAGTCATTTGCTGATGTGGTTGTGCCGACCATCCAGGGCTATACGGCTCACTCCCACCGAAGCCACGCTGCTAGTGATGAACTGCGGCTCTTCAAGGCTCAAACCGGCGATGAGTCCGTTGACACTGACTTGGCTGTTGATCCTGATGGCTCCGTCAAGGTCAAGGGTGATAGTAACGTTACCGCAGGTACGCCAGACCGCCTGGTAGAAGTGACCTACACGGCAAACCCACAGAGTGGCAAGATTATCTACGTTGATCCGAATGGTAACCCGATTGTTGAAACACCAATTCAGGGGGTTACCGACCAAACGATTCCGTTTACGCCGCAAATTCCGGCCGGTTACGAACTCGTGCCAGGTCAGACTATTCCAACTGAAATCACCTTTAATGGTGATGGTCAGCCAGTGGTCATCAAAGTTGAAATTGAAAAGATTCCAACGCGTAATAATCGTGGTGGTAACGGCCAGGCTAATGGCGGTTACTACAATGGGACGCGTCTGGAAAACGACGGTAGCCAGACGAACGTTAACACCGCTGGTCGACATCAGGCTAATGACCAGCAGTTGCCACAAACTGGGGACGAAAATTCTAGTGCCTTAGTCGGCCTGGGCCTGATGGGGATTACCCTCGGCATGTTCGGCCTCAAGAAAAAGGAAGATAACTAATTTAGCCTAGATTCACTGCTCACTCTTCTCCCCCCCAATTACGTGAGTGGGCAGGAAGCTAAAGGGCCGGTTCCACAAACGGAACCGGCCCTTTTCCTCTGGATTTAGTTGACATAATGACAGTTACGATTGAGAACTAGCCGTCAACATCTGGTGGACGGTCTGAGAAATGTCTTTACTCTGGAAAACCATTGAAATCACCGCGGCGCCTGCAACACCGGTGGCAAAGGTTGCCGCAATGTTGTCAGCGGTAATGCCGCCGATAGCAACGACCGGCTGCTCGCTGAGGCGGTTGAGTAGTGCCAGCCGGCTCAGGCCCAGTGCCGGATCCGCGTCTGCCTTTGACTGGGTAGGGAAGACCGGGCCAGAACCGATATAGTCGACGGCCGCCAGCTGGTTGGCTTTTTCGATTTGCACTGGCCGATTGCAGGAGTAACCAATCATCAGTTTCCCTTGGGCCCGCTGGATGACCTGCTCAATCCGCTGGTCCTTTTGGCCGACGTGAACCCCGTCAGCGCCGACCGCTAACGCCAGTTCCTCGTCGTCATCGATGAAGAAGGGGACCCGGTAGTGCCGGGTTAGTTCCCGGAGTTGCTCAGCCAGCTTTAACCGCTGATTGGCCGAAAGGTTAGAAGAGCCCTTTTCCCGGTACTGGAAGGCAGTTATCCCGGCTTGGAGCGCTTCTTCGGTCTTTGTCAATAGTTCTGCCGGGTCGTGGTGGGTATCCTGGCTACCGCCGACCAGGTAGGCCCGGAGTATGGTTGGCTCAAATTTCATCCTGGTCACCGCCAATCTGGGCCCAGTGGTTGAGGGGGCCGTGCCCATGGCCGACATTGATCCCGTCTTTGATTGTGGCCTCCACATAGGCTTTCCCGATTCGAATTGCCTCTTCCATTGACTTTCCCTTGGCAAGCTCCGCAGTAATGCAAGCAGAGATGGTATCACCGGTGCCGTGAGTATTATGGGTTGGTATTCGCTTGGCGGTCAGCCAAAAGTTATGGCCGTTTTCAAGCAGGACAAAGTCGTTGGCTTCATCCGCGCTGGCAAAGTGGCCTCCCTTGACGAGGACGTTCTTGGCGCCCATTCCCTGGAGGAGTTTTCCCGCCGTGATCATGTCAGCTTCCGTTTGAATTTTCATCCCCGTTAGTTCTTCGGCTTCGGGCAGGTTGGGGGTGACGAGACTGGCAAGGGGGAGGAGCTGGTCGCGGACGGTGGCGATGGCGTCATCGCTAAGCAGCTTGGCGCCACCCTTGGCAATCATTACGGGATCAACCGTAACGGGGCCAAAGTCATACTTTTGCAGGTTCCTGACCACCGCCATGACCCTGGTTGGATCGGCCAGCATCCCGGTCTTACAAGCCCTAATTTTTAGGTCGGCCGCCAGGGAGGCACACTGCTCGTCAATCAGTTTGGGCGGCATTGGCAGGGCATCCTGGACTCCCAGGGTGTTTTGGGCGGTCACCGCTACCACCGCCATCGTTGCGAAAACGCCCCGCTCCTGCATGGTCTTAAAGTCAGCGGCAATCCCGGCCCCGCCACCACTATCAGTTCCAGCAATGGTCAGTGCTTGGGGAAAATCATTAGTCATCTTGCTCATCCTTTCTATGCTAAATCTTCGTCGGTAATCATCGTCAGTTCAGCAAGGAAGTGTTCTTGCCAGCTGCCAAGCCCGTGGGTGCCCTTGGTGGCGTTCTTTCCAGCAGTTGTTACAAGCCGGCAACCGAGCCAGCCGGCGGTCACGGGATCTGCTCCCTGGCCGAGGAGGGCGGCGATGATGCTGGAAAGGATATCGCCAGAGCCAACGTTGGTGGCGAGCCACTCGGTTCCGCGGTCATTGTGTCGCGTTGCCTGGCCGTTAGTGATAACATCGACTGGTCCGGAAAGGACCACTGTTGTCTGGTAACGGCTGGCACACCGTTCGGCGAGGGTGACCAGGTCGCCATCACCGGAGCCCGCGTCAATTCCATGACCGTCCCAGTCAACTCCGGCCAGGCTGGCAATTTCGCCTGCATTTCCCCGGATAACTGTGAATTGGTGACTGGTTAGCAGGTCGTGGTTGATTTGCTGACGAAAGGCAGTGGCACCACAGGCGACGGGGTCAAGGACCAGGGACTTGTGGAGGCGGTTAGCCGCGGCCGCTACAACAGTAAGCTCTTTGCAGAGTTCGGCCGTCGGTGTACCAATGTTCAGGGTGACCGCGTGGGCTGCTGCTACTAGATCGGCGGCCTCTTCTGGTGCTGTCGACATAATTGGGGAAGCGCCAATTGCACTGAGGGCGTCGGCGACTTTACCGCTGGTAACCGTGTTGGCAACTGTAAATGTGATTGGGTGGTTCTGACGGACGGCCGCAATTAGATGATTATCCATTAAAGTTCCTCCTAACAAAAAAGTGGTCAGGTTACACTGAACCTGACCACTGGTGGTTTAAACGCACATTTTCCTTCGCAAGTATCAACTTGACAGGTTCTAGAGTCCACGGCTCTGGCCGTATCTCAGTCCGGTAAACGGACCCCCCTAATGTAATTACATTATTTAATTGACTTAATTATACACTAACCAGGGTTCTTTGCCTAGTTTACATAATTTCGAATATCTTAGCGATCTCTTGCAAAGCGTAAACTAGACGAAG
>DXGK01000061.1 GCA_019113965.1 Candidatus Limosilactobacillus merdipullorum
GGCTCGTCAGGCTATCCTCGACAAGGAATAATATATTCCTAGTTAAATAAATTAAGCGCAGCTGCGAACTTCGCAGCTGCGCCTTTTGCTAATTAATATTCTCAGTTGACCAATGAGTTGAGTGAGCTAGATTTGACAGTCAGCTATTCTGTTTGTCAGAAGCTTTGTGAATGATTTCGTGAAGTCAATTTTATTTCACAAAGCACAACGATCCCTCATGCTTAATCCCTTGTTCATCCAATAACAATAGATAATTATCCTTGTGAATTGTGGACTGGTGACCTATAATGTTCACAAATTTCAGAAGGGATGATTATTGTGGCATACAGAACTGTTAATCCATATACCAATGAAGTAGAACATGAATATCAGAATAATACCGCAGCAGACATTGAAGCAGCACTGTCCAAGGGATACCAGCTGTACCTGCATTGGCGTAATGGTGGTGAACTAGCAGAACGCAAAGAAATTATTACTCGCCTTGGCCAACTGCTTCGTCAGAATAAGACCAAGTATGCCGAGATCATGACTCGTGATATGGGCAAGCTAATTGGCGAAGCAGAAGGTGAAGTGGAATTGTGTGCTTCCTTTTGCGATTACTATGTGAAGAAAGCTGACGAATTTCTCGCTCCTCGGCCGATTTTCACCGACAGTGGCAATGCTTACGTTTTGCGCCAGGCCAGCGGCATCTTAATGGCGGTTGAACCCTGGAACTTCCCGTTTTACCAGATTGCCCGGGTCTTTATCCCCAATTTCCTGGTGGGTAATCCAATGATCTTAAAGGATGCTTCTAACTGTCCAACCTCCGCTCAGGCTTTTGCTGAATTGGTTACTGAAGCAGGGGCGCCGGCTGGTAGCCTCACTAATCTTTTTATCAGTTATGACCAGGTTGGACAAATCATCGCTGACCCCCGGGTTCAAGGAGTATGTTTAACAGGCTCAGAGCGTGGCGGTCAGGCGGTTGCAAAAGAGGCTGCTGTCAACCTGAAGAAGAATACCATGGAACTGGGTGGAAATGATGCTTTCTTAGTCCTTCCGGATGCCGACATCGACAAGCTGTCCAAGGTGATCTTCTCGGCCCGCCTGTACAATGCTGGCCAAGTTTGCACCTCTTCGAAGCGTTTTATCCTGCCGGATAACCTCTACGACGAATTCTTGAAGCGGGCAAAGCAAGTTTTCAGCAGCGTTAAGATGGGAGACCCGCTCGACCGGCAGACCACGCTGGCGCCAATGAATTCGAAGCGAGCCAAGGACAAACTGCAAAAGCAGGTTAATACCGCGATTGAACATGGTGCCAAGGTCTACTATGGCAACCAACCAGTCGATCTTGATGGTCAGTTTTTCATGCCAACGATTTTGACTGAGATTACGCCTGATAATCCGATGTTTAACCAAGAAATGTTTGGTCCAGTCATGGCAGTTTACAAGTACAGTCACTTAAAGGATGGAATTGCATTGGCTAACAACTCTAGTTATGGGTTAGGGAGCACAATCTTTGGCGAAGATATTGCCCAGGCGCGTCGTGTGGCCTCACAAATCGAAGCAGGAATGACCTGGATTAATTCTGGCTGGGCTTCATTACCGGAGCTACCATTTGGTGGTTTCAAGCATTCCGGTTACGGACGCGAGTTAGCAAACCTCGGGTTTGGCGAGTTTATCAACGAGCACCTGGTTTACCAGCCGCTGGAAAAGTAATGAATGATTTGATCAATGAGCGGGAGCATTCGTGCCCGCTCTTTTTTTGTCAGGACGACCGTGCTAGACTAGTTGGGATAATGTTCTGGAGGGTCGCCGTGAAAAACAAAGATGCAAAAATTGAGACGTTGAATTACGGGAGTGTTCGACAGCTGGGACGGGCCGTGATGATTGGTTTATTGACTGGCTTAATTGTCAGTATCTTCCGTTTCTGTATCCAGCATATCCTGTCCTGGGTAATCGATTGTTTTGCCTACTTTCACCATCAACCAATGATGCTTTTTCCGTGGGCAATTGGTTCACTAATTGTGGCGCTGTTATTAGGTTGGTTATCCCAGAAATATCCTGATATTAAAGGATCCGGGATTCCTCAAGTTGAAGGGCAACTGACTGGTCAATTTGATGAGCCATGGTGGCCGGTACTGTGGCGAAAATTCATCGGCGGAGTTATCAGTATCGGCTCCGGCTTGTTCTTGGGCCGTGAGGGGCCGTCAATCCAACTGGGAGCCACCGTTGGTCAAGGCTGGAGTGAGCTACACCACCAAAAAGGGATCGAAAGACGTGTTGGCATCGCCAGCGGGGCAGCGGCAGGGTTGTCAGCAGCCTTTAATGCTCCTATTGCCAGTACGATGTTTATTTTGGAGGAAGTCTACCACAACTTTTCGCCGCTAGTGTGGCTGTCGGTGTTTGTCAGTGCGCTTTGCTCGAACATGGTTTCGCTCCAATTCTTCAGCTTGAAGCCTGACTTAGGGATTAGCTACCGGCAACCATTACCATTGAACCAATACTGGCACTTAGTCTTACTGGGCATTGTGCTGGGGTTACTAGGTCGGCTTTACCAGTACGTGATTTTGCGTCTGCCAACGTGGTCACGGAAGGTGAAGTGGTTTAAACCGGCCTGGTACCCGGTCATTCCTTTCTTACTGGTAATTCCGATTGCCTGGTATTTCCCACTCACACTTGGTGGTGGCAACCAGTTAATTGTTTCAATTGATCAGTTGCCAGTTTCGGTAAAGCTGTTTGCGGGATTATTCGTCCTACGCTTTGTCTTCTCAATGATCAGTTACGGCTCGGAACTCCCCGGCGGGATCTTTTTACCAATTTTGACCCTTGGTGCCATTATTGGTGGCCTTTATGCTGCGGTAGCGGCAAAATGGGGACTGTTGCCGAGTCGCTACATGGATAACATGATTATCTATGCGATGGCAGGGTACTTCGCCTGCATCAGCAAGGCACCGTTTACCGCCATCCTGCTCATCACAGAAATGGTCGGTTCACTGGCTTTCTTGATGCCATTAGCGATTGTGGCGGTTGTGGCCTACCTGGTTGTTGATAGTCTCGGTGGTGCACCTGTTTATATGGCAATGTTCCGTAATTTTATGAAGAAGCGACCGATCAAGCCGTTCATTGGTTTTACCCAGGTCACGCTGGCGGTTTTTGCGGGTTCCCATTTAGACGGTTTGGCTGTTAGAAATTATCAGTGGCCAGCGGGGTGTTTACTGACCAGCATCTATCGTGGCGATGAACACATTACCCCGAATGGTAGTACCATTATCCGGGCCGGCGATACGCTAGTCGTTGAATTGACCGGGAAAGATCAGCAAGACAAACAGCAACAGATTGCCCAGGCAGCACATAATCCTGACCATGGTCAATAGTCCTAAGATGTGTTAATATAAACTAGTTAAAGTGAGTAGAAAAGGGGAGGAAAACCTGTGAAAAATATTTTGATGACGCTCTTTTTGATTGACTGTGTCATCCTGATCGCGTGTGTCATGATGCAGCCAGCGAAGAACGATAACGATGCCATGTCGGCGCTGACGGGTGGTGCCGGTGACCTCTTTTCCCGGCGGAAACCCCGTGGCTTTGAAGCGGTGATGCAAATCGTTACCGTGATTTTTGGTGACCTTTTCTTCATCTTGGCACTGGCCCTGGTTTTTGTCTCATCACATTAGTTTTAAACAAATAGTAATGAAAAAGCAGTCTCAGGTGGTGCCTGGTATTCGAGAAAGTGAATGCTAGGCACCCCTTGTGCATTACGGGGCTGTTAAGGACTTAAGGAGAATTATGACTGAAAAGAATACGCAACTAGCAGAACAAATTTTGCAATGCCTTGCTGATAACGTCAACATTAGCCTGTCGGCCGAAAAGATTGCTCGTCAACTGGGCATGCCAGACGCTGACCACTTTACCCCGATTGTGCAAACCTTGGCACAGTTAGAACGTGACGGGAAGGTTAGCGTTACCGATAATGGCGAGTTCCAACTGGTAATTGAAGACAAGTCGTTGACCGGTATTTTTCGGGCAAATGAACGGGGCTTTGGCTTCGTTCACTATGATCCTGAGATGCCAGATATCTATATCAACTCTGACGATACGGCCAACGCTCTTAATGGGGACCAAGTGGCGGTCAAAATTGTCCAGCCAGGTGACCCGACAAGAGACCGTGGGCCGGTTGGCAAGGTGACAGAAATTATTGAGCACCACTTTACACACATGGTGGGTGAGTTTAAGACTATTTCCTTGGACCACTTTATCGGTGAAATTGTCTTAAAGGATAAGAAGCTCAGCCAGTACAAGTTTTATGTTACTGATAAGGGCCTGCACCCGGCCGATAACGAAATCGTCAACGCGACAATTGAAAAATACCCGTCAAAGGAATCGCCCGATGTGCTGGTCGGGGCGGTGACCGAAGTCATCGGTGACGCGGACCAACCCGGCGTCGATATTATGTCTGCCGTTTACGCTCATGACGTGCCGCACCAGTTCTCAGATGAAGCAATGGCCCAGGCCAACCAAATCGAGAAACACATTAGCGAGGACGAAAAGCGTGGCCGTAAGGACGTCACTGACCAGCCGCTGGTCACGATCGACAGTATTGAGTCGAAGGACCTTGATGACGCCGTCGTTGCCTGGAAGCTGCCAAACGGCAATTACCACCTGGGTGTCCACATTGCCGACGTTAGTCACTACGTTCAGCCGGGCACCCCGCTGAACCGTGATGCCTACGAACGTGGGACATCAGTTTATCTGACGGACCGGGTCATCCCGATGTTGCCGAAACGCCTGTCTAACGGGATTTGTTCACTTAATCCGGGCGAAGAACGGCTGTCGATGAGCTGTGAAATGGAAATCAACCCGCAGGGGAAGGTGGTTAAGCACTGGATTGGCCCGAGCGTCATGACGTCGCATGCGCGGATGACCTATAAGACCGTCAATGCGATTATTGAAGACCATGACCCAAAAGTGATGGCCCAATACGAAGACTTGGTGCCAATGTTTGAAACGATGAACGAACTGCACCATATCCTGTTGGATGCCCGTCACCGGCGGGGGGCGATTGACTTTGAAGCACCGGAAGCGAAGATCATTGTCGATGAAAATGGCCACCCGACTGATATCCAGCTTCGTGAACGGCGGACGGCAGAAAAACTGATTGAGTCCTTTATGTTGGCAGCCAACGAAACAGTGGCAGACCACTTCTACCACCTCCACGTACCGTTCCTCTACCGGGTTCATGAAACCCCCGACCACGACCGGATGCGTGACTTCTTTGACTTTTTGAGTGTCTTCGGTATCCAGGTTCACGGGGATGTTAACAACGTCACGCCGAAAATGCTTCAGCAGGTGCTGGCTAAGGTTGCGGGGACACCTGAAGAACAGATGGTGCAGGTGATGATGCTGCGATCCATGCAGCAGGCACGCTACAGTGATGAGGAACTCGGCCACTTCGGGTTGGGTGCTCGTTACTACACCCACTTTACGTCGCCAATTCGTCGTTACCCGGACACAATGGTTCACCGGATGATTAAGTACTATGCCGCTCATGGGACCGGCGAAGATGCGAAGCGGCAATTCCGTGACCGGTTAGAGGAGATCGCCGAGCATACTTCCACGACCGAACGTCGCGGGATTGACACCGAGCGGGATGTCGATTCGATGAAGAAGGCCGAATACATGGAGGACCATGTCGGTGAAACCTTTGACGCGGTAGTTAGTTCAGTGATGAAGTTTGGCCTCTTCGTCGAGCTGGAAAATACGGTCGAAGGCCTTGTTCACATCAGCGTGATGGATGATGATTACTACGAATATGAAGAAAAGCACATGTCACTTGTTGGTCGTCATAACCACCATATTTTCCAAATTGGCCAGCCAGTGAAGGTCAAGTTGCTACGGGTTGATAAGGACCAGCGAGAAGTTGACTTTGCATTAGTTGATGCTGACGATGCCCCAACGACGAAGCTGCGCGTTTCTTCACCCGACCGTGATCGTC
The DNA here is from genome assembly GCA_019113965.1 of Candidatus Limosilactobacillus merdipullorum. Lineage (GTDB taxonomy): Bacteria > Bacillota > Bacilli > Lactobacillales > Lactobacillaceae > Limosilactobacillus > Limosilactobacillus merdipullorum. The sequence continues at coordinate 5,969 of DXGK01000061.1, forward strand.
GTTCGCGCCGTGGTCACGGGCACTCCCGCTCGCGGAATAATGGTGATCACCATGGCTACCGTCGCAATAATGATCATCACGGTTCTCGTCGTGGTCATAACGGGAATCACCGTCACAATAAGCGACAAACAGATAACCGACAACGTAATAACCAGCACGGTGGCCATCGTTTCAATATTCGTGAACGGCGCCACTAATAAGTTCATCAACCAAGGAGGTGTTGATGATGGCAAAAAAGAAACACCAGCCGAAAAATGATAACCTGGTTGCACAAAACCGGAAAGCCCGTCATGACTACTCCGTGGAGGAAACAGTGGAAGCAGGGCTGGTATTGACGGGGACCGAAATTAAATCAGTCCGTGCCCGGCGGGTCAACTTGAAGGACGGTTATGCCCAGATCCGCAATGGTGAAGGATGGCTGATGAACGTTCATATCAGCGAGTATGCCAACGGGAATATCTTCAATCAGGATCCGCTTCGTAACCGCAAATTGCTGCTCCATAAGAAACAGTTAAATAAGTTAGCTGGCCAGCTGAGTGTCGGCGGTTATACCTTAATTCCGTTGAAAATGTATATTAAAAACGGTTATGCTAAGGTGCTTCTTGGCCTCGCACGCGGGAAACGGCAGTACGATAAACGCCAGTCAATTAAAAAACGTGATGCTGAGCGACAGATTGAACGGGTAATGAAGCACTATTAGCAGGAAAACGGCAGTGTTATGTCACGAAGCGGGCATGGCGCTGCCGTTTTGACTGGGACAGGCTGGCCAATCACTTGCTAGGATAGTATAATTGGAGCATTAAAATTGAAGGAGTAAGCTAAGTAATGAAAAAGGGACTTGACGCACC
>DXGK01000062.1 GCA_019113965.1 Candidatus Limosilactobacillus merdipullorum
AATGCCAGCGGAGGGAGTCTTCGACGGGACAAATACGGACCGGTGCGTTCTTTTTGACGTACCGATCCTTTTTCTTTCCAGCTCGTGAAAGGGAGTTTTTATTGATGCAAACTGTAGATCACAAGCGTCACTGGACATTGCGGGACGTGATTTTTCTGGCAATTATCGCCATTTTCTTTGGGATTATCTACCAGGTATGGAGCTATGCCTACTACGTGTTGGCCGCGACACCGTTAAAACCATTTGCCAACGACCTCACGCTGGGGGTGTGGATTATGGCCGGCCCTCTTGCCGGGGTGCTGTTAAAAAAGCCCGGGGCCGGACTGCTTGGTGAGTTACTGGCCGCGACGGTGGAAATGCTGCTCTTTTCCAGCTGGGGAGCCGCCGATCTGATTACCGGGGTCACCCAGGGCGCGGGGGCTGAACTCGGGTTTGCCACTACCGGTTACCGGAACTGGGGTGCTATTGGCCTCTTCTTTTCAACGTTATGGTCGACCATCATCACTTTTGCTTGGGACTGGTTCCAGAGCGGCTACCAGGATTATCACTTTGGTCTGCTAGTAATCCTGTTCATTATCCGCTTTATTTCGATCGGCTTCTTTGCCGGAATATTGGTGAACTGGATTGCCAAGTTGGTTCAACAGACGGGGATGATGGGCAAATAAATGACTGAACTCGGACTCCACCAATTAACATTTGAATACAATGGCCAACCATTATTTGACCACCTGGACTTTCAAGTTGAGCCGGGTACCTTTGGTCTTTTAACCGGACCTTCCGGTTGTGGTAAATCAACACTGCTCAAGCTGTTGGCAGGCTTGCTACCCCAGTACGGTGGGGCGGTAACAAGCGGCCAAGCCCTGCTGAACGGCCAACCTGTCGGCAAAATTGTTCCTTACCAGCGGGCCGCCAAAGTGGCAATGCTTTTCCAGCATCCGGGACGCCAGTTCGCGATGAAGACGGTCAGCGAACAACTTCAGTTTGCCTTGGCCAACCTGCAACTGCCGCGCGAAGAAGTACAGCGTCGGATGCATGATACCCTGGCTTGGATGAACATTCACCACCTAGCCCAGCGACGGGTTCACACTTTATCTGGCGGTGAACAGCAGCGAGTATCCCTGGCTTGTCTCCTGGCGATGGATAGTGAGGTGATCCTCTTGGACGAACCGTTTGCCAACGTTGATATGATGGGACGCCAACAGCTGTTAGCCGACCTTAAACGCCTGCAGACTGAACAGGCCAAAACCATTCTGTTAGCAGATCACGACCTCAGTGGGTACCAGGGGATTGCTAACAGTTGGTACCAACTGTCTGCTGACCAGCAGCTTAGTCGGCATGACCCGCAATCCTTGCCGGCTGACCAGCCCACTATCCCCGTTAAACGGCAGCCACTGAACGAGGGCCGGTTGGTAGCCAACAACATTGAAATTAGCGTAGGGTCACGGGTGCTGCTTAAAGACAGCCAGCTAACAATCCCGCAGGGACAACTGGGACTTTTGTCTGGCGAGAACGGTGCAGGAAAGTCGGCCCTCTTGGCCGCCCTTAGCCAGCAACATAACTACGAAGGACAAATTGAATTCGACCACCAAGCAGCCACCAAGTTACCACCGAAAAAGTGGGCGCTGACGGTCGGATGGGTCTTCCAAAATAGTACCGACCAGTTCATTGAGCTTAAGGCCGGGGATGAATTAAAGGCGTCGCAAACTCACAGTTGTCAGCCGCAGTATTGGACGAAAGACCGCATTAACCAAGTAGTAGGGGAACTAGGGTTAACCAAGTGCCTTGACCGGGTGAGCTACCAACTTTCCGGTGGCCAGCAGAAAAAGCTCCAGTTACTCAGCATGCTGGTGATGGGGCAGCCGGTGATGCTGTTGGACGAACCCTTTGCCGGTTTAGACGGGGCCTCATTAAGGGTTGTTTTGCGGCTGATTCGTAAGGTGGCCACCGACCTGCAGATAGGGATGTTGATCATTTCGCACCAGCGGGTTGGTGTGGTGGACCAAATGGATTATGAAATCCGCCTCGCGGACCAGCACTTAACCTTGTTAGGAGGGGAAAATATTGACTAACAGAACCCGGCGACTTAACCCGACTGTCCTAGCATTGATGATCATTACCCTGGGTCTGGCAACTAGCTTTGTCCATTCGGTGACCCTTAATGCAATCGTGATTGCTGGCTCGCTGCTTTACCTTTTCTGGCAGCAAATGCCGTTCAAAAAGACTGTTCTGATCCTGTTGATCGCCTTGCCGCTAGCACTAGGGAGCTGGCTCTCGTTTTACTTTTTTGGAGCTGGCAACCGGGTGCATTTAGCTTGGATTTACGGCTCACGTGTCTATGCTTACCTAACTTTGGCTTTGACCCTGACCTTGACCACTTCGGCCAAAACGTTATTGCTCAGTCTGCACCAGCATTTGAAATTGCCGAATACCTTTGTTTACGGAGTGTTAGCCGCCCTGAACATGTTTAGCCGCCTGAGGGGGGCTTTTCAGCAGGTCCGCTATTCGGCAATGCTGCGGGGGCAAGCCTATCATCTATGGCAACCGCGCTTTTACCTGCGGTTGATCCTGATCGCACTTAACTGGTCGGGGGACCTGGCGATGGCAATGACCTCCCAGGGTTTCACCGAGGGCGCTGTGCGAACAGAGATGGCGGTGGATAAACTGCCAAAGTGGCAGTACGGCCTGGTTATGGGGCTGCTGGTTGCTTACGTGGCAGCCGCCATTTGTTGGCGACCGTGGTAATTTTTCAAAAAGGGGTTGCCTTTTAGAAAAAAGTGTGTAGAATATTAAATAACATTAAAAGACGATGAGAAAGATAAACGAGATTGTTGAACCTGCAGTGAAGCGGTGATAGTGAGAAACCGCGAGGTCGCCGGCAGTCGACTAACACTTTCTTGGTCGCTAGTCTGAATTACAGTAGGATTAGCCGTGACCGGAACGTTACCACCGGGAAGCATGTTTGTGCTGTGAATGAAGTGGCTTGCCAGTTGGCAGGCAACTAGGGTGGTACCGCGAAGTCTTTCGTCCCTTGTCGGGCGGAAGACTTTTTTGTTTGCCGCCCAGTTGTTGAACAGTCCGCAATTGCGGTGGTTTTATGAGAAGGAGATTTTAATATGACATTAATCTTGCCAGATGACTATGATCCAAAACTATCCGTTCGTGACACTGAAGCCGCTATTCGTTTCATCCGGGAAACTTTCCAGGATGAACTGGGTAAGGAGCTGCATTTGCAACGGATGTCGGCACCGATGTTCGTTGAAAAGGAGACGGGACTTAACGATAACTTGAACGGGGTAGAACGGCCGGTTTCCTTTGATGCTAAGGCACTGCCTGGTGAAACGATTGAAATCGTTCATTCCCTGGCCAAGTGGAAACGGTTCGCACTGAAGAAGTACGGCTTTAAGATGCACGAAGGCCTTTACACCAACATGAACGCCATTCGCCGTGACGAAGACCTCGACAACTTCCACTCGATTTACGTTGACCAGTGGGACTGGGAAAAGATTATCGCCAAGGACGAACGAACTCAGGAAACGCTCCACAAGGTGGTTCGTCAAATCTTTAAGGTAATTAAGCAGCTGGAAGATGAAGTGTGGGCACGTTATCCAGAAGCTGTTTACCACTTGCCGGATGATATCCACTTTGTGACTACCCAGGAACTAGAGGATGAGTTCCCGGACCTTGAACCAATGGAACGAGAAGAAAAAGCTGCGAAGAAGTGGGGATGCATCTTTGTCGAAAAGATTGGTGGCCCACTGAAGCGGAGTGGCAAGCCGCATGACGGCCGGGCACCTGACTACGACGACTGGGAACTTAACGGGGACATTGTCTTCTGGTACGAACCGCTGCAAACCCGGCTCGAAATTTCCAGCATGGGTATCCGGGTTGATGAAGATGCAATGCGTCGTCAATTAAAGGCTGCTGGTTGCGAAGACCGGGCTAAGTTGCCGTTCCACCGCGACCTGTTGGCAGGGAAGCTACCTTACACTATCGGTGGTGGGATTGGTCAGTCACGGCTATGCATGCTGCTGTTAGGCAAGGCACACGTTGGTGAAGTTCAGGCTAGTGTTTGGCCAACTGAGATGGTTGAAGAATGTGCAAAGCACGATATTCATTTGCTATAAAATGATCGATAATGAACCATTTCTCATTATTTGCTCATTTTCAATTGACCAGGTAGCTAGGATACTAGTATAATTATTATATGTTTTTTAATTCAGAAAATTTAGCGGGTTAGTGACGATGGTCCGTGGGGACGGTGGTAGCTCAACCCGCGATTGAATTGGAGGATTTATGTTGGCTAATAAACAGAAGAATTTAGACACAGCATTCTTCGGCCAGCCTCGTGGTTTATCAACCCTGTTCTTCACCGAAATGTGGGAACGGTTTAGTTACTACGGGATGCGTGCCATCCTGCTGTTCTATATGTACTACGCGGTTACCAAAGGTGGTTTGGGAATGGACCAAGCCACTGCGGCCTCAGTTATGTCGATCTACGGTTCACTGGTTTTCCTGTCTGGTGTTGTCGGTGGTTGGCTGGCCGACCGTGTTTGGGGTAGTCGTAAGACGGTTTTCTACGGTGGTGTTTTGATCATGTTCGGGCACATTGCCCTGTCGCTGCCGTTCGGGATTCCCGCCTTGTACGTCTCCATCGCACTGATCGTTTGTGGTACTGGGTTGCTGAAACCAAACGTTTCATCAATGGTTGGTGACCTATACGACGAAAATGATTCGCGTCGTGACTCTGGTTTCAGTATGTTCGTCTTCGGTGTTAACCTTGGTGCCGCCGTTGCGCCATGGGCTGTTCCGTGGGCTGCTAATGGTTTCGGTGTCCACATGTTTGGTTCAGAAATGAACTTCCACGCCGGTTTCTCGCTGGCCGCTATTGGGATGTTCTTTGGACTGCTGCAGTACTCGATTGATGGTCGCCGTTACCTGAGTAAGAACAGTCTTTATCCAGAAGACCCGATCGACAAGGAATCACTTCACCGGGTTACTGTTTGGACTATCGTGGGTGTAGTTGTCGTGGCAATTATCCTGGCATTGATGGCTGCTTTGGGCCAGATGAACATTAACAACATCATCATGTTGATCACAATCATTGCCATCGCATTGCCAATCATCTACTTCATCATGATGCTCAACTCCAAGAAGGTTTCCAAGGTTGAACACAGCCGGGTACTTGCCTACATTCCGCTGTTTATTGCTGCCGCTATTTTCTGGGGGATTGAAGAATCTGGTTCCGTTGTTCTGGCACTCTTTGCTCAGGACCGGACCGTCTTACACATCGGCAGCTGGTACTTTGCCGCCGCTAACTTTCAGACCTTGAACCCGCTGTTCATCATGATCCTGACGCCAATCTTCGTGGCTCTGTGGGACCACTGGAAGAACCAGCCAACTTCACCAACGAAGTTTGCCTTTGGGCTGGTATTTGCCGGAATCTCATACGCCTGGATGGCGCTGCCGGGGATTATCCACGGGACGACTGCGGGCCGTGTCAGTCCGTTCTGGTTGGTTGGTTCTTGGTTCCTGTGTGAAATCGGTGAAATGCTGATTTCGCCAATTGGTCTGTCAGTCACCACCAAGCTGGCACCAAAGGCCTTCAAGTCCCAGATGCTGAGTATGTGGTTCCTGGCCGACGCTGCTGGTCAGGCGGTTAACGCCCAGATCGTTAAGTACTACAGCGCTTCGACTGAAATCCAGTACTTCCTCGCAATTGGTGCCGTTTCTGTTGTATTCGGTATCATCTTACTCTTCCTCTCCAAGCACATCAGTGCCCAGATGGAAGGGGTCAACTAGTTGAAAAATAATAATTCACATCCAAGTGCTCTGAGGCGATTGGCCTCGGGGCACTTTTGCTTTGATGATACTGCATCAACTTGCGCTTATTTTGGGCTGGAACAATGTGTTGATTTCCAGTCCTAACCGGTCTGGAACATTGCATCAGCTTTGTGCTTGTTTTGGGGCTGGAACGCTGTGGACACAACTTCGAGCCAATAGCTATCGCGCTTGTCTTGAAGCTTTGTCTTGTCGTAGGCAATCAATTGCCAACGACAATTTCACAGCTGAGACCCACGACGCTTCGCTGATGCTTGAATAGTTGAATATTTCACCACTGAGACCGTGGATGGGTCATCATCTTTCGTGAGTTCAAATAACAACCATTCAATTAAACTTAGGTAAGGTTGGACGATTGAGTCTCATGACGTGTTAACACGACAATAAAGTTGTTAATTGAAGGCTTGGCAGGGTGAAGTTCAAATACTGACTACCACGGATCAAATCGTAATTGACCGTATTTCATTAATGGGTACGAGCTGTTAGCTGGTGTTCTTTGACAAAATAAAGTTAACTAGCGGTGACGAACATAGTGTTTGTCTGTTAAAATTTGTTCAATTAAGAGACAAACTATTTTGAGGAAGCGGAGGAACACCAATGTTTTTAGCAATTTCAACCGCGACAGTTTTGGTGGCCGCAATCGTCTCTAGTATCATTTCGGCTTTTATTCCGCGGCTATCCATCAACTACGTCAGCATTGCCATCGGAGTGGCAATTGCCCTTATTGCACCACTGAACCACCTGGTGGCGCCGTTTCATTCAGAGGTCTTCATGTATATTGTGGCACCGCTAATTTATTTTGAAAGGCAGGGGACGCGGATCAACCAGGTCCGTCAGTCCATCGGTCAGATTGTTAGCACTGCTGTGATTCTGGTTTTAGCCATGACGTTTGTGAGCAGCGCGGGCTTAGCCTGGCTAGGAATTCCGGTAGCATTGGCAGCTTTACTATCAGCACTGAGCACTTCTACGGATGCGACCGCCACGGATGCAGTAACTGCAGGAATGATTATGCCCTAGCATATTAGTTCATTGCTAAAGATGGAATCGCTCTTTAATGATGCTAGCAGTATCATCCTGGTCAGTGCCACTGCCTTATGGGTTGAACAGGGGGACCTAAATTATCGGGTAATATTTTTGCGCTTCTTATTGTCAGCATTTGGTGGAATTTTAGTGGGGATTGTCGTCGCTTTGCTGATGATTAACTTCCGTCAGGGTCTTCAGCGGTTGAACCTGTGGGCAGCTAATGCTCAAAATATGTTGTTCTTGGTTACCCCTTTCTTCGTCTACTTTGTTGCAGAAAAGTTGGAAGTTTCGGGGATTATTGCCGTTGTTTGCGCCGGCTTAATGCAAAATAGCGAAAGTGCGAATTGTCGTTTTGTGCACCCGCGCCAGTTTCACAATGGGATGGTGACGATCAACATGGTTCGTGAGATGCTTAACAACATTGTTTTTGTCATCTTAGGAATTCTCATCGTGCGGATCTTGAGAACTGATTTGCTCCATTCCACAGTTGGTTGATCATGGCTATGGGTGGGGATGGCCCTTTACGGAGTCAACCTGATTGTTCGCTTTATTTACGGACTCTTGGACAAGCTGGGATGGAAAAACGCGATTCTTTTTTCACTTGGTGGTGTCCGGGGTGCAATTACGCTGTCCCTGGTGTTTACGGTTGCTGATAATGTTAACGCCGTTCAGTTTCGCCAATTAGTTTTGGCTGAAACGCTGGTGATTATTTTGAGTATGGTTGTGCCCACAGTTATCTTGCCATTTATCTTGCTGCACTATATTAGTGACCGAGTCGTTAAGGAGCGGATTATTAAGATTCGGACGAAAATGGTTGACCGGGGGAT
>DXGK01000063.1 GCA_019113965.1 Candidatus Limosilactobacillus merdipullorum
TAATGAAGAAGTTCCACGAAGCAAAGTTTGCTTCTAAGAAGTAGTGACAGTTAATCATGGCTGAACCAGATACCAAATTGTTGATTAAAACATTGGTTTCGCCACTCGTTCGTTACCCGGACAAGATCCGGATTTATGAGAGTGATAAGGGTAAATTTCATCGTTTTGAATTAACGGTAGACCATCGTGATGTCGGGCGGGTTATTGGCCGGCAAGGGCACGTAGCGTCTGCACTGCGGACGGTGATTGAGGGCAGCCGTTCGCGGCAGTCGCGCCAGAAGAAAATCCGGTTCACGGTTAATGATTACCGCCACTAAGATAAAGAGTCGCAACGAGCCGTTTGGCGAGTGGCGGCTCTTTTCATTAATTTTCATTAAATAGGAAGAGAGCAATTATGAATTACTACGATGTTGCAACCATTGTGAAAACTCATGGGATCAAGGGCGAATTACAGGTGATTTCACTAACCGATTTTCCCGAGGAACGTTTCCAGCCGGGTAGTCAATTATTCATCGAGAAGGATGACGGTCAGCACCAGGAAGTGGAAGTTGAAAGCGCCCGTCCGCATAAGCAGTTCATGTTAATCAAACTGAAGGGCTACGACAATATCAACGATGTTTTGCAGTTTACCAAGAAAAAACTTCAGGTCAGTGAAGACCAGCAGGATGACCTGCCACAGGGGCAGTACTACTACCGGCAAATTGTCGGTCTCGACGTTAAGACAACGAATGGCCAACTACTGGGGCAGATAAAGGAAATTATGCCAACCGGGGCTAATGATGTTTGGGTAGTTGTTCGTCCTAACAAAGAGGACCTTTTACTGCCAGCTATTCCAGATGTTATCAAAGAGGTGAACCTGGATGACGGTTTGGTGATAGTTGAACTGATGGAGGGACTAGAATAATGAGAATTGATGTTTTAAGCCTCTTTCCTGACATGTTTCAGGCCACAATGGGTGAATCAATTATCGGGAAGGCTCAGGAAAGCCACCTAGTAGATATTCACGTGACTGACTTTCGTAAGTACACCACCGATAAGCATAACCACGTTGACGATGCTCCTTTCGGTGGCGGTGCGGGGATGCTGCTGCAGGCTCAGCCCATTTTTGATGCCTACCAGGCCATCCAGGACGAAATTGCTGGTCAGTACCCGAAAGGGCGGGTCATCCTGGTTGATCCTGCAGGGCGACAATTTGACCAGTCGTATGCCCAGGAACTGGCCCAGGAAGAGCATTTAACCTTTATTTGTGGCCACTATGAAGGCTACGATGAACGCATCCGCCAGCTGGTGACTGATGAGGCCTCCCTGGGGGACTACGTTGTAACTGGTGGTGAATTGCCAGCGATGGTGATGATTGACGCGACGGTTCGCTTTGTTCCGGGGGTGTTGGGTAACCAGGCATCCCCAATGGGGGACTCATTTAGCAATGGCTTGCTGGAGTACCCGCAATATACCCGGCCAGCTGACTTTCGTGGGATGAAGGTGCCTGACGTCCTGCTCAGCGGTAACCACCAGAAAATCCGTGAATGGCGGATGAGGGAGTCATTGCGACGGACCTACCTCCGGCGGCCTGACCTCTTAAAGAAGGCACACTTGACGGTCGAGCAGCAACGGATGCTTCAGGATATTAAAATCGACGAAGATCCTAATGCCCCAAAGTAATCCTTGAAATGATCCTTAGATTTTGTTAAGATATTAATCGGCTGTTTGGCCATAACTAACGATATTCCGCTGCCCGGATGGACATGAATGTCGGCGAAAGGAATAAGATAAAATGCGTCAAAATCCATTTATCGAAAAAATTACTGCTAGTCAACTTCGTGATGACATTCCGGACTTCCGTGCCGGTGACACTGTTCGTGTCCACGCCCTGATTGTTGAAGGTAAGCGTGAACGTGTTCAGATGTTTGAAGGTGTCGTTGTAAAGCGTCATGGTTCAGGTATCAGCGCTACCTACACTGTTCGGAAGATCAGTAACGGTGTCGGCGTTGAACGGACTTTCCCGCTTCACTCACCACGTGTTGAAAAGATTGACATTCTGCGTCATGGTAAGGTACGTCGTGCTAAGCTCTACTACCTGCGTGAACGTAACGGTAAGTCTGCTCGGATTGCCGAAAAGCGTCGCGACGTTGAAGAATAATCAAACGTCTATCGAACACCCCTGGGTTTGCCAGGGGTGTTTTTTATTATGATGGTGAATTGACACGAAAATCAGTATAATAAAAACAGCATGGCAAAAAAGGATGTGAGAATGCTGGATTGATAAGGAGATTACAAAAGATCATTCGGACTGTCCTGCTGCTCGCCATTGGCGTTGGACTGGGTATTGGTGCTCAGTCAATGAGCGCTTACCAGCAACGACTTAAAAGTCAGGAAAATTATGCCAAGAAGGATCATCGACCAGCCAGCGAAGTTGGCGGAATTACTGCCAAACAGTATCAACAGCTGGCGAAGATTAATTATCACAGTGGCCAGTCACCAATTTTTCAAGTGAATAATGGGAAATCAACGTTAAATCCCAATGCTTGGCAGCAAGACCGTGTTGATTATCAGCAGTTAGATCGGTTGGGGCGGACGTCTCACTCCAATACCGCTTTTTTAAATTGGCAGAATCATGCCAATACGGCATTGCGGACGGCACAAACCTCCTCACCAACCGCCTGGCATAATAACCGGGACCAATTACTGGTTTATAACCGGGGGCATTTGATTGCCTACTCGTTGACTCGCGGTATTGACCCACAGACTGGCCGTTTTGATCCACATGGTAATAATGGTGACCAGGATAATCCACGAAACTTGTTTACGGAAACTGACTTTACTAACCAGGCAGTCCAAACACTGTATGAGGGGAAGGTCCGCCGGGCCATTGAATCGCACCACCGGGTCATTTACCAAGCTACTCCCATTTTTCGGGGAAACGAACTGATGCCGCGGGGAATTAACTTGCAAGCAATTGCAACGGATGGGACGCTTAATTTTAACGTCTATTTGGCGAATGTTGAGCCAGGCATTGTGTTTGACTATCAAACTGGCAACTCGGTGATTTCCTCAGCAATGACGGTACCCGTGCCGCTGGACCCGAACGGTGATACAACGGACGATCAGAAAGAACAACGTGATGACCTGCGAACGGTTGGTAGCTACAGTCGGCCAATTGCCCGGCAACCACGCCATTATCAACGAATCATAAACAGTAATATTCAATAAGAAGGGGACAAAATGGCATCAATTAGTGATCAATTTTTGAAATTAGCAGATGGTAACCGGATGCCTCAAGAGGGCTTTGGTGTTTACAAGATTACCGATGAAGAAGAGATGAAGGTCGCTATCCGTTCCGCTTGGGAAAATGGTTACCGACTGTTTGATACGGCGCAGATGTATGAGAATGAGGAGATGCTGGGTCACGCGTTAGCAGATCTTAATGTCAGTCGTGACCAGTTTTTCCTGACGACCAAAGTGGCCGAAAAAAAACAGGGCTTTGAATCAGCCATCAATTCGGTCAAGGACTCTCTGCAACGGCTGGGACTTGATTATGTTGATCTGCTCTTAGTTCATTGGCCAATCAACCAACACTTTTTTGAGACTTGGCGGGCCTTTGAAGAAATGAAGAAGCAGGGATTAACCAGGTCGATTGGGGTCTCTAACTATTCAATGGTCCACCTGCAATACTTGGCGACGCAGGCGACGGAAATGCCGGTAGTTGACCAGATTGAGTGTACACCGCAACTTGGCCAGGAACCAATGCGGGCGTTTAATCACCAGCACGGGATTGTGACTCAGGCATGGTCACCGTTAGCCCGTGGTAAGATGATGGACAATCCGGTTTTGAAGAAAATTGCAGCGGCACATCAGCGGACAGTTGCCCAGGTAATTTTGCGTTGGCAACTGCAGGTTGGCAACTCCTTTATTCCGAAGTCGGTTCATCCGTCCCGAATTAAAGAAAATGCTGCGATTTACGATTTTGAACTGTCAGCGGATGAAATGCGCTCGATTGCGAAGTTAAACAAAAATAAACGGGTCAGCATGGAACCAGAGCTAGTTTACGAGAATAACGCTCAGTATCCTCACTAAAAAGAATGGGAGGAGCAAAATGGACTTAATGAAGGCAATTTTTACCCGCCGGTCGATTCGCCAATACACGACTCAGCTCGTAACCAAGGAAGAACTGGCGACGATTATTCACGCTGGGCAGGCGGGGGCGCCTAGTGGTGGAAGTTATGATCTGTATCGTTTTACGGTGATTACCAGACCGGAACTGGTTCGTCAGTTTGCCAACACTTATCACGCTCCGGCAGTCATTGTGATTTCAGTTCAAACTGACCAGCTCCGACATTCAAAATACGTCAGTGCGGGGACGATGGTCGAAAATATGGCATTGGCCGCCGAAAATATCGGGATTGGTGCTTGTATGAATATGTCTGCCTTACCGGAGATACCGCCAAGGATTATCCCGGAGGGGCAGCCCCCCCTGATTTGTCTGACTCTCGGCCATTGTGATGAGGTTTTGGCACCGCGGGAGGTCCCCACTAACCGCATTTTGACAAATTTTATTGATTAAGCGTTAATAATTATGAAAGTGGTTGCTAACCACTGTTCACCACCCCAAACGGTCGCTATCTGTCTTGATAGCGGCTGTTTTGCTGTTATTGGCAGATATATTAATGGCAGTTCGATAATCCAAAGATGAGCTTCTGCGAAGATTATTTGACGAAAAGTGAGACTCTTGCTAGAATTAATTAATCAAATTTTAATTTTTGCAGGGAGAGTGATTGCTAATGAGCCTCTGGAAGAAAATGATACGAAAAGAAGACCCGAGCGTTTATGAGGATAAGGACAGCCACCTGGTCCGTTCACTGCGGGTTCGTGATTTCTTAGGTTTGGGAGTCGGAACAATTGTTTCCGCTTCGATTTTTACGATGCCTGGTGAAGTGGCGGCGCTACATACCGGTCCCGCCGTCGCAATCTCGTACCTGCTGGCCGCGGTAGTGGCCGGCTTAGTGGCCTTTGCCTATGCCGAGATGGCAGCGGCAATGCCGTTTGCCGGTTCAGCTTATTCATGGATTAACGTGATTTTTGGTGAATTCTTTGGCTGGATTGCCGGTTGGGCATTGCTGGCGGAGTACTTTATCGCCTTAGCTTTCGTTGGCTCCGGTCTTTCTGCCAACTTTCGGGCGCTAATTGCCCCGCTTGGTTGGAAATTGCCGCCTTCCCTGTCAAATGCGTTCGGTACCAATGGCGGTGTAATCGACTTGGTGGCCGTGGTGGTTTTACTGGTGGTTTCTTTCCTGATCAGTCGTGGGGTCTCAGATGCCGCACGGGTGGAAAACATCCTGGTAGTGCTTAAGGTGGGTGTCATCCTCCTGTTTATCGTGGTTGGCCTCACCGCCCTCAAAACTAAAAACTTAGTGCCATTTATTCCGAAGTACCGGCCAACTTCTCACGGTGCTTTTGGTGGCTGGCAGGGGATTTACGCCGGTGTTTCGATGTTGTTCTTAGCCTACATCGGTTTCGACTCGATTGCCGCTAACTCTGGTGAAGCGATTAATCCTCAAAAAACGATGCCGCGCGGGATTATGGGCTCGTTGCTGATTGCCGTTGTTCTGTTTGTGGTGACATCAATTGTCTTGGTAGGGGTTGTCCCGTACCAGAAGTACATGAATAGTGCTGAACCGGTTGGTTTGGCATTACGGACAGCAGGGCACCAGCTGGTCGCAACGGTCGTTCAGACAGTGGCTGTTGTGGGGATGCTGACCGCCTTAATTGGGATGATGATGGCCGGTTCCCGGCTGATTTACTCCTTTGGCCGTGATGGGATGTTGCCTAAATTCCTGGGCAAGTTGGACGACAAGCAGCGACCAAACAACGCCTTGCTGGTCTTGACGATTGTCACCTTAATCATCAGTGCGCTCTTCCCATTTGCCTTCCTTTCACAACTGGTTTCTGCTGGGACGCTAATTGCATTTATGTTCGTTTGTTTGGCAATTTACCCATTGCGCAAGCGTGAAGGCCACGATATTGCTGATCCGGCCTTTAAGATGCCGCTCTTTCCGGTAATGCCAGCACTGGGCTTTTTAGCCTCGCTAGTTGTCTTTGTCGGTCTGGATGCCCAGGCAAAGATCTATGCTGGCGGCTGGTTTGTCATTGGGATTCTAATCTACTTGGTATACGGGATGAGGCATTCAGCATTGAACAAGAAGGCTGAAAAGCAACAATAATTAATGAACAGTAATGACCGTCATGTTTTGGCCAACAAGCATGGCGGTTTTTTTAGTTAAACGTGATAAAATATAAGCAGCTAAAGGAGGTTTTTCGTGAAATTACGCGTAACGAAAAAGGCAGCTGACTTGCTGCGGGCAAAGTTCAAACTCACCAGGAATGACAAGGCATTGATCCGTTTGGTCGTTGTCAAACCGGTTAATGGAACTCGACAGCAAGCTCAAATCACACCACAGTTGGTAACGGCCGCCGACCAGCCGATTGCGTCTTCCAGCGTCGATGGTACTGACTTTTACGTTGACTTTGCCGACGAGTGGTACTTCTCTGGCCAAGTGGTGACTGTCGATGCGGATCACCAAGAATTGAGCTATGACTTAAAGCAGCTGGCACCGCAACCGTCAGCACCGCAGCCAGTTGAAAAAACGTTGGCTAGTGACGCAACAACTTCTGCCTCGAGTCACTTTGAAGAATTGTGGGATTGATCAGATGAAATCCAAAAAGCACCAGTGGCGAGAAAAACTTTTCCAGGCAAT
>DXGK01000064.1 GCA_019113965.1 Candidatus Limosilactobacillus merdipullorum
CATTCGTCAATGGATATCTATCGTAAGGCCTTCTACCAAGAGATATCACAGCTCCATCAACCAATAATCAATTGGTCAGTATTATTTATTTGAGTCCAGTGGCTAACTTATTCTTGAAATTTAGGAAAATATGAAAAAAGATAGTCAGCAAAAATAAATAACAGGTACTATAACACATTTAGCAATTATGTAGTACCTGTTATTTTTCGTCTATATGTTAACTAAGATGAAGTTCAAAATGAAAAAGCAATCAAACACTTACTATCAATTGTAAATGCTGATTGCTTTTTTCACGCTCAATATTATAAGTTTTGGTAGGGTTTTGGTAGGGAACAATGTTGCTTTTTATAGATTTGAATTGATTTTGCACCATTCAAATGCCGTTAAATTAGGATTCCGCTATCAAGTTAATAAGCAACATTACTCGTACTCAATAGTCGAAGGCGGCTTGCTCGTGACATCATAAAGGATGCGGTTGACGTGGTCGACTTCATTGACAATCCGCACCGAGATCTTTTGCATAACATTCCACGGAATCTTGGCAAAGTCGGCGGTCATCCCGTCGATGGAGGTCACGGCTCGGATAGCAACCGCGTAGTCGTAAGTCCGGCCGTCACCCATGACCCCGACGGAGCGAATACCCGGCAGGACAGTAAAGTATTGCCAGATCTTTTCGTCAAGGCCAGCCTTCTTGATTTCGTCGCGCAGGATCGCGTCAGATTCACGGACGATTTCCAGTTTTTCAGGAGTGATTTCGCCGATCACCCGGATCCCCAGACCAGGACCGGGGAAGGGTTGCCGCCATACTAATTCGTGCGGAATCCCCAGTTTTTCACCAAGTTCACGAGTTTCATCCTTGAAGAGCTTGCGCAATGGTTCGATCAGCTTGAAGCCAAGCTTCTTTGGCAGGCCACCAACGTTATGGTGGGACTTGATCGTCTGAGCGGTATCAGTCCCGGACTCGATCACGTCGGTGTACAGGGTCCCCTGAGCGAGGAAGTCAGCATCAGGAATCTTTTTGGCTTCTTCATTGAAGACTTCGATGAATTCCTTACCGATGATCTTCCGCTTCTTTTCTGGGTCGGTAACGCCCTTCAGCTTGCCAAGGAAACGGTCGGCAGCGTCAACTTTGATGATGTTAACCCCGAGGTCGCGGTTCAAGGCGTTCATCACCTGGTCGGCTTCGTTCTTCCGCAACAGACCGTGGTCAACGAAAATGCAGGTCAGTTGGTCCCCGATCGCCTTATGGATCAAAACGGCCGTCACACTGGAGTCAACCCCACCGGACAGGCCAAGGATTACCTTCTTATCGCCAACCTCTTTGCGAATATGTTCGATCTGTAGGTCGATGAAGTCATCCATCGTCCAGTTATCGTTGGCACCACAAACGTCAAAGGCAAAGCGACGCAGGATATCAAGACCGTACTCCGAGTTCCGTACCTCCGCGTGGAACTGGACGCCGTAGAACTTGCGCTGGTCATCCGCGATGGATGAAATTGGGCAGTTCTTACTGGTGGCAGTGACCTTAAAGCCTTCTGGGGCCTTCGTAACCAGGTCACCATGACTCATCCAAACGTATTGTTGATTTGGCAGACCCTTGAAGAGGACTGCATCATCATCGAACACCTCAATGTCTGCCCGACCATATTCTGAGTTTTCGGCCTTTTCAACCTTCCCGCCGAGATCGTAGCTCATCAGCTGCATTCCGTAACAAATCCCCAAAATCGGAATTCCCAGCTTAAAAATTTCAGGATCGACCTTAAAGGCGTCCGGATCATAAACACTGTTCGGACCACCGGAGAAGATAATTCCCTTGAGGTTCTTGATCTTCTTCACCTCGACAGCCGTAATCTTGTGCGACAGCAGTTCGGAGTATACTCCAAAGTCCCGCAGCCGTCGGGTAATCAGCTGGTTGTACTGGCTCCCGAAGTCAAGCACGATGATCTTGTCGAACGCGTCTAAGTTGACGTTTGCCACTGGTTTCACACTCCTTTTCCATCTTTCCAAAACATTAGCTATATTTTACGGGCCAACCTCTCATTGGTCAATGACTGACAGCTAGATTCACCTATTTTCGCAAATAAATCCGGTCAATGTAGTGGTGGTCAGTCTTATGCAGGATTATCTCCGCCCGGTTCCGTGTTGGCAGGATGTACTGAGTCAGGTTTGGCAGGTTGACCTTCTCCCATACCGAGCGGGCCACCGCAAAGGCGTGGTCACGATCGTGTGAGAGCGGGTAGTAGTAGTTGGTCGGGTCCGTGAGCGCCGTGTCCAACAAAACGCCAAACCGTTCTAAGTACCACTTCTCCGCCAGTTTGGCAGAAGCGTCAACGTAGAGTGCGCAGTCAAAAAAGTCACTGACGTATAGACGCTGGTTACTTGGCAACTGCAACGTGTTAATCCCTTCAACAATCACGATATCTGGGCGGTCCAGTAGCTGGTAATTTACCGGATCAACATCGTAGGTCTGATGAGAGTAAATCGGCACCTTAATTTGCTCCTTGCCACCCTTGACCTCGTTGAGAAAGTTTAATAAGGCCTCCATATCATAGGATTCGGGGAAACCCTTGCGGTCCATGATCCCCCGCCTTTTAAGCTTGGCGTTCGGGAATAGAAAGCCGTCGGTCGTCACCAGGGAGACCCGCCGGTCAGGCATTAGCCGGTGCAGGAGAATCTGCAGCAGCCGCGCCGTTGTACTCTTGCCTACCGCCACCGATCCGGCAATCCCGATAATATAAGGCACCCGTGAAGTAGGCTGCTTGATGAAGGTCATCTTTTGCAGCTGCCATTGCAGGTAGTTCTGGTACTTAAGCTGGAGCAGCTTAATCAATGGCAGGTAAACATCGTTCACGTCCTTGATGGAAATCTGGTCATTTAGTGACTTAATTTCATCCAGGTTGTCCTGGGTCAATGAGACCGTGTTGCTGGGGAAAAAGCTGTGCCAGGTCTGTCGGTCAAAGTGGTCATAATTACTGTAGTTCTCCAAAACACCCATCCTCTCTTTCCAAGAAAAGGGCGCGACAATCACTGCCGCAGCCCTTTTTTCGTATTATTTACCAGTCGGCTTACTTTGGAAAGTCCAACTTTGGATTTTCCTTTAATTCCGGTGCATCCGTTGAGTATTCATCAAAGGTGCTCTGGTTGTTGTTTTCGGCCTTAACGCTGGTCTTCTTCTTTTTCCGTGCCTGCTTGAGTTTCTTCAGTGACTTCTGGGTGTTGTAAGTATAGTCCTTCTTATTCACTTTCTTGAAGCCCCTCAGGTGGTAGAACCGCAGCAAGTCACCGTTCATCACCTTGTCAGACAGGCCCAGTTCAGTCGTGACGTAGTGCTGAATTTTATCCAGTTCCTTCTTCTGTTTTGGTGTTTGTTGCTTAATCTGCTTACCAGTCTTGGTGTAGTAAATGTCACCGTTGTACTTAGTGTACTTTGGCGTCACAAAATCACCGTCACGGAAGGAAACGATCTGGTTGCGTTGCGGCGATAGCAGGTCCTGGCCAAACTGGATGTAGTTCTTGGAACTCATCCCCAGCAGGTCTTCCAGAGTCGGCAGGACGTCAATTTCACCACCATAAGTGTGGTCGATCCCACCCTTTAACCCATCCATGTTAATCATGAACGGAACCTTCTGGAACATTGCCAGCTGGTAATTGTTAGCCTTCTTGGTCTTCAAAATCTTATTGATCGCACTCGGGTGGTTATTTGAGATCCCGTAGTGGTCACCGTAGAGGATCAGGATACTGTTTTTCCGCAAGCCACTAGCATCCAGGTAGTTTAGAAACTCCTGAATGGATTGGTCGAGGTAGTGCGCCGTTTGCACGTACGGATCAACGGTCTTATCACCAGTCGTTAACGGGTCAATCGACTTGTTCTTTTTATCCAAGATGTACGGGTAGTGGTTAGTAACCGTGATCAGCTTGGCGTAGAACGGCTGCGGCAGTTGCTCCAGGTAATATGCCGAGTCCTTCATAAAGATCTTATCCTTAATCCCGTAACCGGCATCGTAATCCGGGGTCTTCGGGAAAAAGTTCTTACTAAAGAAATACTGGTAACCAAACGACTTGTAGGCGTTGTCCCGGTTCCAGAAACTTGGCACGTCCCCGTGGAACGAAGCGGTCGTGTAACCACGTTGATCCATCAGTGCCGGCATTGATTGGAAGGTGTTAGTTGAACCATCACTGACCATCGCCGACCCTTCCGGCAGCCCGAAGAGGGAGTTTTCCAACATCATTTCAGCATCGGAAGTCTTCCCCTGGGCCACCTGGTGGAAGAAGTTATCGAAAGCCAGGGTATTATCGCTGTGGTACAACTTGTTCAACGTTGGCGTTACTTCTTGGCCATTAACCTTGTAGTCAATCAGGAACTGCTGAAAACTTTCCAGGTGAATGATAAAGACGTTCTTCCCCTTCGCCGTCCCGTAGTACTGGACGTTTGGCGAAGCGTAGTTGCTGTGCAAGAACCTCAAAACCGGTTTGAGGTCGTTCGATTCGGCCCGTGACTTAATCGCATCGTTATGCTGGGTTTTGACCCCATCGTAGATAGTGTAGGCCTGCAGGCCGAGATACTTGACGATGTAGTTATTATCGAAGGTCCGCGTCAGTAGCTGTGACCGGTTGCTTTCCGCCATCCCCAGGTTAACCCCAAAGAGGACAAAACCTAAGGCAGTAATGGTCATCGCATAGCGTGTCTTAAAGTAGCGCATGTCCACCCGGATTAGGTGGGTCAGCAAGACAATGATCAAAATGATCACGTCCGCGTATACCAAGAAGTCCGAGGGCTTCATAATCCCCAGCAAACTCTTACCGAGGTTGTTCGACGTGGATCCCGAACCCTTGATGAGGTTAAAGGTGATAAAGTCCGAGAACTCCCGGTAATACAAAATGTTGGCAAACAGCCAGGTCGAGAGCAAGAAGTTAATCAGACTCATCAACCAGTACGATAACCGTCCCCGGAAGTACAGTGCAATACCAATAAAGACCAGCGCCCCGGGAATGGTATTAAATGCTAAAAGAAAGTGTTGAACGCTTCCCTTCACCCCTAAATTAAATTTAGTTGAGTATGCCCAGTAACTCTTAATTGCAAACAAGAGTAACGTGAGCAGGAAAAAACCAAGCTTAGTATTTAAACCATCTCGCAGCTTTTTCAACGCTGATTTCATAGCTTTTCCTCCAAAAAAATATCAACCTCATAATCATACAATAAAGTCACAAATCTTCAATTGGATCGCACTGATTTTGGTTAATGTTCACCAATTCTTCAACTTTCATCAACTGGTCGCTTAGTCATTCATAGTGTACTCGTCGCGGGGGGCCTTGTCGATGAGAGGTGTCACCTTGCCGATCGCCACCAGGGTCAGTTCGTGCATTGCCCGAGAGCAAATCGTGTACAGCAGGCGGCGCTGGTCATCACGGCCATATTGCTGATCATTGGCGTTCCAGACAATTGTTGCATCAAATTCTAGTCCCTTCGCCAGGTAGGACGGTACCACAATGGTTCCCGGAACTAACCGTTGATTTTCTCCCTTAATCAAAGTGGTCTTTACGTCCCGGGATTTAAGAAGGTCCGCAATTCGCTGACTATCAGCCAGGGTTTTGCCAATGATGGCGGTGTTGTCATGTTCTCGCCGGTAATTCTTCAAAGTGGCAATAACTTCATCCACTGCCGCTTTCTCATTGGGCTTGACCACTACCCGTGGCAACTTGCCTTCCCGGTCAAAAGGCTCAATGGCCTCACCATGGGTCAAAATATGGCGGGTAAAGTCGGTAATCTGCTTGGTCGACCGGTATGTCTTCGTCAGTTGCAGTACCCGTGTCTTGTCGCGGTCAAACATCGTTCCCAGTTGTTCCAATAAGCTGTGATTATCATTGTCGGTGAAGATCGCCTGGTTCAGGTCACCCAGCATGGTAAAACGAGCCTCCGGGAAGGAATATTTAAGGTAGGCCAGTTGGAATGCATCATAGTCCTGTACCTCGTCAATAAAGACGTAGCGCATCCGCCGGTCGCCAATCCGCCCGGTCAGCAAGTCGTAAAGGTAAATGTAGATACTGACACCAGCGGCCGATAATTGATGGTTTCTCATCTGGTCAACCGTCCGGTCGACAAAGGCTTTCCACTGGTCATGACTGATGCCCAGTTTGTCTAAGTTGATCAATTGGGATGTATGTCGCAAGAGGTGAACGTACTGAGCATTAATGTTGATCCAATTATTGTGGTCAATCATCCGCTTAACCGGCAACAATTCCTTCATCACAATTTGCCGGGCAAAGAAACGCCGTTCTTCATCCTCATTAGCAAATTCGCGCGGTCGGTTACGGAAAAGGTCGTTGATATCCTCCTGGCTCAGCGATTGCAGTCGCTGTTCAACCCACTTACTTCGCATTTCGCTGCCTACCCGGCGGTTCAAGTACTTAATTAACTCTTCCTTGGTCCCTTCTAGCCGGTTGCCAAGGTTGTAATTGTTGTTAAAGGAGTAGTAGATTTCCGCTAACCGTTCCTTAGTCACAAACGGCTTCTGGTGTAACATGATGTTGCGGAAATGCAGGTTGGCGTGGCCCAGGCTCTTAGCATAACGGGTAACTGTATCAAAGAAGCGTCGGCTGGTCAGTAGGTCATTAATCTTTCGCTCAGTATCGTCCTGGGTGGCTTCAAAACGTTGCTGGAGGGTCGCTACTCGGCAACGCGGTACCCGGCGGTTAACAAACTGGAAGTAGGTCATCTGGACCATGTTATGCTCGCCCAACTCCGGCAAGACCGAATCAACGTAGTCGTTGAAGAGTTGATTGGGTGAAAACATAATGACCTGTGAACTGGTTAATTTTCCCCGGTAACGGTACAGGAGCCAGGCTACCCGCTGAAGGACGACTGCCGTCTTGCCGGAACCAGCCGCCCCTTGTACGAAGAGGAGGTCAGACTTGGTATCACGGATAATCTGGTTCTGGGTCTGCTGAATGGTGCTGACAATCGACTTCATCTTGGTGCCAGAGTGGTTGCTCAACGCAGACAACAGCATCTGGTCAGTCACAGCTTCGTCGGTGTCATAAAGGGTGACAATAACCCCGTCTTCAATTTGGAACTGGCGCTTCAGTGAAACGTTCACTTCCTGGGGCCCATCCGGGGTCTGGTAGGAAACATTCCCTAAACCACCATCGTAGTAGATTGACGAAATTGGTGCCCGCCAGTCATAGACTAAAAAGTTATCAGGTCGGTCATTAAACGACGCCAATCCAATATAAATGGTTTCGGGTTTCTTCGCACCCTTTTCCTGAAAATCGATGCGGGCAAAGTAAGGCTTGGCGCGCAGTCGCTTCAGTGTCGATAGCTGCTGAGTCGCATGCTGCCAGGAGTTCTGCCGCTCATCAAGCATTTGCTGCTGAGCTCGGACAGACACCGCCGTATCCATCATTCCAGAATAGGTCGTCGTGTTGATGTGAATATCATCAAAGCCATGGTCAAGTTGGTTGGCTTCCGTTTCAGCTCGGTCAGCCTTTCCCTGTGTCTTAGCAATGGCCTGGTTGATTTTATCAAGCACCATCTTGAGGTGTTTTTGTTCTTCATTAAGCACCTTGTCAGCCACTAGCGTTTCCTCCCTATCTCTTAAAGATCGATTAACCATTATATCATAAGCGTTTGCTAGGTTAGAAATGTAAGACTCTGCTATTGGACTCGCCAGCAACGAGAAAGCAGGCTAGAATATAGGCAAAAAGGAGGATGTTGAATGGACCAGTTAACTTATGTATTGCCCCACCTTAAGCAGTCCCTTTCCATCCTGTTTGGCTTGCTGGGCAGCTGGGGATACCTCATTCTCTTTTTAATCATCTTTGCTGAAACAGGATTGGTCGTCTTCCCCTGGCTACCAGGTGAATCACTAATCTTCTTTGCCGCTTCCCTTGCTAGTCTGCCATCTTCATCACTGAGGATGTCTCTCCTGGTTCCAACCTTCTTTTTTGCCGCCCTCATCGGTGACATCGTTAACTACTACATTGGTCGCTACCTCACCCATTGGCAGTGGATGAATAAAAAAATTAATGGTCCCAACCTGGCCTCCGCCCGGAAGTACTTTGACCAGTATGGTGGCATGGCTGTCGTTTTCGGCCGTTTTGTCCCGCTAATCCGCACCTTCATCCCCCTGGTGGCCGGAATAGCTAACCTCAATTTAACACGTTTCACCTTCGCCACGGTGGTTGGCGTGGCCATCTGGGTCGCCCTTGCCAGCATTCTCGGATATTATTTTGGTTCCTTACCGTTTGTCCAGCAGCACTACGCCTTGATTGTGCTGTTAATTATCCTGGTGGCAATGCTACCGGCTATTTGCACCCTCATTATTCACCTGATTCGTCGGCACATCATCAAGCGTAATAAGATGATGTAAAGCTGTTCCGGTCATTAAATGAACCAATTTATGATAAACTGGTGATAGTATTTGGAGGAGGATAGCAGACCAATGAGCATTAACGTTTATATTGTGCGTCACGGCCAAACCATTTTGAACCTTTATCACCGGATGCAAGGGTGGTGTGACGCACCACTAACTGGTTCCGGCGAGCAAGACGGCGTCGCTGCCGGAAAAGCACTGGCGGGTGTTCACTTTGACTACGCCTTTGCCAGCGACCTGCCGCGGGCAAAGCGAACCGCCGAATTGGTTCTAGCACAGTTGCCGCAGGAAGACCGTCCACCACTGCAAATTAATACTAATTTTCGGGAACTTTGCATGGGTTTCCTGGAAGGAGCGGACGGTGGCCATGCCGCTGAGGTTTTGTCTGGCAAACCATACAAATTGTTTGTGGACTTTGCCAAAACCATGCCAATGAGTAAAGTTCGTGACCTCATGGCTGCTAAGGATCCTCATCACCTGGCTGAAAGCAACGAGAAGTTCCTTCACCGAATTAATGCCGGCATTCGGCAGTTGAGCGAGTTGCCGGACAACAGTACCGTTCTCCTGGTCAGCCACGGGCTGGTCATCAGAACCCTTATGGAAGAGTTTGATACCGCTGGGATTTATGACCCTGGCAATTCACCAAAGAACGGTACCATTCAACTGATGGTCATTGATAATGGCCAACCAACAATCAAGTTTTATAATCAGCATCACTTACCCGCAGATTAATAAAGGGGGAGCAAAGACTTTAAATGGATAACAGTGAACTTCCACAGCGAACACCGGTCTTTATCATCGGTCTCGATACGGGACAGGAAAATTATGAGTACTCCATGCGAGAACTAGCCGAGCTAGTTCAGGCTAACAACATGGAAGTTGTTAAGCGGTTTGACCAGTCGCTCGACCGTCCAAACCCGGCAACTTATTTTGGCTCCGGTAAAGTTGAAGAACTTCAACAAGACGCCGCAGAAGCTGGTGTGAACGTCATTGTTGCTAATGACGAATTATCACCAAGCCAGTTGAGTAACTTAGCCACCCAAACTCAAACCAAGGTAATTGACCGGACTGCCTTAATTATTGAAATTTTTGCTAACCGTGCTCAGTCGCGTGAAGCCAAGATTCAGGTTAAAATTGCCAAGTTGCAGTACCAGCTGCCACGGCTACAGACCGCCGACGACGTCACCCTCGACCAGCAGAGTGGTGGCGGTGGCCTTGCCAACCGTGGTACTGGTGAAACCAAGCTGGAAATGGACCGCCGGGTAATTACCAAACAGATTGCCCACCTGCGCCAAGAATTAAGGGACATCTCCAAGGGTGAAGAAACCAAACGGCGCCAGCGTGATAAGACGGGGATTCCAACTGCCGCCCTCGTTGGTTACACCAATGCCGGTAAATCAACAATCATGAACCAGCTGGTAGCCCACTATGGGTTGGCTGAACATAAGCAAGTCTTTACCAAGAACATGCTCTTTGCCACGCTGGATACCAGTGTGCGGCAGCTGAATTTCCCAGGAAATAAGCGTTGCTTACTCAGTGATACTGTCGGCTTTGTCAGCAAGTTGCCAATCCACCTGGTAGAAGCCTTTAAGTCTACATTGGCTGAAGCAGCCAACGCCGACCTACTGATCCAAGTCATCGACTACTCTGATCCACTCTACCAGGAAATGATGAAGACCACGGAACAAACCCTGGCCCAGATTGGCATTAAAGATAAGCCGATGCTGTACGTCTTCAACAAGGCCGACCAAACCGACTTTGATTACCCCACCATGGAGGGTGACGACCGGTTGATTATCTCGGCGATCAATGATTCATCAACGGACATGTTGATGAAAGCCATTGAAAAGCACCTCTTTAAGGACTACGTCTCAACAACGATGCTGATTCCCTTTGACGATGGTCAGGTGGTTTCATACCTCAACGAACATGCTAATATTTTGTCAACAAAGTACGTCAGCAACGGGACCGAGTTGCAGTTGGAGCTGCCTCGCGAAGACTTCCAACGATACCAGCAGTACGTGGTTGAACAAGCTGAATAATTACTATTAATACGCAAAAGCACCTGTCGATAGTGAATCGACAGGTGCTTTCTTATTTCATAATTCAGTTTTAGCCAAGGAAGACTTCGTTGCGGCTACGTCCACCATTGACGATGGTAACGACATCGTTAAGGCCAATGCGAACCATGTTACGGACGGCCGTCTGCGTAAAGAAGGCCGAGTGTGGGGTAATCGTTACGTTTGGCATGGCTGCTAATTCTTTGTAGTCTTCAGGAACATCGGCTGGGGTAACCTTCTTACCGAAGTAAGTCGTTTCATCAGCCAGCGTATCCAGACCGGCACCCGCAATTTCGTGGTTCTTCAATGCGGCAATCAAGGCGTCAGTGTCAACCAGTCCCCCACGTGACATGTTAATCAGGTAGGCGGAGTTCTTCATTATCTTCAACTGTTGTTCACCAATCATTCCCTTGGTACTTGGCAGCAACGGAACGTGAAGGCTCAAAATATCGGCGTTCTTGATAACGTCATCAGCATTGTCGACGTAGGTAACGTATGGTTCATCAGCCGGGTTGTAAGCCGGGTCAAAGGCAATCACCTTAGCACCAAGGGCATTGTAAATCTGAGCGGTGGCAGAACCAATGTTTCCCAGTCCAATCAACCCAACAGTGAGGTTATAGATTTCATTGCTCATCAGGTTGGCTGGCCAACTGAAGTCGGCGTTGTGGTCCATTTCAAAGCGGTATTCACCAATCCGCCGCAGCAGGTACATAGCGTGGGCAACCCCCATTTCGGCGATGGCACGCGGTGAATAAACCGGCACGTGAGTCAGTTTCAAGTCGTACTTCTTGCAGGCAGCCAAGTCGATCATGTTAGTCCCGACCATCCGGCAGGTAATCTGCTTAATACCAAAGTCAGCAATCTTCTTGTAAACTTCTTCACCGCCGATTGGCATCGTCTGCAGAATGTCCAGACCATCGTAACCCTTGATCAGATCAACGTTGTCAGCGGACAGTGGTTCATGGACGGTTTTAACCTCGTTGCCAGTTTGCTTTTCCCATTCGCGAACAAAGCGTCCCTCAGTATCTTCACGGACGTTATACATAATAATCTTCATCGATTTTCGCTCCTTTGTAAATCAACCTTCAACATTGCAACTAACGTTAATCATATTGTACCCGAATTGGACTCTGCCGGCACGGAATCGAAACAATCAATCTTCGATTTTAGTAATATTGCGGACTTGTTGCTTACAAAATTTGGCTACTTCCTCTTTGGAAACGTCATAATTGTGCTTTTCCCACCACATGAAAGCCCCGTTGATCGAACCACTAATCATGTAAGCCATTAGTTCCGGCTGATCCGACTTAGCGACGGCTTGGATTACCAGGTCATTGCTGCCATCATGACTGCGTTTTAAAATCAACTCACTGATAATTTGTAAAATTTCGGCATGGATCCCCGGACGATCCTTGGTGGCCACCAAGTGATGGAATAAATTGCGATGCTGATCGACATAATCAAGCGCGCTATCGACAATCTGATCCGTGCTCTTTTTATCAGCAATCATGGTATTTAACTGGGCATCAAAAGTTTGCTCCAGCAAGTCGTACTTATCGTGGAAGTAGCGGTAAAAGCTACTGCGGTGCAGCATTGCCTCCTGGCAAATTTGATCAACGGTTAATTGGTCAAATGGTACCTTTTCCAGCAATGATAGCATTGCGTTCTCAAAGTCACGAACGGTCCGATTTACTCTCGTCACTTAGAAGTCTCCCTTCGCTCATTTCTTAGTATTATATAAGCTTCCAAATAGTGGTTCAACCAGTGAAAAAGGCAGCACTGGTTTAACCGGGAGCTGCCTTGGTCTCATCATAATTCTTGTTGTCGGTGACGGTACGCCACTTGCGGGACTAAACGGTAGTCACCATCCATCATAATGGTGGAACCATGACGACCCGGAATCTTGTGGGGACCGCCGACAATCGTCACATTGGCTAAGTACAGCCGGTACTTGTCATGAGCAGTCTTAATGTCGGTTAAACCCACCTTGGTAATATGGCCAACCGCCATCCGTTCCATCTGGTTGACGCCGATGGCAATCTCCATCCGGTGAGTCCGCCGATTATGAATTAATTCAAAATACGGCGGCACCTGGTTGTCATCAATTGCATCGACCGGCCGTCCGGTCTCTTGGTACCGATTAACAATTTCCTTACCCGTCATCCCGTTAAAGTTAGCAGAAATCAGGCCCGCATCAAGCAGACGCTGAACCATTTTGTTAAGGTTGCGCTGCTCAAGGGAGTCGGCCTCAAATTCCGCCGGGATTGTTTCAGAGTTATGGTAAATCCCGTTGGACGCGGTGTTGACCTGTTGACGTGGCCGTTCTTGGCGTTTTTCTTCCTCTTCGGCTACTAATGGACGAATGTAAGGAGACAAGAAGTCAAACTTCGATGTGTGCCCCAGGAAAAAGTAAACAAAGTTCAAATAGACGAAGTAAGTCACAAAGATCACTGCCAAGCAGTAAAGAAAGCCCCGCAACCACACATGGTTAGCTAGTAGCCGGGCAGTGACGTAAATCAGGTAGCCATCCCCCAGCAAGGCCACAATCGTATAAATCCGGTTTTTCAACCTAGTATTGATGTTGAAATAACCGAGGGAGTGGTTGATTAAATCTAGGAAACTAAACAAATGTCACCCCTCCTTAATTCTGTGTCGTCCCAGCGTTACCACCAGTCGTTTGGTTGTTGGTCGTATTGTTGGACTGGTTGTTAGTCGTCGTATTATTCGTTTGGTTGTTATCCCGTTTGGTAGTAGTGGAACTTTCCTGCGTATCGTTATTGTTTTGGTTATCGTTATCTTGTTGCGTGTTGCGCTGACTGGAGCTCTGGGATTCACTCTCATCGTTATCGTCATTCGAAGAAGAACTGCTACTGCGGACTTCTGAACTAGAATCCGATGGGGTGTTGCGTGAAACCGTCGAGACCCGTGCACCTTCATTAGTATGAGTGGTCTTGTTAACCACCACGTTCGTTGCCCCGAGTGCCAGCACAATTGACACGAGAGCAAACGGCGTCACAAATGGCGGCGTTTTTAATGCCATAATTGAACACACTCCTTTGCTGTCCCCTAATCATACCGCAAAATCATGTTCCAACAAGTTAAGGAAATTATAAGTTCTTCGCCCTTTCACCGAAGGAAGCCATCAAACGGTTCAGCCGCCGCTTTGTTTTGGGCCAGTAGTCATTGACTACCACAAAGGCTGACTGGCGCAATTCGTCAGGCAGTGCGGAATCCCGCTGGTTTTCCCTGGCGGTCAGCCGGGATTTAATGTCACGTTTGCGGTCGCCGCGCGCCTGGATTCGCTTAGCCAGCGCGTCGAGCATTGAGACCGTCAAATAGATCACCACCGCCTGTTCGCCCAGTTTTTGCCTGTAAGTCGCAGCACCCACCGTATCCAGGACGATGACGTTATTGTGCCTTTCCTGCCAGCCAGCAGCGAGCCCTTCCCGTGAAGAACCATACTGATGGTGATCGTAATCAACCTTTTCTAGTAACGACCGTTTTTTCATAGTAGCAGGGGTTTCAAAGTAATAATCGACGCCATTCTGTTCACCTGGACGCGGTGGCCGGGTGGTATGCGTCACTACCCGGTGCAAGCCAAAATGACGGCAAAGGTAGTTAGCAACGGTCGTCTTGCCCACCCCGGCTGGACCGGTGATGACATATACTCGTTCAGTACTTTTCTTCATTGTTATTTCGTTAAGTGGTCGTTGACCTGATCGAGGAGTTCCTTGAGGTTATCGTAAGTCAGCCGTTCCCGCGCTGCCTGGTAATCAAACCAGCCGGCATTCTTGATTTCCTCAGTCTGTAGCTGCAATTGGTGCTTCTTGGTTACCTCGGCCAAGTACAGGGTCATTTCTTTGTAATTACCGTTCGGCAGGTCATAACCGGTTTTAACAGAAAAACTGGTATCGATTGGCAAGTCAAGATTAGTTTCCTCACGGATTTCCCGACGCGCAGTTTCGACCAGGTTTTCGCCAGCCTCAACGTGACCCTTGGGGAAGCCCCAGAAATGTCCCTTGTTCTGGCTTTCTAATAATAGGTATTCTAACTTTCCGCCATGGTGGCAGTAAACAACTGCTCCGCTAGTAACTTCATTCGCCATAAATAAGAATCCTCCCTGTTGGTTTTAATTTTCTCATTGACTTCTAATGATGATCAACATATTATTGTTCTTAACCAATATAGTATAACAAAGGTGGTTGACTAGATGAGCGCAAATATTTTCAGAAAAGAGAGCCTCGACCGTTACCTGGGTGCCGATAAAAAATTCGTCAAGTCACTAACGGCCTTTGACCTCGTTGCCATGGGGGTCGGTGCTGTTATTGGTACCGGGATTTTTATCCTTCCAGGGACCGTTGCGGCTAAAACGGCCGGACCAGGGGTCACACTCTCCTTCCTGCTGTCGGCCATCGTCTGTGCCCTCTCCGCAATGTGTTACGCTGAGTTTTCTTCAGCCTTACCTGTCGCCGGCAGTGCCTATTCATACGGTAACGTCGTCTTCGGGGAAATTTTCGGCTGGGTCCTTGGCTGGGCGCTAATTCTGGAGTACATGCTGGCCGTAGCCTCGGTTTCTACCGGGTGGGCTGCCTACTTCCAGTCCCTGCTTCAAGGGTTTGGTCTTCACCTCCCAAAGGCCATCTCCGGCCCCTTTGATCCCGCCCACGGTACCTACATTAACCTGGTCGCCATTTTAATCGTCCTCATTGTCACCGCCCTGTTATCTCACGGGATGCAAACCTCCATGCGGATTAACAACGCTGCCGTGGTAATTAAGATCGCCATTATCATCCTCTTCCTGGGTGTGGGGGTCTTCTTCATCAAACCGGCCAACTACCACCCGTTCTTGCCCTACCACATGACTGGTGTCTTCCACGGGGCAACGACCGTCTTCTTCGCCTACCTCGGCTTTGACGCGGTTTCCAGTTCGGCGGCGGAAGTCAAGAACCCGTCCAAGAACATGCCCCTCGGAATTATTGGGACGCTGATCATCGCCACCATCCTTTACATGGGTGTGTCGGTTGTCCTCACCGGGATGGTTAAGTACACCAAGCTCGACGTGGCCAACCCAGTCTCATTTGCCCTCCAGGTAGTTCACCAGGATTGGATGGCCGGTATCCTGTCTATTGGGGCGCTGATCGGGATGTTCACCATGATGGTCACGATGACCTACTCCAGTTCGCGGCTGGTTTACTCCGTCGGTCGTGACGGCCTCCTGCCAGCACAGTTAAGTAAGCTGGATAATCAGGGACTACCGCAGTCTGCTATCTGGACTGTCGGTACAATCATCGCCATTCTCGGCGGTCTGGTTTCCTTGGACCAATTAACCAACCTGGTTAACATCGGGACTCTGCTGGCCTTCACCTTCGTCTCCTTCGGGATCATCCCCCTGCGCCGGCGGCACGATATCGGCAACAAGGGCGGCTTTAAGGTTCCGCTTTACCCAGTGCTCCCGGTTATCTCCGGCCTGGCTTGCCTGTGGATGATGACCCTCCTTTCCAAGGAAACCTACATTGGTGCGGGGATCTGGTTTGGTTTTGGCCTACTGATCTACGCAGCTTACGGCTACCGTCATAGCAAGCTTAACCAGGATCGAGATTAATGTTCTAATGCCCACAGTGGTTTTAACACCGCCGTGGGTTTTCTGCTTTCATGGTATGATTAACGTAATTGACACGTGAAAACGAAAGGAACGTGTATTTCGATGATTGACAACCAATTCAGTATTGTTGATGCCAAACCTAAACAAGTTGCCGAACTAATGCGCCTGCACCTGATAGACGAGGCAGACTTTCAGCTCGATCCGGTAGCACTCTTTGGTCGGCTTCTTGCTAAGACGATGACCAACGGCCACGACCAGGCCACCATCGAGCAAAACCTCCACCAGCTTCTGGCCACTCCCGATGTTGACCTCGCCGACTGGCTGGAGTCCGGGCAACCGCTGTCCGACAGCGTTTTTTACCTGGTTGCCCTTCAGCTGCTGCAGTTTGAACCATCATTGGACTTCCAGGTAGACGACCCCCTCGCCGCCATCACCAAGATCAACTTACCACACCGTTTCCACCAGCAGTGGACCAAGGACGACGTCATCGACGCCTGGTACCGGCTGATTGTTACTCGAAACAAGAATGGGCAAAATTACCTCGATTACCTCACTAGCCAAGGGCTATTTACCTGGACATACGACCTCCCTGCAGACCAAAAGCCATTGTGGTTCAACGGGAAGTCTGTTGCCACCTTCGACCCCGCCAAGTTTATCCGCGAAGTCGTCTACATTGAAACCGACCTGGATACCGACTTCGATGGTTATGCCGACCTAGTAAAGGCCGAAATCATCCGGCCAGCCGAGACTAACGACGGTCTAAAAGTACCAGCCGTTTTCACCGCTAGTCCATATAACCAGGGGACCAATGACGAGTGGGGTGAAAAAATCACCCACAACGTTAACCAACCATTGACGGCGAAAAAGACCGGTCGGGTGAAGTCGCCAGCTGAGGCAACCTTTTCTGATCCGCGTTACCACCAGCAGGTCAATGGACACGCAACCGAAGCAAGCCAAAGCTTTAGTGAAACCGGCAGCTATACCTTAAACGACTATCTGGCCGTTCGCGGCTATGCCATCGTTTATTCTGCCGGGATTGGTACCAAGGATTCCGATGGTCTGCAAACTTGTGGTTCTCCTGAACAAACCGACTCGATGAAGGCCGTCGTCGAATGGCTGCATGGCGACCGTAAAGCATTTACCGACCGCACTAGCGGCATCGAAATCAACGCCTGGTGGTGCAACGGAAACGTTGCTATGACGGGACGGTCCTACTTAGGGACGCTGGCCACTGCCGTCGCCACCACCGGGGTCGCCGGACTCAAAGCCATTGTCAGCGAAGCCGCCATCTCCAGCTGGTACGACTACTACCGGGAAGGTGGGTTAGTTATGGCTCCCGGTGGCTTCCAGGGAGAAGATGCAGATGTCCTGGCCGCCGAAACGTTCAGCAGAACGAAGAATCCGGCCGATTACCGACGAATCAAAGACACTAACCGCGACTACCTGGCAAAGATGACGGCAGCACAAGACCGTGAGACCGGAAATTATAACCAATTCTGGATGGCCCGTAATTACCGAATCCACTTTGACCGGATTAAGGCCGACGTGATGATGGTCCACGGGCTCAACGATTGGAACGTCAAGCCAGTCAATGTCAAGCGCCTTTACGATGCTGTCCAGGGACTGCCAGTTGCCAGTCACCTGATCCTGCACCAGGGGCAACACATCTACATCAACGCTTTCCGGTCGCTCGACTTTTCCGAAATGATCAATCTCTGGTTCGCTAACAAGCTCTGGGGAGTGGACAACAACGCCGATTTAGCCATTCCACACGTTCTCGTGCAAGACAATGCCCGCCCGGAAATCTGGCACGTTCACCGAAATTGGAGCACCAGCAACAAACGAACCTACTACTTCAGTAACAAGGTTCTCTCTACCAGTGAAGTCGGCCAAAGCAGTCTGGATTCCTTTAATGACCACCACGATGACGTCACCTTCAAGCAGTGGTGCCAGCAGCCATCTCGGTGGCAGGAA
This sequence comes from Candidatus Limosilactobacillus merdipullorum, assembly GCA_019113965.1. GTDB lineage: Bacteria > Bacillota > Bacilli > Lactobacillales > Lactobacillaceae > Limosilactobacillus > Limosilactobacillus merdipullorum. Next base: position 18,006 of record DXGK01000064.1, read on the forward strand.
GCCATGCTGGCCGACGACAACAACTTCAGCCTCCGCTTGCTCAGTGCCCCGGCAAAGGACGAGTGGTTACTGCGGGGAACGCCGCAAGTCAACTTACGAGTCGCTGTCGACGCAGATCACGGAATGATCTCCGCCCAACTGGTTGACTTCGGGAAGGAACGGCGATTAACCACCAGTCCCCAGTTGATTAACAAGGGCGGCCTGCCATTGGGCTACCATTGGAAATACGACGACTTGCGTGAATTTAAACTAGCTAAGCAGCCAACACCATTCAAGGTCATCTCTTACGGCCACATCAACCTGCAAAACATCAAGGGGGCCGGGACGGTCAACAAGCTCAAAGCAAACCGGTTTGAAAATGTTCGCCTGCTGCTTCAGCCCGTCTTCCACCACCTGTTGCCGGGTCACCAGCTGGGGCTAGTTATCTTTAGTACTGACTTTGGAATGACGCTGCGGGGTAACGAGAACCTCACTTACCAGGTAGACCTCGGTCACAGCTCCCTCACCTTACCGGACATGAGCGCCCTATAATCTGCGTTTTAAAAGTATAGAAAAAGCGGTAGAATAAGTATTATTTGTTATAACCAATCAGGATGGAGGAAATTTCATGAAGAAAGGAACCACAATTATTACGCTTCACAATGGTTACCACCTCTGGACCAACACCCAGGGCGAAGGAACCATCCACTTACTTTGCCTGCATGGTGGCCCTGGTGCCAACCATGAATACTGGGAAGACACTGCTACCCAGTTAGCCAAGCAAGGATTGAACGTCCAAGTACACATGTACGACCAGCTGGGCTCACTTTACTCTGATACTCCAGACTTTTCCGACCCGGCCGTCCGTAAAGAAGTGCTGACTTACGACTACTTCCTCAACGAAGTGGAAGAAGTACGGCAAAAGTTAGGGATCGACCAGTTCTACCTGATGGGCCAGAGCTGGGGCGGCCTGCTTGTTCAGCTTTACGCCGAGAAGTTTGGTGACCACCTGAAGGGTGCCATCATCTCCGGGATGGTCGATGACATCGACGACTACGTTAAGAGCATCAACCACATTCGTGAAACAGTTCTGCCAGCCGAAGACGTCGCCTTCATGAAGGAATGCGAAGCTAAGGATGACTACGATAACGAACGTTACCAAAAGTGCGTTGATATCTTGAACAAGGGCTACATTGACCGTCGCCAGCCAAGCAAGCTGGAACACCTCCAGGACTTAACCGACCCGACGATTTATAACACTTTCCAGGGTGACAACGAATTCATCATCACCGGTAAGCTAGCCGATTGGCACTTCAGAGACCACCTGAAGAACATCAAGGTTCCGACCCTGGTCACTTACGGTGGACACGAGTCCATGCCAATTCCGACTGGCAAGAAGATGGCCGAATTGATCCCGCACGCACGATTCGTAACAACGCCAAATGCTGGTCACCATCAAATGACCGATAATCCGAACGTCTTCTACAAGCACGTTGCAGACTTCCTTAAGGAAGTTGAAACCGACAGTTTTAACGAATAAATTCATTTAACCGACAAACCCTCCCGTTGCGATTGACGGGAGGTTTTTTTGTACATCTGAATATTATGTCAGTTAGCGTTGATTATAAGGCAGGAACACCGTGATAATTCTCAGCCTTAATGTCTGGAACATTGCATCAGCTTTGCGCTTGTTGTGGGGCTGGAACGCTGTGGACACAACTTCGAGCCAATCGCTATCCCGCTTGTCTTGAAGCTTGGTCTTGTCGTAGGCAATAAATTGCCAACGACAATTTCACAGCTGAGCCCCACAGCGCAAAGCTTAACCACGTTAGTTATAAATTACTTTTAATGGGTACCAATTATACAAAACGATGACATTTTAACTACAAAGACCGTGGCCGGTTCATTATTAATTGTTTACTCTAACGATAAGGCAGATGATGAATCATTAATTCATCCTTAAAACTCATAGCACGCCGCTGATAAGCTGGTCATCATCAAGACAAGGATAAACAAATGGCTCATCATCAATCCACAGTCATAACCGTCACCACTTTACTTTTCGTTAACCGATCGCAACTTTCAAAATAAAAACTGGAAAGAAAGCTACTTTCCAGTCATGGTCATAAATTAGTGGTTATTTAACTTTTAACAGGTCCTGCGGCTTCTTCAGCAGAAACTCGCTGTCCTTGATCCGTTCCGGCATGGCCGAGTCGTAAATTGCACCCGCAAAGTGGGTACCGGCATCGATAGCAGCCTTCATGTCGTTGACCGTGTCACCCACGTAGATCGACTCTTCCGGCTTACTTCCACTGTCTTCCATTGCTTTGACGATGGGGTCGCCAAATGGCTTGTGCTTAACGGTCTCGGAAGCCGTCACGGCAAAGGAGAAGTACTTGGCAATGTCAAACATCTGGTGGAAGTAGTTCTCATACTCGTCGCGGACCTTCGAAGTGACAATCCCCAGCTGCACTCCCGGACGGTTCGATAACTCTTCCAGCATTTCTGGAACCCCGTCAATCACCTTGGCATCCTGCTGTTTGACTTCAGCGGCCTCATCCCAGGCATCTAAGATTTCCTGCATCTGGTCCTTCTTGATGTTACCGATGTACTCCAGTGATTCCCAGCCCGGAATACCAAAAACTTCCTTGCTGTAATGTTCCTCTTCTTCCGGCGTGTAGTGGTAGCCATAGTCGGCCAACACTTCAAATAAAGTCGGCATATAAACGTCATAAGTATCAATTAGCGTTCCATCAATATCAAAGATAAAGTTTTTAATTGCCATTGTCGTTCTCCTCGTCGCGATTCTGTTTCAACAATGCGGCTAGCTTACCAGCAACTAACGGGTCCAGGTCATCCCCTAAAGTGTGCTCGTTTTCCTTCTTTTCTTCCTGAGCTGCTTTAACGGCGCTGGCTAGCTGGTCGATGACCGCTTGTTCTCCGATTTTAACCGGGTTAATCGTCAGCCGGCCACCAGCAGCATTAGCATGCCCACCGCCCTGGTAATACTGTTCGGCAAACTTTGCCACATCCATTTTATCATTGCTGCGCAGTGAAATCCTCATCGCCCCGATGACCAGGGCTGCATCAAGGTCTGGTTGGTCATTCAGCAGGTCATGAGCCAGCTGCGATTGGTAATCGCTGGCGTAAACAATCCCTAACTGGTGGCCGTCAATCGTTGCAGTCAAAACATCCTTGAGATGGTGATTGATGTAGGCAGCCCGCCGTTCCATTAACGTGTTAACCAACAGCTCATTTTGTTGGCAATAATCGTCCCAGCCGGTCTCAAAAACGTGTTCCATGAACTCCCCTGCCCGTTTCTTCGGGTAGAACCAGAAAAGCTCATTGAGCTGGTCGGCCCCGTCTTTGACGGCAGCTGATAGTTCGGGATCGTTTTGCCAATCCCAGGTATCATATGCGCGAATTAACTCGGCCAATTGAGCCAGCTTGTGACGTTGCTGCCCAGTCAAACTGGCAAAGGCGGATTGATCCTGCAACCAGTCCCAGACAATGCTGGTCGCACTGGCATGGACCATCTCGCCGTGCGGTTCCACCGTATTTCCGGCATAACGGCTCCGCTGTGCTTCCTCAGATTCATGGTGGTCAAAGACTAACCAGTGGTTGGCAAAGTGTTCATTAAGCTGCTTGAAGGTATTTTCCGAGTCCGGAGTCATATCCATAATGTAGACGTCGCTATAGTTACCCAGTGATGGCGACCGGAACCAGTTGTCCAGTGTGGCATCAATCTGTCCGGCACCGATATTATCAACGTCGAATTCGGCATCGGGAAACATCACCGGCTGGACACTCTTTAACAGCATGGGGCCGCCAAAGCCATCGAGGTCGTTGTGGGAAAAGACTTTAATTAGTTGTTTTGCCATCATTTATCCCCTTTATTCTTGCTTACGTAAACTCAGCTTTTCAACGTTTAGCACCTTATCCAGCCAACCGCTGGTAAAGCTTTCTTCGTGGCTAACCAGCAAAAGGTTTCCTGGAAATTCCTGCAGGGCGCGCTTTAGTCCGTCCTTGGTTTCGTCATCCAGGTGGTTGGTCGGTTCGTCCATGATTAGGAAGTTGCACGGCGTCAGTTCCAGCACCGCAATCTTCACCTTCGTTTGTTCCCCACCAGACAGCTGGTGAAGCGGCTTGGCAGCGTTGGCGGCGTTGATTCCCGCCCGGGCCAGCTTCGTCCGAATGGTCTTTGGCTGCATGGTTGGGAAGAGGTTCTGAATAGTCTGCAGTGGTGTCAGGTTCGGGTTGTCCCAGGTTAAGTTTTGGTCAAAGTAATTAACCTTAGCGGAAGGCGAAAAAGTCGCCGTACCACCCTTGGCCGGCAATTCTCCTAGAATTGTCCGAATCAGGGTCGTTTTACCAACCCCGTTGAAGCCGCTAAAGAGCATCTTTTCACCCATGGTCAGTGAGAAGGTCACCGGTTTTAATAATGGCCGGTTGTAGCCAACACTAAGGTGGTCAACCCGCAGCGCATTCGCCGAGCCGCTTTCCTCGTATGGAAAATGGAAACTTGCTTTGAGGTTCGTCGAAGGTGGCTCCACCCTGGTCATCCGCGCCAGCATCTTCTCCCGTGACTTGGCCATGTTGGAATTGCGGCCGGCCTTATTCTTGCGGATGAAGCGGGTGGCCTTTTCGATGACCTCCTGCTGCTTTTCGTACTTGCGTTCCTGAGCTTCCTGGCGTTCGGCTTTTTGCCTCATCGCCTGCTGGAAGCTGCCCCGGTACTTAGTGATCTTGCCGAAACTGACGTCGCAGATAGTAGTAGTCACCTTTTCCAAAAAGTCGTAGTCGTGGGAAATAATCATGGCTGCACCGTCAAACTGGTTGAGGTAGTCAACCAACCAGGCAATGTGGGCTGTATCCAGGTAATTAGTCGGTTCGTCCAACAGGATCACATCGGGATTTTGGAGCAGCAACTTGGCCAAAATCAGCTTCGACCGTTGACCACCACTCATCTTGCCGACCAGCCGGTCTTCGCCCAGTTCAGTGAGCCCCAAACCCGACATCACCTCTGCCACCTTGGTGTCAATATCGTAAAAGCCGTGGCTTTCCAGGTAGTCTTGCATCTGCCCGGCCTTTTCCAGTTGTTTCGGGTCCGCCATTGCCTGCGGATCGGCGTACAGCTTGGTCAACTTGTCCTGCAACTGGTAAAGTTTCGCGTATGCACTATGCAAAAATTGTAAGAGGGTTTCGTCTTGTGGAATATCAACGTACTGGTCGAGGTAGCCACGGGTCGTCCCCGGTTGCCACTTGACCGTCCCGGCCACCGGCAGCACCTGGCCGATCAGGATCTTAATCAGGGTACTTTTTCCCGCCCCGTTTTGGCCGATGATGCCCATGTGCTCGTGCTTTTCCAGGCGAAAACTGGCATCGTTGTACAATTCCTTATCAGCGTAGCTCATCGTCAAGCCACTAACTTCTAATAAACTCATTTCTTTCGCTCCTTTATACCATCACTAATGGTAGCATATTACGCTAGTTATTTCCGATACTCCCACCTACAAAACATGGTTGATTTTTGTTCACCCAGATTGTTTGCATTAGCAAGCAATATACGTGTTTGAAAGAGTTTTTTTGACACCACCTGCTCGGTCTAAAACGTGGCGGCCATCAGCAATGAAAAAACCAGCCGTCACAATAATGACAGCTGGTTAATTTAATTTAAGTGCAAAATATCGCGTAAGGTGCTCCCCATCTCCGCAGGGCCAGTTACCCGCTGCGGGCGGTCTTGCCGGTCAAAGAGTGCCGCGACCCCCTGTGGCAATTCAACATCGAGAAATTCCTGTAACTGGCGGATAGCCGGTAGCCCTGGCTGGTCAACCGCTTGGCCAGTCAACGACTGGTATACCGTCTCCGGGAACTTAAAGGGGCTGGCAGTGGAAACAATGACCATCGGTGTCTGGTCACCACTTTCCTGCTGGTAGCGACGAGCGACCACCGAAGCGACCGCCGTGTGCGGGTCCATCAAGTAGTGGTCTTCAGCGTAAGCCCGGTGGATTTCGTCCCTGACCATCTGCTGATCAGCAAAGCCGGCCGCAAAGTGACGGTCGAGGAAGGCCTTCTCATCAGCATTAACATGGTAATGACCGTCGTTTTGCAGTTGTGTCATTAGTGACGCAACCCGTTGCTTATCCCCGCCGGCGGCATCGAAGAGCAGTCGCTCGAGGTTGCTGGAGACCAGGATGTCCATCGACGGTGAATTAGTCACGAAAAACTGCCGTTGGCGGTCGTACTTGCCACTGTGGAAGAAATCAGTCAGGACCTTATTTTGGTCGGAGGCACAAATTAAGCGCTGAACCGGCAAGCCCAACTTTTTCGCGTAGTAGCCCGCCAGGATATCACCAAAGTTACCGGTCGGCACCGTGAAGTTAACCCCATCACCAACAGCAATCTCGTGTCGGGCGAGCAACTGACCATAAGCATAGAAGTAGTAGGCAATTTGCGGAATGAGCCGACCAATGTTCATCGAGTTAGCCGAGGAGAATTGCAACTGGTGAGCTGCCAGTTCTTCCTCCAGCGACTGGTCATTAAACAGTTGCTTGACGTTACGCTGCGCATCGTCAAAGTTGCCGTCGATGGCAACCGGGGTGAGGTTGTCACCCGGCACGCTGCGCATCTGGTGCAATTGCACTGGGCTGACCCCGTGGTGGGGATAAAAGACGACCACTTGAGTGCCGGCAACGTCACTGAAGCCGTCCATCGATGCCCCACCGGTGTCACCGGAGGTTGCCGTCAGGATGACAATTTGCCGGTCCAACCCGATTGTCTGGGCTGACTTGGTCATCAACTGGGGTAGCAGCTGTAGTGCAACGTCCTTAAAGGCAAGCGTCGGCCCGTGGAAGAGTTCCAGGTAGTAATTGCCGCCAACCCAGTCGGTCAACGGGGTGATTCGCGAGTCGTCCCACTGGGAACCGTAGGCCTGCTTAATGCTATCCTGCCGCTGTTTGTCAGACAGGTCGTCCATGAACCATGACAAAACCATTGTGGAAGCCTGTTGAAGACTGATACCCACTAACTGGTCTAGGGACAGGTTCGGCTGCGGAAAATCGACAGGGATATAAAGGCCGCCATCTTCGGCTAGTCCCTGGACCACCGCCTCCGCAGCGGTTTTGGCCTGAGTACTTGCTCCCCGTGTGCTCCGGTATTTCATTTAATTCCCTCCCGATCATGATTTGTTCTGCCCATTATACCGCACTTCAGCATGATTATGATAGAATAATGAGAGATTATTTAATTTTGGAAGGAGAGCGCCAATCATGAAAGATATCCAAATTGGGATGATGGGGCTGGGGACGGTTGGCTCCGGTGTCTTAAAAATGATCCAGGACAACGAAGGAAAAATCGTCAACATCACCGGCTGCCGGCTCCACGTCAAAACCATTGTTGTGCACAACACCCATAAACGCCGCTCGGTACCGCTCTGGGATACATACCTGACCGACAACTTTGACGAACTGCTGCACGATCCAGGCATTCCGATCGTCGTGGAAGTAATGGGTGGCATCCATCCCGCTAAGGAGCGGATTGCCGCACTCCTGAAGGCAAAAAAGCACGTGGTGACCGCCAACAAGAACCTGATTGCCACCGATGGTCCCGAACTAACCAAGCTCGCCGCCGATAACGGTGTCGACCTGGTTTACGAGGCAAGTGTTGCCGGGGGGATCCCGATCTTGCGGACCATTACTAACAGTTTCCCTGCCGACAAGATTCTGGAAGTTCGCGGGATTGTCAACGGCACCACCAACTACATCTTGACCAAGATGAACGATGACCACCTCAGCTACCAGCAGGCCCTCAAGCAGGCCCAGGACCTGGGATTTGCCGAGGCCGACCCGACCAACGACGTCGCCGGCTTTGACGCGGCCTACAAAATGATCATCCTCAGCCAGTTCTCCTTCGGTACCCGGCTGACCATCGATGACCTCCACGTCGAGGGAATTGAAAACATCACTAGCGATGATATTAAACAAGCTGACTCCTTCGGCTACGTCATCAAGTTGATCGGAATTGCCCGCCGGGTGAAGGAATCGGTCTTTGCCGAAGTCGCCCCGGTCCTCGTTCCCAAGGGAACCCCGCTGGCGACCGTCAGCAACGAACGCAACGCCGTGATGGTCACCGGTCAGGCCGTCGGTGACGTGCTCTTCTACGGTCCCGGTGCTGGCGGCCTGCCAACAGCTAACTCCGTCTTGAGTGACATCATTGCGGTAACCCAGAATATCGCCACCGGCACGACCGGCCACCAATTCAACAACTACCGTCAGCAATACCAGCCGGCTTCCCCAGATGATGTCCGTTACCGTTACTACCTTTCATTAACTATGAAAGACGTTCCCGGCGAGATGCTGCATTTGACTAAGATCTTTGCCGATGTTAGCGCCAGTTTCCAAACCATTGTCCAAACAGCGACCGCTGACGGCTTTGCCCGGATGGCAATCATCACCCACCAACTGTCACAGCGACAGCTCCGTGAACTCCAAGCAGCTGTTCAGCAATCACCGAACAATTCGCTGAAATTAAACGCGGCCTACAAAGTACTTGAAAAGTAAGGAGAAGATAAGATGAAAATCATTGTTCCGGCATCCAGTGCCAACCTTGGCCCCGGATTTGACTCGATCGGCCTGGCCGTCAACCGTTACTTAACGATGACGGTCGGCGAAGAAAGCAGTCACTGGCAAGTAGACCATGACTTGCCAAATATTCCCCACGACGAAACCAACATGATCGTCCAGGCAGCAGTTAAAACCAGCCCGGTTCCACTAACCCCTCACCGTTTGACAGTCGTCAGCAGCATTCCGCTCTCTCACGGACTCGGGAGTTCTTCTAGTGCCAACGTTGCCGGGGTTGAACTGGCCAACCAGCTGGGGCAGCTGAAGTTAACTGGAGAGGAAAAGGTCCAGGCAGCCGCCAGTCTGGAAGGACACCCGGATAACGTGGCCCCCGCCATTATGGGTGGGACGGTCATTGGCACCAGCCTTGGTGACCACTTCTATGCCGTCAAGGCACCAGCCATCCCCTACCGCCTAGCAGCCTACGTGCCAAACTACAACCTGGCCACTGCCGATTCGCGGGCGGCACTGCCTAACCAGCTGGCTTATTCACAGGCGACCCACGCCAGTGCCATTGCCAACGTCTTAGTGGCCGCGCTCTTTAAGCGTGATTACCAGACCGCCGGTAAAATGATGGAGGCCGACCACTTCCATGAACCATACCGGACCCGGCTGGTACCCGAACTGTCGATCATTCGCGAGATCGGCCACCGTTGTGGGGCCCTGGCAACTTACCTCAGCGGTGCCGGGCCAACGGTGATGACACTGGTTCCCAATAACGGGATGGACCTCTTTGCCCGTAACCTGCGCCTGCACGGTTTAGAAATCCCATTGTGGAAACTAGCAATTGATGACCTCGGGGTCCGGGTGGAGGACTGACAATGCGTTTTACCATTGATGACCTGATTCTGCTGTTTTTCTGCTATTCCTTTATCGGTTGGCTCTGGGAGACCATTTACTGTTCCATTCGTGAGCGGGCTTTCCAGTACCGGGGATTTCTGATGGGGCCTTACTTTCCCGTCTAAGGTTTTGCCATCGTGACCATCATCATTTTTACCGACGGTTTCAACTATAACCTGCCTCTCATATTTGTGATGGGAACAATTGTGGCCACCATTTTCGAATTCTTTGCCAGCCTCTTTCTGGAAAAAGCGTTCCACATGAAACTGTGGGACTACTCTAACCACTGGGGCAACCTCCAAGGACGGGTGGCACCTGTCATTTCCCTCTTCTGGGGTGTGGGAACCGTCATCCTCATTCGCTTCATCCAGCCATCAATAATGAACCTCGTTAACTGGGCAGAATTAAAGACTGCCCACTGGGCGGCGATCGTTGTTGCGCTGGTCATGAGCACCGATACCGCCATTACTGTCGTTAACACCCGCCAGTTCAAAGAACACGCTTCCGAGTGGGAACAAAAGATTCATGACGATAACGGGCGTCTTCATATCCAACTCCTGGACGCGATGGACCAGCACCGGTTAAACCAGCAAAAACGCCGTGCGCGCCTGGCTGAACTGATCAAGCCGAACTGGAACGAACGCCTGATGATGCGTTACTACCCGCATTTAAGCTTAAAGGAAGCCCCACACTTGGCTGACCTGCGCCACCAATTAAGGCAACACCGCTTGGACATCAAAAAATCAAATCGCAAATAAGCAACCGCTTCCAATAGATAAATTTATAGTGAAATTAATGTCTCCAGGCCGTCTAGTGATCCCTTGATCACTAAATGTGCTACAATAGTAAATGTAGCATGTGCAGATAACATGGGAGGCCTTTATAATGAAATTTTTGGTAATTACCGGAAGTGCCCATCAGCCAGGTGCTTCAACTCTGCTTGCTGAACAATTGGCCGCAGGTGCAAAAGAAGCTGGTAACGATGTTGAAACCATTGACGTTGGCCTTCACCCAGTTGCGCCGTTGCACTATGATGCTGATAACCACCTGATTCCGGGCGACGACCGAATTGAAGGCCTGCTGGATAAGATGGTTAGTTCTGACATCTTGGCATTCGCCACCCCAATGCACTACTTTGGGATGTCAGCTCAGTTAAAGTCAGTAGTTGACCACATGATTGAACGCGATCAAGATCTTCACGGCGACAAACAGGCCATTTTATTGGCGACCGCCGACAGCGATAATTTTGATCCGTTGAAATCAGAGTTCAAGGCAATCGTCGACCATATGGGGTGGACATATGCTGGTCAAGTGTTGGCTGCGCATACTTACGCTGACCACCTACGCTTCTACCCGCAAATTGCCTTTGAACTGGGAAAGAGCTTTGTTGCTTCCGAAGCTGTTTAATGTTTTATGAGAATTTTTTAATTTTCCTGTTGACAGTTGTTTGTTGGCCAAGTATACTTACAAACAAATCAACGAAGGGAGTGCCAACCATGAGTAAAAACTTTATCCAACAGTCACAGATGATTCGTCGTTGGCAAAGCCAGTAGCTCAGGTTGACTCCAGCCGGGATCGACCTGTGGAATTTTCAGGTTAATTCCGTGCTGGCATTCCAATCAATATTAATGCCCGCACGTGAACAATCACCATTGCGGGCGGCCTAAAAGAGGGGTCCGTCATGCGGATCCCTCTTTTCTTTTGCAAGCTACTTGGAGGAGCAATACCAATGAAAAGAATGTATACCTTAATTGCCATCTTAATCGCCTTTCTCGGCGTGGCCTTTTTTCGAGAAAGTACCGGGGAGTCAACCAGCAAGCATCCGCGAGTCGGCATCTTGCAGCTGATGCACCACCCCTCACTTGACCAGATCCACCACGGTTTTATTGCCGGCCTCGCCGATGAGGGCTTTCACGAGGGAAAGAACCTGACCATCGACTACCAAAATGCCCAGGCCGACCAAAGCACTTTGAAGACGATGGCCAATAAACTCGTCAACGAACACGACAACGCGATTTTTGCCATTACCACCCCGGCTGCCCAGTCAGTGGCGAACTCAACCAACAAGATTCCGCTGATCCTCGGGGCGGTGACTAACCCTAAGGGCGCCGGACTCGTCAAAGACAACCGTCATCCCGGCGGCAATATCACCGGGGTTTCAGACCAGGCACCGGTTGCCCAGCAGCTCGCCCTCGTCAAGGAATTTATGCCGAAAGCCAAGAGCATCGGCATCATCTACACTTCTAGCGACAGCTCAGCCTCAACCGAGCACGCTATCTTCGTCAAGGAAGCCAAGCGGCAACACGTCAACCTGAAGTCGTACACCATCGCCAACAGCAACGACCTCAACCAGGTCTCCCAAACCGCTTTAAACAACAACGACGCGCTGATCGTGCCTACTGATAATACCATCGCCGGTGCCATGCAAACCCTGGTGAAGAACGCCAACGCCGTTAATAAGCCAATCTTCCCGGCGGTTGCCCAAATGGTCAAACAGGGTGGCGTGGCCACCTACAGCATCAACCAGTATGACCTGGGGGTTCGTGGCGGCCGGATGACCGGTAAAATTCTGAAAGGCGAAAAGCCGGGAAACATGGCGATCGACTTCTCACGTCACGGCGAACCGGTCTTAAACGTCAAGCAGGCTCACAGGCTGGGGCTCACCATTCCCAAGCACTTTGAACACGAGGCAGAAACGAAAGGACAGGTGCTTAAATAATGAACTTAATTACTTCAGCAATCGGGCAGGGGTTACTATGGGCCCTACTCGGTATCGGTCTTTACCTGACCTTCCGAATTCTCAACTTTGCCGATATGACGGTTGAAGGGACCTTCCCACTCGGTGCCGCCGTTGCGGTAACGGCCATCACCAACGGGGTCTCCCCACTGGGCGCCACCGTCCTCGCTTTCCTGGCCGGGATGGCTGCCGGGTTGATCACCGGCCTCCTCTGCACCAAGGCGCGAATTGATAGCCTGCTGGCCGGAATCCTGACGATGACCGCCGCTTATTCGATCAACTTACGAATCATGGGCAAGTCAAACGTCTCCCTCCTCGGGCAACGAACGTTACTGACACCATTGCGCAGCCTGCCGCAGTACTTTGACAGCGTCGCGCTTGGCATGATCGTCATTGCGGTCATCACCGCCCTCTTAATCTTCTTTTTGCAGACCGACTTTGGTCAGGCCTTTATCGCCACTGGTGACAACCCAACGATGGCCAAGTCGCTTGGTATTAAAACCGACTCAATGGTCATCATCGGTCTGATGATCTCTAACGGTCTCGTCGGTCTGTGTGGTGCCTTAATCGCCCAAAGCAACGGTTATGCCGACATCAACATGGGGATTGGGACGATCGTGATCGCCCTGGCCTCAATCATCATTGGTGAAGTCGCTTTTGGGGACCTGACCTTGAACCAACGGTTAGTCGCCGTCACCCTCGGTAGTATCATCTACCGGCTGATCCTCTTAGCCGTCCTCCAGCTGGGCTTCAGTACCAACGACTTGAACTTGATTTCTTCAATCGTCCTGGCACTGTGCATGATGTTGCCACGGTTGAATAATGTTCTCCACATCAAGGAACCATTTGTGAAGGGAGTGGCCAGCCATGACGAATGAACAACCAATGCTAGAACTTAAAGACGTTTCAACGGTCGTCAACGCTGGGACACCTAACGAAGCAACGATCCTCAAGAAGATTAACCTGACGATCAACGATGGTGACTTTATCTCGATTATTGGGACTAACGGGGCCGGAAAGTCGACCCTCTTCAACGTCATTTCCGGTAATTTAAAAGTCGCTAACGGCCAACTCTTCCACCAGGGAGTCGACATCACTAGCATGAGTGTCGAACAGCGGACGACCTTCCTCAGCCGGGTCTTCCAAGATCCGAAGATGGGAACCGCCCCGCGAATGACGGTCGCCGAAAACCTCCTCTTATCCGCTAAACGGGGCGAGAAGCGTCATCTAATTCCCCGACACCTCAAGCAACGGCTGCCGGAATTTAAGAAACTCGCCGCCTCGATGAACAACGGTTTGGAAGAACGGCTAAACACCGCCACTGGTGACCTTTCGGGTGGTCAGCGCCAGGCGCTCAGTTTCCTGATGGCCACGCTCAAGCGTCCCGACATCCTTCTGCTGGATGAACACACGGCGGCACTTGACCCGCACACGAGCCAATCGCTCCTTCACGCGACGAACCAGCGCATCACCGAAGACCATTTGACGGCGTTGATGATTACCCACCGGATGGAGGACGCCCTCACCTATGGCAACCGCCTCCTCGTCCTCAAGGATGGCCAAATCGTTGCTGACTTTGCCGGCGAAGAAAAGCAAAAACTAACGCTCGACCAACTCTACGAATTCTTTGAAGACTAAATTAAAGGAGCTTGCGGAATTTTCGCAAGCTCCTTTTGCTTATTGGTCTTCGTGGAAAAGCATTCGCCGCAGCCGTTGACCGGTCGGCGTTCCGGCAATTCCGCCCAGACCGGTTTCCCGCAGTGAGGCCGGCATAGACCGCCCAACGCGGTTCATCGCCGCAACTACTTCGTCGACCGGAATCTTACTGGTACAACCAGCTAGCGCCATATCAGCCGAAATCAAGGCGTTCCCGGCCCCAATGGCATTCCGTTTCACACACGGTACTTCCACTAGTCCGGCAACCGGGTCGCAAACCAGCCCCATTAGGTTAGCCAAGGCAATTGCCAGAGCGTTGCCCGCCTGTTCGGGGGTCCCGCCCGCAATTTCAACGGCCGCCGCTGCGGCCATCCCCGAGGCACTTCCGACTTCGGCCTGGCAGCCACCACTTGCGCCGGCAATGCAGGCGTTATTGGCAATAATTAAACCGTAAGCCCCGCCAGCAAAGAGGAAGCGGACCTTCTGTTCATGGGTCAGGTGGAGACGGTGATCCAACATCATCAAAACGCCAGGCATCGTTCCCGAAGAACCGGCCGTCGGTGTCGCACAGATAATCCCCATCGCGGCGTTGACCTCGTTCGTTGCAATGGCATCGGCAACGGCACTCATCATTGCCTTCCCACTCAGTGGCTGGTGGTTTTCGGCGTAGTTTTTAATCTTGACGGCCTCGCCGCCGGTCAGCCCAGTTGGCGAATGAACGCCTTCGCCACTCTTACCGCGTTTGACCGCCTCCTCCATCACCTGGAGGTTCCGTTCCATCTTCGCCCAGATCACTTCCCGGCTGGCGCCAGAAGTGGTAATTTCCTGTTCAATCATTAATTCCGATACGGGCTTGTTAGAAGCGCTCGCCGCATCGATTAGTTCTTTAATTGACTGGTACATCTTCCTAGTCCCCCGGTTGCATAAAGATCAGGTCCGGAACGACCAACTTCAGCCGTTTCATGACCTTTGGTGTTAGCTTGTTCTTTAAGGTGAAAGCATAAATCGTTGTCCGCTTGCCCCGGGCCATTTGCTGGCTAGTGAACGGTGCCAACTTATCAATCAGCCGAATCAGGATGGTGTGCAGTTTGGTATTCTTCCGGGTGTCACGGAAAATAATCACGGGCAGTTGCCCTGGCAAGTCAAACGAGACATCGTTGAACCGGACCTGGCGGATTTCAATCGTCCCACCACCAATCGAGCAGCCGGTGACTTCAACGTTCAGGCTATGGTCGGCGTTTGACAACAGCAGCCGGGCAGTGTTGGGGTGACCAACCGGGCTCGGGATAATCTCTTCAATGAAGCCAACCTTCATCCCGCTGGTCCGGGCCATCCGGGTGGCCATCGGCACTCGCCGGTCATCAGTGGCCATCCCCATCACTCCGGCAACAATCGCGTAATCGGTCCCGTGGCCC
Source organism: Candidatus Limosilactobacillus merdipullorum (assembly GCA_019113965.1). GTDB lineage: Bacteria > Bacillota > Bacilli > Lactobacillales > Lactobacillaceae > Limosilactobacillus > Limosilactobacillus merdipullorum. The sequence continues at coordinate 33,251 of DXGK01000064.1, forward strand.
GCGTGGGTGTGGGCAAAGGACTCGTAATAGTGAACGGTTAATTCTGCAGGCGTTCCGCCAAAGACCGCCCGGGCCATCCGACCGATTTGGACTGTCCCGGCAGTATGAGAACTGGATGGTCCGATCATAATCGGGCCAATGATGTCAAAGACACTTTTGTAGCGTTCGTTCATGGTGATCTCCTTTCGCTTAGTTAATTATATGGTTTTCTCCGCTGACGACAAGCCCTCGCAAACGATTCATTTTTTGAATAGTAATCAGTAAAAAGAAAGTATTTTACATTGGTCACTCACCCACCGATAATAATGACAGTTAATCAAACAAGGAGGAATTGCTCATGGCAGAAAACGAATCAGCAGTCAAGAACGACATGTTCGGCTTTGGTGATAAGAACGTGGCCTTTGCCAAGTGCTTTATCGGCACCAGCTACCTGAATGGTCTGGTTAGCCCTGACGACAACATTGATATCGACGTTTCCAACGTCAACTTTGAACCTGGTTGCCGGAACAACTGGCACATCCACCACAACGGTTTCCAAATCATCATGTGTACTGCCGGTAAAGGCTGGTACCAAGAAAAAGGTAAGCCAGCGCAGAAGATACACCCCGGCGACGTGGTTGCCATCCACGAAGGGGTTAAGCACTGGCACGGTGCCACCAAGGATTCCTGGTTCTCTCACATTGCGATCACCAAGGAGACTAGCGAATGGTGCAACCAGTTAGTGATGAAGAATACAACCGTTTAGGTGACTAGTCAGGAGGTTTTAAGATGGCTGAAAAACAAACTGCCGGTCGCGACCAACTGGGCAACTTTGCTCCCAAATTTGCCGAACTTAACGACGATGTCTTATTCGGTCAGGTCTGGTCTCGGGAAGATAAACTGAGTCCGCGTGACCGGAGCTTTTTGACGGTCACCGCATTGATCACCAAGGGTGCTTTTGAACAGCTTCCTTACCACATGCAAACTGCCAAAAAGGACGGCATCACGAAAGAAGAAATTGCCGAAATGATTACCCAATTGGCCTTTTACGTTAGTTGGCCGAATGCTTGGTCCGCTTTCAACGTCGCCAAGAAGGTTTGGGACTAATTACTTTTTGAAACATCAACGCTATTAACTCTGTAACAGAAAGGGACTGCCACTTTGTCATGGCAGTCCCTTTTTGCTGTTGGTTGACTAGTTAGTAGTTTCCTGGTGTGGCAATGTAGTCACCAATCCCGTCCGGGTTGCCAGACCATTTGAACTTGTCGTACCAGATAGCGTGCTTTTCTTCATCGAGTTCGGCGATTGTTTCCATCTCATCGGCATCCAATTGGAAATCGAAAAACGTCAATATTTTCCTTCATCCGCGCAACGTGGGTTGTCTTCGGAATGACAAAGATACCCTGCTGAAGTTCCCAACGCAGTTCAACCTGAGCAACTGTCTTGCCGTGTTTATCGGCAATCTTCTTAATCACCGGATTATTGAGCATCTTGCCGTTGCCCAGTGGGTACCAGGCTTCGAGTTGAATTTGGTGTTCTTGGCAGAAGGCAACTGTCTCTGGTTGGTGTATCCGGGGGTTAAATTCAATCTGGTTGACCATCGGCACAACCTTGGCGTGGTCCAGCAGGTTAGTCATGTGTTCAACGTTAAAGTTGCAAACCCCGATTGTCTTAGCCTGGCCATCCTGGTAGATGTCTTCCAGTGCCCGCCAGCTTTCGTTGTACTTGTTAAAGACCGGCCAGTGCAACAAAAGCAGGTCCACGTAGTCGGTCTGCAGGCGCTTCAGTTGTTCATTGAAAGCCGTCCGCACCTTGTCATAGTCACCCTGATCACCATTAAAGATCTTGGTGGTCAGGAAAATGTCAGACCGTTGGAGCTGGTTGTCGGCGAGTCCCTTGACCAGACCTTCGCCAACTCCCGCCTCGTTACCATATTGTTTAGCATTGTCAATCGAACGGTAACCGTTGCTTAGTGCGTCAGCCACCATTTGTTTGGCCTCATCGTTGGTCACTTCCAAACGCCCAGGCCAATTTTGGGCATCTTAACGCCGTTATTTAATGTGACTGTTTGTTCATCCATTCCAAAACACCCCTTTAAATGTAAGTATATCATTCTTCTCATCCTGATCCTTTTCTCACGACTTCAGGTTTGATGAAACCGTCTGATTTAACACCATTCCGCAGACTTTGTTTACTTTGTGAAATAGTGATCTTACTTTACTCTTCCGTAAACGTTTACAAAAAATCCTTGCAAATTTAACGAAAGGTGCTAACATGAGGATTGTATTTAAGTGTAAACGTTTACATGAAACGTGGCTATTTTCGTTATTATTCGTCTTAGTTCAATTAGCATTTGTTCACTTTGTGAAAACGATGGTAGTCTCTGCTCAAGGGAGTGTAATTATGGATTCAAAAGATAAGGATCAACAACCCCAAACCCAGTCAAAGAAGACTGAGCGGGTCGACCTCGACGCCGGTTTACCTGACCTGTCGAAGCGGGTTATTTTTGCGATTACCTTTGGTTTCTTAGGGATTAACATGGGGTTCTCACTGCAGAGTTCCCAAATGAGCCGGATTTTCCAGTCCATCGGTGCTAACCCGAACACCTTAGGGTTCTTCTTCATTTTCCCACCACTGATGGGAATGATCGTTCAGCCACTGATCGGGAAGTACTCCGACCGGACCTGGAACCGGTTCGGTCGCCGGATGCCGTACTTACTGTTCGGTGCCCCGATTGCCGCATTGGTTCTGCTGATGTTGCCATTCTCTGGCTCACTGGGCTTCGGCTACGGCTCGATGGCTGCCATGGTCTTCGCTGCCTTTGCCGTCTGCTTCATGGACCTGTTCAACAATATTTGTATGCAGCCATTCCGGATGATTGTCGGTGACATGGTTAACAACAAGCAAAAGAACTTTGCTTGGTCCTGGCAACAAATCTTCTTCAACACTGGTGGTATTTTAGCTTCCCTGCTGCCGTTTATTTTCACGGCCTTTGGGATGCACAACACCGCCAAGAAGGGTGTTGTCCCGAATACTGTTATTTGGGCTTACATCGTTGCTGCCGCAGTTCTCTTCTTAACAAGTATGTGGACCGTCTTCAACGTTAAGGAATACGATCCAGAAACTTATGCTAAGTACCACGGCATTGACCCGGCCGCTAACAAGAAGTCCGTTTCATTCTGGCACTTGTTGAAGACCGCTCCAAAGGCCTTCTACGAAATCTGTTTGGTTCAATTCTTCTCCTGGGTTGGTGTTATGTACATTTGGACTTACACTACTGGGACGTTGGCCAAGAACGTTTGGCACACGACGAACCCAACCAGTGCCGGCTTCCAAGCTGCTGGTAACTGGTATGGTGTTTTAACCGCTGTTTTGAGTATTGCCGGCATTTGCTGGGGCTTACTCTACTCGAAGTCTAAGGCGAACTCACGGAAGAAGTGGTACGCTCTGGGCTTAACCCTTGGTGGTGTTGGTCTGGTTCTCGTTTCGATGGTCCACAACCAAGCATTAACTGTTTTGGCCTTCATTCTCTTCGGGATTTCCTACTTCACCATCCACACGATTCCATTTACCCTGCTGACGTCATCACTCAACGGTGAAAACGAAGGGGCCTACATGGGATTGTTCAACATCGGGATTTGTCTCCCACAGATTGCTGCTTCACTGCTCAGTTTCATCATCTTCCCAATGACTGGTAAGAGTCAGCCAACGATGATGCTGATTGCCGGGATCTCCATGTTAATCGGTGCTCTTTGCGTCCACCAGATTCATGAAGGGGTCGCCGCTCACGAAGCTAAATAATGATCTCCAATAATTAATAAGGGCTTGAACCGCCATGGTTCAGGCCCTTTTTGTGTTGTCCTCATTATTTAGCGTGGTAGTGAGCCCGCAGGTACTCTTCCATCCCCGTTTGTTCTTCACCAGTTAAGCGTCGGTAATCGTCACTAGTCTCTGCCAACAAGCCCCTGCCACCAGCGGCGTACATCGAAGCCGATTCGGCCCCGCCATCGTCTGGATACAGCTCACCAAACTCTTTTACCGTCACCGGCTGGTAGCCGATGTGCTTGCCGGTCACTTTCGACATTAACTGGCCCAGTTCAACCATGTTGTAGTTTTTCGGCATCGAAAGGAGGTAGCTTTGGCCGTGATCACGTAGAACCGGTTGAGTAGCGAGGCTCGCAATCGCCTTCGCACTATCATCACGACTAATAAAGCTCATCGCTTGGTCGCCAACCGGATAAATTAAGTGCCCCCGTTCAATCAGTTCCGGCAAGTACGGTGGCAGTGGGTCCGCATAGAGCGAGTTGCGAACGTAGGCATATTTTAACCCGCTGCCGGCTAACCGCCGCGGAACATAGGCGTAGAACGGTGACATTTGGAACGGATTGTTGACCTGGTCAGCAAAGAAACTGACGAAGATGAAGCTCCCGACGTAGTTCCGCTTGGCCCCGGCCAGAACGTTTTCAAACTCCTGAACCCGTCGCACCAGGTTATAGGTAATGCTTGGGATGTAAATCAGGACGTCGACGTCCGCAAAGCTGCGGTCAATTGACTCCTGGTCAAAGTAATCAAGATGGGCAACCTCAAGTTGGTCATTATCAAAAAGGTTAGCTTTCTTCATATTATGAACACCAGCCCGCAGCTGATCATCACCACTTAATTTTACCAATTGGCGAACCACCCGTCTTCCCAAGTGGCCACTCGCGCCAGTCACAAAATATCTCATTGCTGTTTCTCCTTCTTTTCCTGGGCGACCAAAATATCGCTAATCAAGTCATCGAGCGTGATCCGCGTTAACCGCCCTAAGGCAGCATTTTGGACTTCTTGATAATAGCTACCAAGAACCTTTTGAATATTGCCACCGACAATACACTGCGGATTCGTTTTTTTGTCAACGGTGAACAGTTGCTTGTCACCCTCAACCGCGTAGTAAACATCTAATAAGTTGATTTCAGCCGGTTTCCTGGCTAAGCGCGGCTTCGGTGACCCCTGGACGGTGGTAATGATACCGGCTTTCTGGAGTGCCGCCATAATCCGGCGAACCACCACCGGTGACGTCATCACGCTGGCCGCAATGTTTCCGCTGGACAATTTCGTCTCCTGGTAAATATTTAAATAGGCCAGGATATGGATCGCATCACTATAACGTGTCGAAATTTTCAACTAGCTTGCCTCCCATCACTTTTTATCATCGCCCTTAATATACACCGTTAATTGTAACTTAT
>DXGK01000065.1 GCA_019113965.1 Candidatus Limosilactobacillus merdipullorum
ATAAATAGTCTGCCTCATTTAAAAATTCTAAGTCAGGATATAAGAGGGTTGTAATAGGAAGCCGAAGTGCGATGTACTTCAACCAGGAAAGCCTCCGCGAGTATCAATCGCAGGAGGTTCTTTTGGTGATAAATAGCTCCTGTCAAGAAGATTGATATAACAAGCCCTTATATTCTACGATATGGAAGATAAAGGCCGTTTTTACTGTTAGCAAAATACCCCTAATAAAAAAGATGCCTGCTCACGTTAAGCAGACATCTCGTGTTTCGGATTTCCATGTTGGAGACATGGAATCTAATCCCCTAAAATCCGGAAAGGGACTTCATTATATAAAAGAAAGCAAAGTTAATGCAATTATCTTGAGACCAATGATTAACATTATCGCTAACTCTTTATACAGTAGCTTTTGACTTCAATCAATCATAAAAGGCACGCCCCACGGAGAGCGTGCCTTATTCATTTAACTGTTAACGATCCAATTAGAGACGGTTCTTAACGTCGTAAGGCTTGGAAGCCTGGTGATCGGCCGGGAGTTGATCCTTGGCGTAAAAGATGGCGTATTCCTCATCGTCATGGCCCTTGGCGATGACCAGGTCGTCGGCATGACGTTCACGCTTGAAGATCTGCCCCTTGCGGACGGCTTCGTTATAGTCGTGGATGTTAGCGATTGAGTCGCCGGGGTTAAAGAAAATACGTGTTTCCATCATTAACATCTCCAATTCGGTTGCGTATCCTACTACCTATTATAACACGAGGCGGTTAGTCAACGAGGTAGAGCCGGCGCAGGTCCGCGATATCGTCGGCGGAGAGACCCAGGAATTCGCTGATGAAGTGGGCCATGTCGCCATAGTGAGCATTGATCAACTTGGTTGCCTGCTGAAGATATTCCGGCAGGGCAGCTGACATCTGACGGACGTTGTAAATCACGACCTCGTTTCCACCGTGAGCCTTGACCGAATCAATTCGCATCCGGACGCGGTCAGCGGAGTAAACGTTGGTCCAGAGGTAGTCCTGGGCGGCCACTTCGGGAGCGACACCCAGCGCCCGCATCAAGAAGTAGGCGGCCATCCCGGTCCGGTCTTTCCCGGCCGTGCAGTGGAAGATGGTTGCCTCATTCTCGTTGGCCGACAACAGTTGGCAGAAGAACTCACGGTAAGCGGATTTTGCGGAATCGATGGTGACCATGTCGTGGTACGCTTTGAGCATCCACAAGCGACCCACATTATAGTCGATAGCAAAGCGCTCTAACGGCTTGGAAGTTGACAGACTAGCACCAGTTTCGTCTTCTTTAAAGACCGGCAAGTGCAGGTAGTGGATGGTAGCGGTCAAGTGGTCGGGCAGGTGGCTGATTTCCGCGTCGTCACGAAAATCAATCACCCGGGTGACGTTGAGCTGGTGAAGGGTATTCAGCTCCTGGTCGTCAAGGTTATGTAACAGTGCCGTCCGAAAAAGGCGGCCGGCTTTGATATGGTGACCGTCAGTGGTGGGGTAGCCGGCGAGGTCGCGACTGTTATAAACATTCTTCAAAGCGATCAAACGTGGTTTCATAAATAATTCCTCCCGTGGTTGTGGACTTATTCTTCGGGTGTCTGCAGCGAAACTCCGCGGTGGTTGACGCTGGTGCTGAAGACGATCTGGGTGCTGGTTTTGCCAAAGCGACTCTGGATGGTATTGATGAAGTCATCGAGATCGGCGGTCGACGGGAAAACTACTTCCATCACTTCCGAGTAGTCGCCGGTGACACAATTGCATTCGATGACGTTGGGGATGCTTTGGACGTAGGGGTAGAAGTCCTTTTTCTGGTTAGGCTCTAATTGCAGCTGGATGAAAGCTTTGACGTGGTAGTCCAATTTTTCCATGTTAACGTCGGTATGGTAACCGGTGATGACGCCGTTTTTCTCCAGTTTGTTAATCCGGGCGGCGATGGCTGGTGAAGAAATATAGCAGGCCTGTGACATTTCTTTGAGGGATGCCCGGGCGTTTTGCTGCAACATGTTAATAATCTGACGGTCGATTTTGTCCATTAATCCCCACAACTCCTTTTTACTTAATATTCTTAAGTTTACTTTCTCAAATTGTATGTTGCGGCGTCCCAAAAGTCAACATTGCGGCGTTTTGACGTTAAGATATTATGAAAAACAATGAAAATGTTTTCTTCAATTCCTAATCGGAGTACAATACTAGTTGAATACAAATTATTCAATTCACAAACGAAGTACATTAAAGTACAGATTGAATGGAGGTTACGATGATGAGCCAAGAATACAAGAACATTCTGGTCCCCGTTGACGGATCAAAGCAGGCAGAGTTGGCCTTGAAGAAGGCTATTGCTACTGCTAAGCGGAACGGGGCCCACGTTGACATTCTGAATGTCATTGATACCCGCGCAATGTCTTACAACTTTGCGGGAATGTCAGATGGCAGCATCGCTTACCAACTGGTTGACCGGTCAGAGGATTACCTTGATGACCTGTTGACTGACGCACAGGAAAATGAACACTTTAACAACATCGATATCCACGTTCGGCTGGGCAATCCCAAGACGGTGATCTCGTTTGATTTCCCACGGGACCACAAGAACGACCTGATCATGATTGGGGCAAGTGGTTTGTCCCGGATGCAGCGGGCCGTGGTTGGTTCCGTCACTGCCTTCGTTAACCGGAATTCCAGGGTTGACGTGATGGTTGTTCGAACCGATGTTAACAACGAATTACCAACTGCCGAAGAAGCAGCCGCAAAGTAAACATGAAATAAAGGAAAGCGTCCTGGTGATTTCACCAGGGCGCTTTTGTGTCTGCGTATGTTTATTGTATTAGAGTGATGTCTAGATTTGAGTGATGTTACTTACTGAAGAGAGAGGTATGTTTGAGTAACGTTGTCAACGTTGAATCCGTAGTTGGAAACAATTGTGCTGCCATCGCCACTCTGACCAAATTGGTCAACACTAATGATCTTACCGCGGGAGCCAACGTATTGGTTCCAAACGAAGCCGGTGCCCATTTCAATAGCAACCCGTTTCGTTAATGCCGGTGGCAAGACGTGGTCACGGTACTCTTGCGACTGTTGGTTGAAGAGTTCCATGCATGGCATGGAGACCACTGCCACGTCATGGTGGCTCTCAGCTAGTTGCTGTTGGGATTTGATCGCTAGCGGCACCTCAGAACCGGACGCAATCAAGATGCCCTCAGGCTCGCCCTTAGCTGGTGAAATCACGTAGCCACCGCGAGCCACCTTATCCTTGCCATTGGCCGCGTCAGCGAGCGTTGGTAGCTTTTGCCGGGTAGTCACCAAGACAGCCGGATGGTCATCAATGTCACCAATGGTTTGCCAGGCAGCCAGGGTTTCGTTGGCATCGGCTGGCCGGAAAACGTTTACTCCGGGGATGGACCGTAAACCAACTAGTTGTTCCACTGGCTCGTGGGTCGGACCATCTTCACCGACGGCAATTGAGTCGTGCGAGAAGACGAAGGCCGTTGGAATTTTCATCAATGCGGCTAGGCGGATCGCTGCCTTCATGTAGTCACTGAAGACCAGGAAAGTGGAAACGAAAGTTCGCGAACCGCCGTGGAGGGTAATCCCGTTCGCGGCAGCGGCCATGCCAAATTCCCGGATACCGTAATGGATGTTCCGACCAGACGGGTCGTCGGCAGTAAAGTCACCGCAGTCGGTGAGGTAAGTTTTATTTGACGCGGTCAGGTCAGCGGCACCGCCCCAGAAGTTCTGGTTTTCCTGAGCCAGGGCCTGCATAACGGTGGAACTGGCATTTCGGGTCGCAATCATCTCGCCGGTCTTAAATTGCACTGCCTGCTCATCCAGGTGCAATTTGGCATCTTGCAGCTGGGCTGCTTCCTCAGGGAACTGATCCTGGTAATGGTTAAACAACTTCTGCCAATCATGGTAGGCTTCGATCTTCTGGTTGATGAAGTTGTCGTAGTGGTTGTAGACGTCTTCGTCAACCTGGAAAGGCTGCAGTTGCCAGTTGAGGTTTTTCCTAAGCTTGGCCATGTTATCAGGACCAAGGGGAGCACCGTGAACCTTGTTGGTACCAGCTAGTGGTGACCCAGCCCCGATCACCGTCTTCACCTCGATGATCGATGGATTGTGCGACCGTTGAGCATGGGCAATCGCGGTATCTAATGACTCGAGATCATTACCGTCATTGACCAGCTGGTAGTCCCAGCCGGCGGCGCGGAAACGCTGGGCAGCATTTTCATTGGAGCTGTCGCTTAATGGTCCGTCAAGTGAGACGTCATTAGAATCGTAGAGCACAATCAACTTACTGAGCTCGAGGTGGCCAGCCAGGTTAATCGCTTCCTGACTAAGGCCTTCCTCCAGGTCACCATCGCCAACCAGGGCGTAGGTGAAGTGGTCGATGATCGGGAAGTGCGGACGGTTGTACTGACCAGCTAAGTGCTTTTCCGCCATCGCCATTCCGACTGCCATGCCGAGGCCCTGGGAGAGGGGACCGGTAGTCGCATCAACGCCAGGCGTATGACCATATTCCGGGTGTCCCGGGGTCTTGGAACCTAACTGACGGAAGTTTTTCAGGTCATCGATCGTCAGGTCAAAACCGTTCATGTATAAGAGGGCGTAGAGCAATGCTGACCCGTGTCCGACGGAGAGGACAAAGCGGTCGCGGTTAAACCATTGGGGTTCGCGCGGGTTAAAGGTCAGGAAGTGTTCCCACAGGCTGTAAACAATTGGTGCTGACCCCAGGACAATCCCTGGGTGGCCACTGTTGGCCTTTTCAATCATATCAACGCCCAGCATCCGTAGAGCATTTACCGACCGTTGTGAAACCGATTGACTGGCTAATTGTGCCGAGTCATTCTTAGTCATGAGCTGCCTCCTTAAGCGTGAACCATGCTGTCGTCAAGGATGCTGAAACCAAGGGCGGCAATGTCCTTGTTGAAGGTCTTAACCGTGTTGATGGAGATGTCCATCGGCTTCAGGCCACGCTTAACATTGAACTTTTCCAGGATTGCTGGTGGAACGGTGATGATGTCACAGCCCATCTTTTGGGCATCAAAGATGTTGCCAACTTCACGGGTGGAAGCCCACAGCAGTTCAGCGTTTGGCAGCTGGTGAGTAATCTTGGCGCTGTCTTTAACAAAGTCTTGCCATTCGTTTCCGGCATCGGCAACCCGCCCGACAAAGAGCGAGATGATTGATGGTGTCGATGGGTCGAGGGCATCAGCGGCTGCCTGCACTTCTTCAGTAGTAGTGATCGCCGTGACGTTAACCTTGATGCCTTCAGATGACAGCTGGTGGATCAGTTGGCTGTTCACTTCACCCTGGTCGTTGATCACCGGGATCTTAACGTAAACCTGGTCACCGAGAGATGACAGGACGCGCGCTTCCTGGGCCATCACTTCTGGGTCCATGCTGAAGACTTCAAAGGAAATGCTGTAGTTAGGGAATTCCTTAACAACGTTAGTCGCAAATTCCATGTAGTTGGTAATACCAGCCCGCTTCATCAGTGATGGGTTGGTAGTGAAGCCTTTCAGGTAGTCCATTTTGGCCATCCGCTGCATGTCAGCCAGAACGGCACCGTCAGAATAAACTTTAATGTTCAGTGGTTGCATAATGATATCCTCCAAATTTTCACAAGGCCTGTTCATCCAGACCAATTCATTAATCATGTTAACGATCACCATCATGACCGACTATTAGCCTAAAGTCAATAGATTTTTTAGGAAAGGTCGACACCACTATCAAAACTATACCAATTTATGAACGATCTTGATTGTTAATTCAAATTCCCTTAACGGTAGCCTTTACAACGGTTAGTGAGCAAAATGCCCAATTAAATTAAGTGAGAGTAAAACTAAATTGGTCTAGCTTAAGAAAAGTTAAAATAAAAATACGTATGATTTTGTGAACATGTATACCACTAACAAAACAACCCGACCAACTGAGCAAAAAGAAAAGAGCGGCTGGGCAAAGTCCAGTCGCTCTTTGGCGATATTAGCTTGATTATTGTTCTTCGTACCAGCTGTAGTGGAAGTTACCTGGGCGGTCAACACGTTCATAAGTGTGAGCACCGAAGTAGTCACGTTGTGCTTGCAGCAGGTTTGCCGGCAGCACTTCAGCACGGTAGGAGTCGTAGTAGTTGATGGCAGCTGACAGTGCAGGAGCTGGGATACCAGCCTTAACTGCCAGGGCAACAACGTCGCGGATAGCCTTTTGGTACTTCTTGGCAATGTCCTTGAAGTATTCGTCCAGAAGCAGGTTCTTGATTTCTGGGTTCTTTTCAAAGGCATCGGTGATCTTCTGCAGGAATTGTGCACGAATGATGCAGCCTTCACGCCAGATCTGTGCCAATTCACCGTATTGCAGGTTCCAGTCGTAACGTTCGGAGTCGATCCGCATTTGTTCGAACCCTTGAGCGTATGACATAACCTTACCGAAGTAGAGGGCCTGACGGATCTTTTCAATCCATTCATCCTCGTTGTCAATAACAACCTTTTCAACGTCAGCAGGCAGAACCTTGCTTGCGGCAACCCGTTCCTTCTTCATCATGGAGATGTAACGAGCGTAAACGGCTTCGGTGATCACTGATTGTGGAGCACCACCATCGAGGGCGGTTTCTGAAGACCACTTACCAGTACCCTTGTTGGCACCACGGTCAAGGATCATATCAACGATTGGCTTGCTCTTGTCGTCGCCAAGGTCATCCTTGCGAGTCAAGATATCAGCGGTGATGTTAACCAGGTAACTGTCAAGTTCACCCTTATCCCATTCCTTGAAGATGTCAGCCATTTCGTCAACGCTGAGGCCGAGGACGTTACGCATAATGTTGTAGCTTTCGTCGATCAGCTCTTCGTCACCGTATTCGATACCGTTGTGGACCATCTTGACATAGTGGCCGGCACCGTTAGGCCCGATGTAAGCAACACACGGCTTGCCATCTTCGGCCTTGGCAGCGATTTGGGTCAGGATTGGGGCAACCAGGTCATAGGCTTCCTTCTGGCCACCAGGCATCAGGGATGGACCATGGAGGGCACCCAGTTCACCACCAGAGACACCCATGACGATGAAGTTGATGCCGGACTTGTCCAGCTTAGCGTTCCGCGCCATAGTGTCGTGGAAGTTGGTGTTCCCACCGTCGATCAGCACGTCACCCTTGTCCAGCAGTGGCAGCAGTTCGTCGATAACAGCGTCGGTTGGGGCACCAGCCTTCACCATCAGCAGAATCCGACGAGGAGTTTCCAAACTGTTAACGAAGTCTTCAATCGTGTAGCTGGGGATCAGCTTTTTGTCGCTGTGGTCCTTCATCATTTCGTCAGTCCGGTTACGGTGCCGGTTGTAAACACCAACCGTGAACCCGCGGCTTTCAATGTTCAAAGCCAGGTTCTTACCCATGACAGCCAAACCAACAACACCAATTTGTGC
>DXGK01000066.1 GCA_019113965.1 Candidatus Limosilactobacillus merdipullorum
CGTTGGCAGCAACCAGGGCCAGGAAGATAACGCCCATGGTCTTCTGCGCATCGTTGGTACCGTGCGCCAGGGACATCAGGAAAGCGGCAGAGATTTGACCGAAGCGGAAATTCTTCTTTTTCTTGTCGCCGTCACGCAATTCAACGGCTTCGTGTTCACCAGTTGAAGCACCTGATGGAACGATTCCACGGCCAACACCGCCAGCTTCAGTGTAAACTTCCGCTTCAACAGTTGGGTTACCACGTGAATCAAGAACTTCACGTGCATAAATATCTGTAATAAGTGACATTTTGATGAATCTCTCCTCTGTCTTAAATTCGATAGCAATCGCGCTACTACAAGTAATATTGTATTATTTTGCACAACTAAAAACAAGCATTTAATGGTTAACTATTTCTAAAAAAGTCCGGGGATCGAGGCTGTCAGTGCCTACCAGAACGCCATCAATATCGCTTTTTGCCATCATTGCCCTGGCGTTGGCCGGCGTCACACTGCCGCCATAGAGGATCCGAACATTATTAGCAACGTCCTCCCCGTACATATCATTGATAGTCTGACGAATTAGGTAGCACCCCTCCTCGGCTTGATCGGAATCCGCGCTTTGACCACTGCCAATCGCCCAGGAAGGCTCGTAAGCTACGGTGACATTACAGATATCCGCCTCGCTCAGCCCCTTCAGGTCAGCTAAAATCCGGTTGACCGCCCAGTGAATTTTATCATCAGCCGCAATTCGCCGAGCCATCGTATCATCACAGCAGACGATTGGACACAGGCCATTGCGGAGGGCCGCCTTTACCTTTTTATTAATCAATTCGTCGTCTTCGTGGAAGTAGTTCCGCCGCTCCGAGTGGCCTAAAATCACGTGGTGAATTCCCGCCTGGTAGAGAGCATAGGGACTCGTCTCGCCAGTATAAGCCCCCTCGTCTTGGTAATAGCAGTTTTCCGCCATTACTTTCAACGGGGACCCGGCGGCTGCCTGAACCATTGGAACCAGGGAAAGGGTGGGCGCCGCCAGTGCTGTTTGCAGCTGGTCAGCCGGTGGTAGCTGATCCTTGACCTGGTTAACAAAAGCCACCGCTTCCGCTACCGTCTTGTGCATCTTCCAGTTGCCAGCAATAATCGGAATACGCATCTTGATTCCTCCTAAAAAGGGCGGAAACCGCATCTACGGTTACCGTCCTCTTCGTAACTAAATTATTATTACTTTTCAGAAATTGCAGCAATTCCTGGCAGAGTCTTCCCTTCAAGGTAGGTCAGTGAAGCACCACCACCAGTGGAAATGTGGGTCAGCTTGTCAGCGACGCCCAATTCCTTAACAGCAGCAGTAGAGTCCCCACCACCGACAATGGTCGTAGCGTCAGTCAAAGTCCCAAGGAACTTACCGATTTCCAGCGTTCCCTTGGCGAAGTTTGGCATTTCAAAGACACCCATTGGGCCGTTCCAAACAACGGTCTTAGCATCCTTCAGAACGTTTTCGAATTCTTCCACGGACTTTGGACCAATGTCGAGGGCCATCCAGCCGTCGTCAATGTCGCCTTCAACGACCTTAGTGTCAGCATCGTTATTGAACTTGTCAGCGACAACGTTGTCAATTGGCAGAACCAGCTTGTCACCGGCCTTGTCCAGGATTTGCTTAGCGACGTCGATCTTGTCCTTTTCAACTAGGGAGTTACCAACCTTGATCCCTTTGGCAGCGTAGAAGGTGTAAGCCATCCCACCACCGATGATGATCTTGTCGGCCTTGTCGAGCAGGTTGTCGATCACGCCGATCTTGTCGGAAACCTTAGCACCACCTAAGATGGCAACAAATGGCCGTTCTGGGTTGTCCACGGCGTCACCCAAGAACTTGATTTCCTTTTCCATCAGGTAACCGGCAGCAGCCTTGCCTGGCTTGTTAGTAGCGATTCCAACGTTGGAAGCGTGCTTCCGGTGGGCAGTACCGAAGGCGTCGTTAACGAAGACGTCTCCCAGTGAAGCCCAGTACTTGCCCAATTCAGGATCGTTGCCGGATTCGCGCTTGACGTATTCGCCATCCTTAACATCTTCGTAACGGGTGTTTTGAACGAGCAAAACATCACCGTTCTTCATGTTGTCAATGGCGTCTTCCAATTGCTTGCCTTCAGTTACGGGAACAAAGGTAACCGGCTTGTTCAGCAAGTTAGAAAGCCGTTCAGCGACTGGACGCATGGACAGGCCCGGCTTGTCTTCTTCCTTCTTTACCCGACCCAGGTGGGAGAACAGGATTGCCCGGCCACCATGATCAATCACATACTTAATCGTTGGCAGTGCTGCCACGATCCGGTTGTCGTCGCCAACAACGCCGTCCTTAATCGGAACGTTGAAGTCAACCCGCATCAATACCTTTTGGCCTTCTAAAGGAAGGTCTTCAACAGTTAATTTAGCCATGTGAGTATTTACCTCCTTCTTGTTAAAAAAGCGGGCGGAGTTTCCTCCTCCCGCCATTAATTCATTTCCTTGGTTCAGGGATGAATTACAGATTTGCAAAGTGAAGCAGAGTCCGGATCATGTTGCTGGTGAAACCGTATTCGTTGTCGTACCAAGCAACAGTCTTAACTAATTGTGAACCGTCGTCGCCTTCCATGATTTCAGTTTGTGAAGGGTCAAAGACAGAACCAAAGGTAGAACCAATGATATCAGTTGAAACGATTGGGTCTTCAGTGTAACCAAAGGCTTCGTTACCTTCAGTAGCCTTCTTCATGGCATCGTTGATTTGGTCAACAGTAACCTTCTTGTCCAGAATGGAAACAAGTTCAGTCAAGGAACCGTCAACAACACCAACCCGTTGTGCGTGACCAGAAAGCTTACCGTTCAATTCTGGGATAACCAGGCCGATAGCCTTGGCAGCACCAGATGAGTGAGGAATAGTGTTGATGCTTGCAGTACGGTTGTTACGCATCTTCTTGCCACGAGGGCCATCCAGGATAGCTTGGGTGGAAGTAAATGCGTGGATGGTAGTCATAGTACCAACCTTGATACCGAAGTTCTTGTTAAGGAAGTATGCCATTGGAGCAAGGCAACTAGTCGTGCAAGAACCAGCGGAAACGATCTTGTCGTCAGCCTTCAGGGTATCCAAGTTAACACCTGGTACAACAGTCGGGATGTTGCCAGCAGGTGCAGAAATCAGAACACGCTTTGCACCAGCATCCAAGTGAGCTTGGGACTTTTCTGCTGAAGTGTAGAAACCAGTACATTCAAGGACAAAGTCAACACCATCGTTCTTTACCCAAGGAATGTTCCGGGCATCACGTTCAGCGTATACTGGGTATTCCTTGCCGTCAACAACGATCCCCTTATCAGTTGATGAAACTTCACCAGGGAACTTACCGTGCGTTGAGTCGTACTTCAGTAAGTAAGCCAGCATTGAAGGAGTAGTCAAGTCGTTGATAGCTACAACTTCGATGTCATCAGTGTTCAGTTCGTGAATCCGACGGAAAGCCAAACGACCAATCCGACCGAAACCATTAATACCAATCTTTACAGTCATACTGCAATTTCCTCCTTTAGGAAAAACAAAATTGAGTAAATACCCCATTCAATAAGTCAGCTCAGCCGGCTTGTTAAACAAGATACAAAACCTTACGACATTTATAATACTCATCTTCTGGGGAATTGTCTATTCAATCAACTCATAAATTTTGAATTTTATGGTGTAAGCGTTATTTTAATTAAAAATTTCAAATAATGCTTGCAATCTATTTAGGGATAAGATACTATATTACTTGTCGATTGATGACGCGCCCTTAGTGTAATGGATCGCACGTGAGATTCCGGTTCTCGAGATCCGAGTTCGACTCTCGGGGGGCGCATAATTTAAGGCTTGGAAGTTCCGACTTCCAAGCCTTTTTTGTTTATTTGATAATCAAAAAGCAGGCGAAATATGTAGTGACCATTCTCGCCCGCTCCCTCGCTCTTCAATTCTTACCCTTGGCTGATTTGAAGTTCAACCAGCCCAAATCAGGAAGCCATTGTTAGCAGATATAGTGCCCGCCCTAATCCGGGAAAATTTTGCCATCCTTATTTACTTTGACTGCCATATTAACTACATTTTATTTTGTGGACGACGCTTTGACTGCCGGTGAAGGACGTTAGCTAAACGGGCCCGGTTATAGCGTTGAAGGACAATAAATGGCACTTCGACCAGGCTGGCAGCGACCGAGCTGATGATGAAGACCACCGGATCGCCAAAGGGAATAACTAGCAAGACGGGAAGATAGCTGAGGAGCAGCATTAACTCATGGTCCACCTCCGCATAGGTCATCGTTTTAATGATGTCTGCGAGGGAATGCTGGCGAACGTCATACTTTGCCGGTGAATACGTTGGCAACCACTTCTTCCATCTTTTCACCCTGAGCAATCGGTAAAGGCGTCGTTCCCCGGCCCCGACCTTAAACCAAGCCGCAGATGGTCTGAGCTGCAGGCGCGGTTCAAGCCAGTTGCCAACTATCAGGCGCATTCCAAGCTGGTAAAAGATAACCAATAACGTAATCACGATTGTTAGGAGAAAACGCTGGGGGTAAAGTCCGTAGCAGGCCCCCGTCACAAGAAAGCCCAGCCCGGACCACAAAGTCAGCCGCCTCATTAATTTTTCCATAATTTCCACCTCCACTTACTATCCCCGTTTCCCACTACGGCAAAAAAATAAGGAGGCCGAGTCACTCCCGGTCTCCTTTATTTTATGAATTACTTTTCGTCAGCTGGCTTTTCCTTAGCCCACTTGCGAATAGCTTCAATCTTCTTTTCTTTTAATGCTCGCTTGTACTTAGGAGCAATTGGGCGACGGCCTTGAACGCCGTATGGGTGTGCTTTACGCATAGCTAATATGCCTCCTTATTGTGTACGTAAATTAATTAACGTTCCAATTATACCGGGCCAGCTAATAAAAAGCAAGTCCTGGTCAAAAAGCATTCACAAGCGGGCTCATTTCAACTTCTGCTGCCAAAAAATTTACTAAATTCTTCCTTTTACTATGACATTTTACTAGCAAGCAGAAGCCTACTCCA
>DXGK01000067.1 GCA_019113965.1 Candidatus Limosilactobacillus merdipullorum
CTTATCTTGGTAGCCGGTTAATTGATTACTCATGTTCAGAAACTTCCTTTCAGTTAACGCGAAGTTGACTGTCATCTTGTTACACGTCTAACTGTACCACTTTACGTAAACGTTTACAATAGCATGGTACCAATTGTGTAAGCGATTGCCGCTTGATAAAAAAACGGTATAATGGGAATAGGTGATTCAAAAAAGAAAAGAGTGGTGGAATGAAAGCAACAATAAAGGACGTGGCAAAGGCTGCTAATGTTTCAACGGCGACCGTTTCCCGAGTTCTTGCAAGTAAGAAGGGAACATATCGAGAATCAACAGCGAAGGTTGTTCGCCAAGCAGCTGACCAGCTCGGTTATCGACGGAACATTTCAGCAGCCCAATTGGCGGCCAACGAGACGTCAACGATCGCAATTATCATCAATGATACAAAGACCAATTTTTGGCAGGTCGTCCTTGATGGAATTCAGGAAGCCATTGAAAAACTAAAACGTGATTCAATTATTTTTTATGCGGGGAACAATGATTCGGCAAAATTAACGGCAGCTATTAACGCGGCACTCGCCCGCCCCATTGCGGGAATCCTGCTGGTCGCAGCCAAGGCCAATGCCCAGCAATTGAAAGTTCTTGACCAGTCGGGTCTCCCGTACCGCTTTGTTTCAATTTACGACGGGAATGATAATTCGGCCAAGTATACCAGTTCCAATAATTTTGATATCGCAAGACGAGCGACCCAGTACTTAGTTAAGCGGGGTCACCGGCGGATCGGACTAGTGGGAATTGACCAAACTTCCACCACTGCGCAACAGCGGTTGCTCGGCTACCGCCAGGTGATGGATGGTGCCGGCGTGGTGGTTGAACCGGGCTGGGTTCAGTATGGTGACTATAGTTTTGAAAATGGTCAGCAACTTTTTCGCCAAGTCCACCAGCAGCAGCTGACGGCGGTTGTGGCCGCCAGTGACATGACGGCGGCAGGAATTATTAAGGCCGCCCACCAAGCGGGGCTGAGCCTCCCTGAAGAGCTTTCCATCATCAGCATTGACGGGACCTTTATTTGTGACATTACGGCACCCCAGTTAACCAGTGTTTCCCAAAATTTCCACCTGATGGGTTACCAAAGCGTCGCCAACTTGCTGGCTGATGACGATTCGGCCTTTATTCCAGTCGAAATTGTTGAACGGCAAAGTGTTCAATCACTGTAAACAAAGAAAACTACGAGGTCAGGCGGCCCCGTAGTTTTTTAGTTACTTATCCAAGAGGTGGTGGGTGACTAGGTAGTGGTGAGCGACCTTGCCGGCACTCTTCTTTTTGACGGTGACTTCGTAGTTCATTTCCTGCATTTCTCCCGTTGTCACCTTCCCGGACAACTTGTTTAATGCCTTCACAATCTGCGGATTCTTCTTGGCAAAGGATTCGTTCATCAACGGCGCTCCCTGGTACGGTGGGAAGAAGTACTTATCGTCTTTTAACATCACCAAATGGTACTGCGGAATCTGCGGGTCGGTGGTGTAGCCGTCGACGACGTTAACCCGGTTGTTGGCAATCGCCTTGTAACGAATCGACGGTTCCATCGTTTTGACGTTCTTAGAGTCGAAATGATACGGCACTTTCAAGCCTGGATCACCGTCGTGAAGCTGGTAGAAGTCGGGATCAAAACCGGCGGTAATCTCGTCGTTGTAGTTCGCCAGCTGACTCATCTTGGTCAGCTGGTGTTCTTTAGCAAACTGGTGACTCACGGCCAGGGCGTAACCATTTTGGTACTCCATTGGCTTGAGGTAGCGCATTTGGTAACGCTTGGCGAGTTGGTCCTTGGCCAGCTGGTAGATCTTTTGCGGGTCACTACCGGTCTTGGTCTTCGACTTAATGATCTGTTGGTTAACGGTTTCGGTAAACTCAGGATAAATATCGATCTGGCCACTCCGCAGGGCCTTGAAGAGGAAGGTGGTCCCACCGAAGTTCGGCTTGAGGGTGATCTCGGCCTTCGGGTCTTCTGCTTCGATCAAATCCTTGTACATGTGAATGAGGATATCGGGTTCACTGCCCATCTTGCCGGCAATAACGACCTTCGTGGGTGCGGGCCGTACTGCTTGGTGAAGCTTTGTGCCACCAAAGCCCAGTAACAGGACGGCGATGATCCCCAAACTAATCTTGAAACGGCGACCGTTCTGGCTAATAAAGTTCAGCAACCAGCTGAAGAAGAAGGCCAGGACTGCTGATAAAACGGCACCAATGACGACGTAGGTGTTGTTGTTGGACTGGATCTCGGTCAGGATAAAGGTCCCCAGACCACCACCACCGATCAGGGCCGCCAGCGTTGCCGTCCCGATAATCATCACTAAGGAAATTCGGATTCCGGAAAGGATCATCGGTAAAGCGAGCGGGAGTTCCAACCGCTGGAGCTTCTTCTACTTGGTTAAACCAAAAGCTGTGGCGGCTTCTTCCAGGTTGGCGGGAATCTCCGTCAATCCGGCGTAGGTATTTTGAAAGATTGGCATAATGGCGTAGAGGACCAGGGCGATGATTGCCGGAACCGTCCCAATCCCCACCAGGGGAATTAAGAGACCGAGGATTGCCAGACTTGGAATCGTCTGGATGATTCCGGTCACCTGTAAGCAGCCTTCGGCGATCTTTTGGTGGTCTTTGAGCGCGATTGCCAAGGGGATGGCAATCACCATCGCAATGAGCAAGGAGACCAGCGAAATTTCGATATGCTGCTGAGTGGCTTTGAGAATCGCCCCGGATTGACTATGAAGGGTATTAAGAATTGAATTAAGCACGTTCTTCCTCCCTTCGGATCAGGTAATCCCAAACGTGGTGGCGGTCAACCAGGTAGGACTGGCCACGGCAATTGACAATAAATTGCTGGTCGTTGTTGTCACGGCAGAAGGTCAAGAGGTCCTCAACCTTCTGGCAGTTGGTAGCTTTCAACGCCGTCGTATTGTCGGTAACGACTTTGCCGAGACCAACTGCCAAGAGATCACTCAGGCTAAAATGAAAACCGTGGCTGTGGAAAAATTGGCGAACGAAGGCCGTTGCTGGACGGTTGATGATCTCTTGTGGGGGTGCCAACTTGTTGGAGGACACCGTCTTTCAAGACTGCAACCTTGGTTCCCAGCCGCAAGGCCTCGTGCATGTCGTGGGTGACAAATATGATCGTCGTCTGGGTCTGTTTTTGTAACTTTAAAACTAAGTCCTGGAGCTGTTTACGAACTACCGGGTCGAGGGCGCTGAACGGTTCGTCCATCAGAATCACCGGTGGCTTGGCCGCCAGCGCCCGGATAATACCGACCCGTTGCTGTTCCCCGCCTGATAGCTCATCGGGCATCCGGGTAGCGTAAGTTGCCGGATCGAGGTCGACGGCCGCCAGGAGTTTGCGAGCTCTTTGCCGACGTTTATCTTTACTAACTCCTTTTTGCTCTAGTTGAATGGCGATATTGTCTTGGATGTTTAAATTCGGAAAGAGACTACTGTCTTGGAGGACGTAGCCGGTCTCCAGACGTAACTTCTGTAAGTCGTAATCCTTAATTTTCTTACCGCGGTAGTAAACGTTACCGTCAGTCGGGACGGTCAAGCGGTTAAACATTTTCAGGAGGGTCGTCTTCCCGCTGCCACTGGGGCCGACGAGAACAAAGAGTTCTCCCTGATTAACTGTGAACGAGACGTCTTTGATGACTGGTTCATCGGTATACGTCTTTGCCACGTGATCGTATTGAATCATTATTTTCTTCTTGATGTAATCTGATAAGTTACGATAAGAGT
>DXGK01000068.1 GCA_019113965.1 Candidatus Limosilactobacillus merdipullorum
ATCGTCAAGTTTTCGATGAGTTTATTGATATTTCCTGTGAGGGAAGTGTTGGCAGACAGCATCCACAGCTTAACAATTTGCTTAGCAATCGGTCGTAACTTGTTCATCATCGGATTATCCTGATTGATATAAGAAAATTGGTTAGCATTAACGATTTCACTAAGGTATTGGACTTCGGCGACGTTATCAATTTTCAGGCCCTTGAGGAATCGTTGCGCCCACATGTTTGAGAGGGAGTAGGCGATTGACTGCTTGACCTGGTCAACGGGTAGCCGGTAGTGATGATTAGATAGGCGGAGAATATACCAGTTGAGGTACTGCATTAAGGTGTTAAACGCGTTCCCAGTTAAGGTGCTTCCGGTGATTTGCTCAAACTTTTTCAATTGCTGGTCAATATAGGAACGACGTTGCGCCGAGGTGGGCAGCTGGATCAGTTTTGAAATAGTTGGCAGGTTTGACATAATCCACCGGCGTTTTAACATCTCCGGGCCGTAGATTGCCTTTCCCCGCGAGGTATTGATCATTTTTAACCCTTCCGGCAGGTTGGCTTTTACATAGCGAATATCACTGAGAATGGTATTCTTGCTGACGTTAAACAATTGTTGCATGGAGGAAATAACGGGAAAGTAGTCACTGATCATTAAGAAGGTGTCAATGATCTGCCGTTCGTTATTGCGGGGTGTTTTGAGCAGTCTGACATCCAGCTTCGACTCGTCTTCGTCATTTAGAGTCATGGCCAATAAGGCCTGCTTAGTTGCAGTATTGATGATGTAACCCGTTGGTCGGATATAAGAAATGGGATCTAAGTCAGCAGCGTTCAGTTCGCTGTTGACTTTTTTAATAGTGTAAAACAGCGATCGCCGGGAGATATGCAGCTGGTCTGCTAATGATTGTGAATCGGTAAACTTGGCTTTTGATTCGCAAAGGATCGTCAGTAGATCATTGCCATGGCGGCTATTACTAAAACAAATCATTTTTGATCCTCCCAATACAAGTGAGCAATTTTTGCACTCTATCACTAGATATTATTGCGCTTGTGTACCTTTTTGTAAATATTTATACTGCAAAGCGAAAGATATGGAAATGAGGTGATTAGGGGATGTCGTTAATTGATCCGGAACTGATCCAGGTTAATGTGGAGGCCAGTGATTGGAAAGACGCGATTAAGAAAGCGGTTCAGCCATTTGTCGAACATAACAAGGTGACGGATAAATATTCTCAGCGGATCATTGAGATTGCCAAAGAAACGGGACCATACATTGTGATTGCCCCCCATGTTGCACTGCCACATGCCAGTTCAAAAGATGGTGTTTTGGCGGATGCAATCGGGTTAACCATCTTGAAGACACCGGTGGCGTTTGGCAACAAGGACAATGATCCAGTGAAATATCTCTTTACCCTCAGTTCCGTGAAGCCGGAAGGTCATTTAGACCAGATGGCAGAGCTGGTACAGGTCTTACAAAAACAAAACCTGTATAAGCAGTTGGATGAGGCACAGGATGCTGCCGAAGTTGATGCAATTGTGAATAACAACTAGGAAGGAAGTTTTAGTTATGGCTAGCGCATTAGTAACATGTCGTAATGGAATGGGGACCAGCACGATGATGACGGTTCAAGTACGGAACGTGGCTTCTAAGAATGGTTGGGACCTGGATGTTTCTCATTCAAGCCTTGATGGGGTTGGTAGTTTTAATGGCGACGTTGTGATTGCCTTGAACGACGTTGCGGCCGATTTGGAAAAGGAATACCCCAACAAGAAGATTATTGGGATTAAGAACATGATGGATGCCAATGAAATCGAAGCAAAGTTGAAGCCAATTATGGAAGGCTAATGGGGGAGATGGAACCATGAAGTTTGTCGTTGCATTACTTAGTAACCCAGCCATCCTCTTAGGGCTGGTTGCTTGTATCGGTTTAATTGCCCAAAAGGGGAAGACCGCTTCCGATGTGATCAAAGGGACCATTAAGACCATTGTCGGATTCGCTATTTTCCAAGGTGGGGGTGCCATGATCACCGCTTCCTTGCAGAATTTCAACAAGTTGTTCCAGACGGGCTTTCACATTCACGGGGTCATTGCTGCGCCGGAAGCAGCCACTGCTGCTGCCCAAACACACTATGGTTTGGTTGTTTCCGTTGTTTTGATTTTAGGGTTCGTCTTTAACCTAATTTTCGCGCGGATCACGCCGTTTAAGAACATCTTCTTCACCGGGGGCCATAGTTTGTTCTTCGCTTGTGTCCTAGGACTGATTTTAAAGTCTTACGGGATGAGCGATTTCTGGGCCTGCCTGCTTGGTGGGGCGATCCTCGGCTTCTGCTCGGGTGCCCTTCCGGAACTATGCCAGCCTTTCATGCGCAAGATTACTGGCGGTGACCAGCAAGCGATTGGTCACTTTAACATGATCGGTTACGCACTGGCCGGCTGTGTTGGACTGCTGTTCAAGAAGCATGCGGATGAAACTACCGAAAACATTCATTTTCCAAAGTTCCTGTCATTATTCAAAGACTTCATTATCGGTGTTGCCATCTTAATGCTGATCCTGTTCTATGCCGCAACGCTGGCTGCCGGCAAGGCTTACACCACCAAAGTTTCTGGCGGTGTACACTGACTGGTCTTCCCACTGCTCCAAGCAATTTCGTTTACTGCCGGGATGAGCATCCTGATGTACGGTGTTGGGATGTTCCTGGAAGAATTGACAAACGCCTTCGTTTCAATTTCGACCAAGTTTATCCCTGGTTCTCGTCCAGCCCTGGACGTGCCAACAATTTTCCCGTACGCGCCAACTGCAATTTTGGTTGGTTTCATTAGTTCATACACTGCGGGATTGATTGCCATTGTCATCATGCTTGCATTACACTTCTCGACCGTTATTATCCCAGCTGCTCACATTTGTTTCTTCTCTGGTGGTGCTTCTGCCATCTTTGGGAACTCAACTGGTGGCTGGCGGGGTGCTATCGCCGGTTCATTTGTGATGGGCCTGCTTCTGGCATTTTTGCCACTCGTCTTGATGCCAACGTTCCAACACATGGGCATTAGCGGTTCAACTTTCCCGAACGTTGACTACAACGTCATTGGGATCTTCTTGAAGGGTGTATTGAACTTATTCTAGTTAGTTGAATTGAAAGGAACTTACCATGATTCAAAAAGTTAACACTGAAAAGAAAATGGCAGACTACAATTTGATGTCTGTCGTCCGGGCGACGCCTGAACGGACCTTGGAAATTGCCAGGGCCTGTTACGAAGGCGGGGTAAAGATGATGGAAATTAGCTTTACCGTTCCTACTGCTCTAGAATCCATTAAATTGGTGAAAAAAGAGCTACCTGAGGTAGTCATCTGTGCCGGAACGGTTCTTGATCCGGCAACAGCACGCTTGGCAATTCTCCACGGCGCAGACGCATTGTTGTCACCCCAGTTCGATCCAGAAGTGGCGGAACTGGCTAACCTCTACCAGGTTCCTTACTGCCCGGGGTGCCACTCAATCACCGAAATGACCACGGCCCTGAAGGCGGGAGCTTCATTCATTAAGTTCTTCCCTGGCTCAGCCGTTGATGGCCCGAAGTTGATCAAGACTGCCGTCACACCGACACCGTACGTTCCGGTACTGGCTTCCGGTGGGATTAACTTTGACAATTTCTATGACTTCCTTGATGCTGGTGCGGATATTACCTGCTTTGGTGGCTTACTTGCCAAGGGAGATGCAGCTACAATCAAGGAACACGCGGCTAAACTCAGCCAAATGTTGGCTGATTACCGGTCAAATCACTAGGTTGCATGGCACAGTCGCGACATTAATATTCTCTTCCCGAATAAGATTGTGCCATTAAAAATAACGAAAAGCGGCGTTGCTAAAACTCGTGTGAGTTTTGGTAACGCCGCTTTATTTATGCTGGTATATTTCAGAATGTGGTGCTCGCTGCGATGCGCAGCTAGTCAATCAGCTTTAACACATGACGCACTCCGTTATTCAGAACTGGAACGCCAAATGAATAAGCTTCGTGCTTATGATGGGTCTGGAACGCCATGGGCACAATTTTGAGCCAATTGCGAATTGTCTCAAAACTTGGCCACCTTGTAAGCTCGCTTTGCTGCGCTAACAAGGATTTCATGGCTGAGCCCCATGCTGGGGTATTGCGTCATTGAAATGTCTAGGTAACCGAAGTCCTTTACTATGTTGGGACGGAACAGATGACACCCACGGTATTTCGCTGATTAGTTGCATCATTCCATTCTGATATATCAGGGCAGTTCATGTGCAATTGCGACCAGCGCCTGCATGCTCAGTAGCGAAGTTAGCCTTAGCGAGGAACCGAGCTTAGGCTAAGGTACAGCTTTGAGACCGTGTCCACGGGCTCAAAGTGTGCCCGCTACGTTCCAGCATGCAATGGCGCAATCAATTGCATACTAGTAAATACAGGACACCACGTTCCAGACCATAAAAAACCGAGCTGTTTTAATTAACACTAGCGAGATGAATTTATCAATTTCCAGCATATAATGGCGCAAGCAATTGCATATTAGTAAATACAAGACATCATGTTCTAGGCCGCAAACAGCCAAGCTATTTTGTATCGGCAATTTGTATCAGCAAGCAAAGCGGGCTCACTCTTCATAGAATATTCCACGTCGTAACCGGTTCCATGGTATGATGTTCTTATTAAGAAAAGGAGGGACATTATGGCAATTAATGTTTACATGGTCCGGCACGGGGAGACATACTTCAACATGTTTGCCCGGCTGCAAGGTTGGTCGGACACCCCATTGACTAAAAAGGGGGAGGCCGATGCTGCCAAGGTCGGTCAAGAATTAGCACCGTTGAAGATTGACTACCTGTTCTCCAGCGACTTCAAACGGGCGGTGGACACTGCCCGTATTCTGATCAAGAACCACCCGTCGTCGACAATTACCGAACCGACGCAAAGTAAGCTCTTCCGGGAGGTTTTTTACGGGTCATTTGAAGGCCACAGTAACGAAGAGGGGGCCATCTGGGCAAGCCATCTGGCTGGCGACCGGATGCGCCGCCTCTCCGAAGTGATTGACAAGTATGGGATGCCCAAACTGCATGATCTGCTCCATGAGGCCGACCCGGCTCACCTGGCAGAAGATAGCAAGCAGCTGGACGTCCGCTGTGATCGGGCGATAGACTTCTTGCGGCAATTACCCGACAACAGTAACGTGGTTGTTGCCTCCCATGGCTCTATCATTCGATACATTGCTTGCCGTTATGGGGATCGGGACAATTACGAAGGACCAGACAATGGTGCCATAATGAAACTGGCTTTGACGCCAAATGATGCGCAAGTCATCTTTTATAACGAAAAGTCGTTAAAAAACTAAAAAAATTTTTGGTGAAAGCGCTACATCTATCAACACATCTAATTGCTCGTTTCGCGGGAGTGATTAGATGTATTTTTTATATTTGAAATTTTTTAACCGAAAATACTGATATAATTGCAAGATATCGCTTTCATTAATCACTCGATTATGGCAATATTGGACCATACCATAAAGGAGGGGGATAGAAAAATGAAGATTTTAATTGCAACCCATGGCAAATTAGCCAGTGGGTTGCAAAGCTCCATCAATATTCTGACAGGTAAGGGCGATGCTGTGAAGGTCATCGACGCCTACCTGGATGATTCCGACTACACGCCAAAGATTGATGCCTTCATTGATAGCGTTGTCGATGACGAACAAGCAGTGATTTTCACCGACTTGTACGGTGGTTCGGTCAACCAGAAAGTCGTTACTCGCTTATTACCAAAGGGCAAGGGCAATATCTTCCTGATTGCCAATTCCAATTTAGCTATTATTCTTTCGATTTTACTTCTGCCTGAAGGAACGAAGCTCAGTGACGACAAGATTAAGGAACTGATTGATAAAAGTACCATTAAGCCGGTTCAGTGGAATACACAAGCTAATGACGATAATGACGATGACTTCTTTGATTAATATTTGGGAGGAATTTGAATGTTAGCACAGCTAAGAGTGGACGACCGGTTAATTCACGGTCAGGTCGCAGTGGTTTGGACCAAGGAATTAAATACTCCCCTGCTGGTAGTGGCTAATGACCATGCCGCTAAGGATAAAGTGATGCAGATAACGCTGAAGATGGGCGTTCCCGATGGAATGAAACTGCTCATCCGTTCCGTGGATGATGCTATTCGGATTTTTAACGACCCTCGTGGTAAGAACAAGCGGATTTTTGGTATCTGCAACTGTGTTTCTGACGCTAATAAGATTGCTCAAAACGTGGAAGACATTGAAGCGGTGAACGTTGCCAACGACGGTCAGTTCGATAAGTCTGATCCAAAGAGCAAGGTTGAAGTTTTCCACAGTGTTCAGTTGAACCCTGATGAACTGAAGGCTGCTAAAGAATTAGCTGCCCTTGACCGGGTTGACACCTACAACCAGGTTCTGCCAACTAATGCCCGCCTGGACCTCGCCGAAGCACTGAAGAAGCTTGATTAAGTGGAGGTAATGATATGCTTACACATGCGCTATTAGCTGCATTAGCAGTTTTTATTTGCTTCGGTGGGAACTACCTAACCGGGCAAAGTATGCTGGAGCGTCCATTGGTCGTTGGTTTGGTAACCGGTTTGCTGATGGGCGACATGCGCCAGGGGATTTTAATGGGTGCTTCGCTGGAAGCCATCTTCCTGGGGAACGTTAACATCGGTGGTGTGATTTCCGCTGAACCGGTAACCGCCACCGCCATTTCAACGACCTTTGCCATCACGGCCGGGGTCAGCAAGGGTGCTGCCTTAACGTTGGCGATCCCAATTGGGATGCTGGCCGCGTTCATGGTGATGTTCTTGAAGAACGTCTTCTTCAACATTTTTGCACCAGTGATGGATAAGATTACTGCTGAAGGAAGCGAAGCTAAGCTGAACGTCCTTCAGTGGGGGACCTGGGTCTTTTACTACCTGATTATTTCCTCGGTTACCTTTGCCGGGATTTTGGCCGGGAGTGGCCCAGTCAACGCCTTTGTGAAGAACATTCCACAACCAGTCATGAACGGGTTGAATGCCTCCGGTGGCCTGCTGCCAGCCGTTGGGTTCGCCATGTTGATGAAGCTGCTGTGGGACAACAAGTTGGCTCTTTACTACCTGTTAGGTTTCGTCCTGACTGCTTACATGAAGTTGCCAGCCGTTGCCGTTGCTGCCATTTGTGTTGTCATCTGTGTGGCCGTTGCTCAAAATGACATGCGGTTGAACAAGATGGCTGCTGAAGGCGTCAAGAATGCAAATCAAGCTTCTAACGCTCACGAAAGCAAGGAAGCAGAAGAGGAGGACTTCTTCTCATGAAATTAAAAAAATCTAGAACCAGCTGAACGAAAAGCAATGCGGCGGGTCTTCTGGCGGTCATATGCGATGAACGCCTCCCGGACCGGTGCTACCCAGTACCACGCCTGTGGTTTCTTGTGGAGTATCATGCCGGTGATTGACTTATTCTACAAGGATGACCCGGAAGGCCGGAAGAAAGCCATGGTTCGCCACACGGCCTGGTTTAACGCGACCCTGCACTTGAACAACTTTATCGTCGGCCTGGTCGCATCAATGGAAAAGCAAAATAGTCAGGATAAGGACTTCGATGACAGTTCTATCACTGCCGTGAAGGCTCCCCTGATGGGACCGCTGTCCGGGATTGGTGACTCCTTCTTCTGGGGGATTCTCCGGGTGGTTGCCGCCGGGATCGGGATTTCACAAGACAGCGCCGGTTCGCCGCTGGGTGCGATCGTCTTCTTGCTGCTGTACAACATTCCAGCAATGATTATTCAATACTACTCGCTGTACGGTGGTTACTCGGTCGGGACGACCTTCATCGAACGACTTTACGAGTCCGGTGGGATGAAGATCCTGACCAAGGTTTCTAGTCTGCTAGGGCTGATGATGATGGGCTCGATGACGGCGTCCAACGTCAAATTCAAGACCATCCTGCAGATGACTGTCCAGGGGAGTAAGCAGGTCATGAAGATCCAGTCTTACCTTGACCAGCTCTTCGTCGGGATTGTGCCACTGGCCGTGACCCTCTTTGCCTTCTGGCTGCTTATGATGACAAGTTTGTGCCACAACTGCGGAAAGTTGCCAAGGCCAGCAAGCATTCCGGCAACAAGGCCATCATGCAAATCTGTCACACCGGACGGGAAGCCAACTACCGGGCCATGACCGGTCGGCCGGTTTATGCACCAAGCAAGATGGACTACCCGTTCTTGCCATACCGGGTTCACGAATTTACCGATGAACACATCCACCAGTTGATCAATGACTTCGCAGCCGCTACTAAGCGGGCCATCGATGCTGGTTTCGACGGGGTGGAGATCCACGGTGCCAACCACTACTTGCTGCAGCAATTCTTCTCGGCATACTCGAACCACCGGATTGACCACTGAGGTGGCAGTCTTCAGAAGCGGATTAACCTGCCACTGGCCGTTGTCAAGGCGGTGACCGACACGGTCAAGAAGTATGCGCCAGCCAACTTCATCGTTGGTTACCGGATTTCACAGGAAGCAATTCACGGTCGCAATGTTGGCTACACCTGGCACGAAGCAGTTCAGCTGGTTGACCGGATTACTAAGCTCTACCACCTGGACTACGTTCACCTGTCAATGCTGCAGTATGATGCTAAACCGGGTGACAACCTCTTGATGGATATTGATGGGGCCGCCGCGCGGAAGTACTGTGACTCCAAGAAGCCGTTTGCGACCCTGTTCAAGCCATACTTGAACGGTGCCAAGGAAATCGTCGTCGGCAGCGTTGTTGACCGGCACAGTGCTGAAGTTGCCAGCAAGTTAGCCGACATTGTTGCTGTTGGCCGGGAGAACCTGATTGACCCACTCTTCGCCGAAAAGTTGATCAACAACAAGGACTGGCAAATTGTTTCCGCTGTCTCGCCAGCACAAGTGGCCAAGACCCACTTGACGCCCGGACTGATTGATACCTTCTCGTCGGTCAACACCGTCATGCCCCTCCCAGGCGCTGCGACTCTGCGGCGGCTCCACAATGGCTTTGGTGGCTGGGCCGAGATGAAGTACGGCCACAATCCAGAAATGAAGAACTAAGCGCAATTCGATGCCAAACGATTATCGAGCAACAACCCCTTTCGCCCACTACCGGTGAGCCGGGTTGGGAATTGCGACATGGAAAATGAACAACAAGAACGCCCCTGCATGGCTTATTCGCCGTGCAGGGGCTTTTTGTGGATGGTGACGATGACATGAAAAGGAGGAAAAGGGCCAGCAGGGTACTACTGAGCAAGGATATGAGGAGAAGCGGGCGAGAAGGCCGACGAAGAGTGGTTGCAACGGCTTAGACCATTTAGTGCAATCGGGGGTGCAAGGGCTAGTGCAGTCGGTGCAGTTTGGAAAACGGCTTTTTGCACTATTACCGTTTTTATTAGTCCATTATCATCTTAAATGTAAGGGAGAGGAGGAGTGAAAAAGTGGATTACATCGATAGTCAATTGGTTTTTTCACAATTAGACGCCACGGATTCGACCGACGTTATCAGCCAGCTGGCAGACGCCCTCTACCAGCACGGCAATGTCAACGCTGATTTCAAACAGGCGGTTCTGGATCGTGAAAAGGTATACCCAACCGGGTTACCAAGTGGGGAGATTTGCGTTGCCGTTCCGCACACGGACGTTAAGTACGTGAAAAAGCCAGCGATTGTCTTTGCTTCACTGAAGAAGGCAGTTGATTTCGCCAACATGGCTGACAAGTCACAAAAAGTTAGCGTTCGGTTTGTTGCCATGTTAGCGATGAAGGAACCACACAGTCAGGTCACGCTTTTGCAAAACTTAATGCAATTGTTCCAAAATCAAGATTATTTAGCAAAGCTGATCAAGATTGATGATTCCGAGAAGTTGTATGAGGAACTCAAGGATTA
>DXGK01000069.1 GCA_019113965.1 Candidatus Limosilactobacillus merdipullorum
ATGAAATGACCGTAATAATCCCTTCGAAATCGTCACGACCCTTGTACTTATTAGTCCCGATCACAACTGGCAAGTGGTTTTCCGCAGAATCTTTTAGCAAAGTCATCAACAACGGCTTGCCATTAAAGTCATGCGTTTGCAGAAAGTGCTGCAAGTGCCAGATGTCAAAATAACCATTTTCCCGCGCGACCTTGCTCTTAGCGGTAACAGTAGTCAGGTAGTCCGTATTACTCCGAACCCGGTCCACACTCGATAGCCTAGTTACCATTAGACAATTCAACTTACCATCCCAGTCGATGACCAACATCAAGACGTAAAGGTGGTCCATGGCGATCACGAAGCCGACATCAAAACTGTCATCACTACCGAGATTATAAATTTCCACAAGCGTTCCCTGTTGTTGCGCGATAGTTAATTCGCTGCGGATCTCCGCTTGACTCATTTTTTCCACAATGTTACCCCCTCAAATAAGTTATTTTCTCATTAACGGGGCATCTTGACAATCAATCAGGGGCGATGACACCAAAAGTCAACCAACCAGGTAAACGATCCACCACTGATAATGGACACTGGCCACCAGTACCAGGCCAGCTTCCTGGTTGGCGCCACTCGGGAATCGTGTTGATGATGAACTGGCCCTGCTGCACGTTTTGCCGGCACTTTGCGAACATGCCGAAAGCTGGTTTCGGTGTTTACTTTTACCGCCCCATACTGATCATACCGGTCCAAATGGTAGTCACTAATCAAACGGTTGAGCTTCTGGTCATAAGAGCGATCAGTAGCGAAAAGACAGGTTAATGCCCGCGTCGCCATCTGGTAATTGTGGGCCTGTTGACGGTGAACACCCCGGTAAGCTGGTGATTGCAGAATCTTTGCGTAGGCGGACAATGATTCCTCTTCAGTTCGGTAGTGGCAAAAATTGGCCACAGTCTGAACCATCCCACCACTTGTGTCTTCGCAAGTCGTCATTGGTACCGCTGCTTGCCCCGGTAACGCCTTAATACCAAAGAGGTTGTGGTGGGCTGCCGCAAGTCCGCTCTGTCCCCAATTACTTTCCAGGGCCGCTTGGGCTAGCAGCACTGACGGGAAAAGATCATATTGCTGTCCCAATCGTTGAGCTTGCGGCGCAAGACGGTTAATAAACTGACGTTGGGCAATTGACAGTGGCAAGGTAACCGCTGACTGGTTCCGGTTGTCTTCCTGATCCCGTGCAGGTGGAACAGTATTGTTTGCGTCCGGTGAAGGTTGGTCTCCGCAAGAAGACTGTGAATTATTGACCACTTCCTGCTCTTCTTTCATCCCCCGCTGATAGCCTGCGGAGATGAAGGGATCATTCCACTGGTGGTGGCAGTGCTGACGAACGTCGTTTCTACCGACACGGTAACCTGCCCAGTACCGCTGTTCTGCTGGTGGCACATCAGCGGCTACCACTCTTCTCATCGGCCAGCCAACTAGCTGTGTTAAGACCAAAGTTGCTACCCATAGCTTTTCTTTCATTTTTCTGCCTCCTACCCCGTAAGTACGGCAGAAAAAGAGCAATTGTATCAAAAAAACGACCATCACTGGCCGTAGCAGAATTACATTTTCGGATACGAAGCTTTTTCAATTTGTAATGGTTTATTATCTTCATCCGTGCGAACAACCATCACATCACACGGTGCTTCCCGGACGACATAGGCAGTCGTCGAACCAACGATCACCCGACCGACCATATTTAAACCTGAGGCCCCCAAGATCACCAAATCAATACCATTCTTAGTGACGTAACCAGTACTCAGTTCAACCTTGGCATTTCCATTAATCACGTCAGCTTGAACCTCTTCAACACCTGCAGCAAGAGCCTCTTCTTTTTTGGCTGCTACTAACCGACTGATGTCCTTACCAACTTTCTTGTAACCAGATTGGTCGATAAAACCAAAGGATAACTTTTGTTGCTTGGCCGGGCCATTAACAATGCTTAACAAGTACAGACGCGCGTGATTGCGTTTGGCAGTGGCAATGCCTTTCTTTAATGCCATCTCCGACTGTTTTGATCCGTCAATTCCGACCAACACTTTCTGATACGCCGACATGATAACGCCTCCAGAGATTAATTAGCTAAATTATATCATTCTTGAAGGAGACTTTCTGGTTTGGTGACCAAAAGAATGCCATAATAGGAACGAAGAAGAGATAAAGAAGGCGTTAAATTTGAAAAAACTTACTAGTCAAATTGTGTCTGATGTCGTCCGCCCACGTCCGGATGATAGTTTTAAAGGAACATTTGGAAAGGTCACCCTGGTTGGCGGTAACGAAAACTTCGGTGGTGCCATTATCATGGCCACGATGGCAGCAGTCTATTCAGGTGCCGGTCTCGTCACCACATGCACTGCGCCACTGAACGCCGGTCCGCTGCATTCACAGGTGCCTGAAGCGATGTTTGCCGACATGCACGATGACCACAAGGTCGCCCAATTGGTATCCGCCGCGACTACCGTGGTTGTTGGACCCGGCCTTGGTGATAACGAGCAGAGCACCCATACCCTTCACGTCGTTTTCGACAACATCAGTGACCAGCAAACAGTAGTCATCGACGGTTCAGCCATCACTATCATGGCCCGCGACCACCTATCACTCCCGGCTGGCAAGGTCGTCTTTACTCCGCACCAAATGGAATGGCAACGGTTATCCGGAATTAAAATTGCCGACCAGGAACCAAAAGTAAACCAGGCGAAGGTCAAAGAACTCGGCGCCACGGTAGTCCTCAAGTCACACCGAACCGAGATTTACGATGGTAATAACATTTACCAGCTGCCAATTGGTACCCCAGCACAAGCTGTTGGCGGGATGGGTGACACCCTGGCGGGGATGGTCGGAGGGTTTACCGCCCAGTTCCATGACCAGGGAGTGAAGGCAGTCCTGGCCGCCGTCTACGCCCACAGTGATGTGGCTGAACAAATTGCTGCCCGGCAATACATTGTTCTCCCCCACCAAATCAGTCGGTCCCTGCCGGCCTATATGAAGCGAATGTCTAGCATTGACCGCCAACACCAAATTGGTTTTAACAACTAGGCACTAGCTTGAAATCATTACTAACCTCCAGCACTGATCTGCAGTGGCTGAAGGCTTTTTTCCATCAACATGGTGTATTTGAATGCTAAGATAGGTTTAAAGCATCAATTTAATACCAATGCAAGCAATGACCAATTAGCAGTTTGGTCTGAAGGGAAAAGATAATGACTAATCAAATGTTAACCAAGGCACAGTCAATTAATGTTTTAAGTGATTACCTAGGTATTCATGATCTGCCTTCATTAACGCAAGCCAGCCTACAAGCCCAGTACCGCTTCAAACAAGCAGACCTGTGCATCCTATACGGCGGCAGCATTATCGCTGGTGGCGACGTGCTGGCAGAGGCCATCAAAAACCAGTTAGCCAAATACTTCATCATTTCTGGCGGGAACGGTCACACAACCCACTTTTTGCGCAGTGAAATGGCACGTGTCCTTCCTGGGACCAACCTCGACAACCTATCGGAAGCCGAGATGTTTCAACTATATATGCAACGCAAGTACCAGTTACAAGCCGATTTCTTAGAGACTGACTCCACAAATTGTGGCAACAACGTCACCAATGTATTAGCACTGGCTAAAGCCCACCATTTGCCAACCGACAAGCTCATTGTCATCCAAGATGCTACCATGCAACGGAGGATGCAGGCCGTCCTTTTAAAGGAAAGCCCGCAATCGCAAATTATCAACTACGCCAGTTACCAGAACCACGTTAAAGTTCAGCATGACCAGTTAGTCTTCACCAACCACACTGCCGGAATGTGGACGTTCACTCACTTCCTGCAACTACTGATGGGTGAAATTCCCCGCTTGACCGATGACCACAATGGCTACGGTCCCCGTGGCAAAAACTATCTCGCCCACGTGGAAGTTCCGCGGACAGTCCAGAATGCCTTTAATTACCTCAAAAACATAAACCCGGCAGCGGTCCGCGAAGCCAATCCGGCCTTTGCCACCAAGAAGAACTGAAATCAACCCACTAAAAAAAGCTGCCGTTAAATCGGCAACTTCTTTTTTGGTTATGGATCCTTTAATTTAACTTTTCTTGCGTCGCCTTTTGAACACAGCGTAATGCGTTCAAACTGCGAGGGTAGCCAATATAAGGGATATTTTGCGAGATGACCTCGATCAGCAATTCCTTGCTGTTCCCGTTCCGTAAATTGGCTTTGACGTGTGAGGTCAACTGCGGTTCAACTCCGCCCTGAGCGGCGAGAAAGCAGAACGTAATCAGTTCCCGTTCAGCATAATTGAACCCGCGACGAGTGTAGTAGTCACCAAAACAATTGTCAGTTAACCAGCGGTTAATGTGCCGCGTTTCTAGGCGCCCTGCCTTCCAAAAGCCCTTCATC
>DXGK01000070.1 GCA_019113965.1 Candidatus Limosilactobacillus merdipullorum
GTAAACTTTTCCGGTTGCTTGGTAACAGCAATATTTTTCTTGATTACAGCAACCGCCGCATACTGACGATCCACCATTACTGCATGATCCATGCCCCGACTAACCGCTTCAATTCCCAAACCGCCGCTACCGGCAAAAAGGTCAAGACAACGCCCACCGTCAAAATAGGGACCAATGCTGCTAAATAGTGCTTCCTTAACCTTATCGGTTGTTGGTCGTGTTTTACGGCCGGGGACGGCACTTAACCGGCGTCCCCCATATTCACCTGCCACTATCCTCATGAAAAATCATCCTCTTCATCCTGATGAAAGGCCATCGTTGACCTCAAGTCGGTTAATTGCGGATCAATTTCTGGTCGTGGCGAAGGTTTAACCGCCGTGACCTGCCGCAATTCTAATAATTTATTAGTCGTTTCGTCGACGCGCGCCTGGTCCACGTACAAAATTGCATAGTGCATCCGCCGTGAAACGTAAATCAACCGGCCGTAGTGGCGGATCGAACGGACAGCCCTTCGTGAACGAAAGTAGACTGCCAAGGCACGACGAGGATTAATCTCAAATGTCATCATCAATCATCCCCCTTATCGAGCCAACCGCGCTGCCTGGTGTCGACAAATAGCAACGTTTTCAACAAGGCCGAGGCTGGAACACAAGACAACCATACTCGACCCCCCGTAACTGATGAACGGGAAAGTGACCCCGGTAATTGGCAGAATGCCGACTACCCCACCAATGTTGAAGAGGGTTTCGACGGCAATAAAAGTTGCCACCCCGTAGCAGATTACCGCCTCATAAATTGATTGGGACTGAACACCTAAACGAATGGTATGGAGAATAATCGTTGCCAACAAACCCAGGACGACAAGTACCCCTAAAAAGCCGAATTCTTCAGCTAGAATTGCCATAATAAAGTCAGTATTGGGTTCGGGCAGAAAGCCCATCTTCTGAATGGAATTACCCAAGCCAACACCGTGCAGGCCGCCATTACTAATCGCATAGTAGGAATTAACCAACTGACTCCCGATCCCGCGGGCATTCTGGAATGGGTCCAAATATGCCAGAAAACGGGCGGCCTGGTAACCATGAATCAAGTGAACGGCAAGGTGAGAAAGCAAGGGAATACCAAACCCGATCAAGAAGACAGAAATACCTAAGAAACTGACCACGACGTAAGTTGGCATCCCGGAGGCGATAATAATCACACAGACAATTGCCGAATTAATGGCTGCCCCACCAATATCGGGCTGAATAATGATCAAAATCAACAATGACGCTACGATAACCACCGCACCCCATTGTTCCCGAAAATGGAAATCCAATCCCCTTTCCGACAGGTGGGCAAAACGATTACTGAGGTAGAGAATTAAGAAGAGCTTGCAGACTTCGGCAGGCTGGATATTGACTGGTCCAACTTTGACCCAACCACGAGCCCCGTTAATTTCCTGTCCGCGAACCCGAACGTAAACCAGCAGCACCAAAAGGATTGCATAAAAAATGGCCATAAATTTTGGGCTGCGAAGAAGGTTTCTGGAAAAAGAACTGAAGAGGATAAAGCAAATCAGTCCCGCAAGGACGTAAAAGACCTGCTTGATAAAGTAGGATCGTGGACTAATGCCGTTTTGCATCTTCATCCCCGCGCTGGCCGAATAGACCATAATCGTCCCGAAGAACGCCAAGGCGAGATACGGCCCGGCAATGATCCAGTCCAGATCCCGAAGCTTTTTTGAAATATTTTTAAACACTTGTCTTCCCCCTGAGCAAAATCTTTTTCATTATAACATTGACCAGCAACGGTATGGTAAGACAAAAAGACTTCAGCACCAAAAATGCCGAAGTCTTTAACTATTTAAAAGAAATTACTTCCTTGACTGAGCCCGACGGCGCTTTGCAGCCTTCTCACGGGCGTTAGTGTTCAGAATCTTCTTCCGTAGACGGATGTTTTCTGGCGTAACTTCACAAAGTTCATCTTCGTTCAAGAATTCCAGTGATTGTTCCAGTGAGAAGTGGGTTGGCGTGTTGATCCATGCCTTTTCGTCTGAACCAGCGGCACGAACGTTGGTCAGGTTCTTCCCCTTGGTAATGTTGACGGTGATGTCATTGCTCCGTGAGTTTTCACCAATGATCATCCCTTCGTACACTTCCGTACCTGGGTCGATCAACAGAGTCCCACGACTTTCAATCCCCATCATGGCATAAGTAGTGGCCTTGCCAGAGTTCATCGAAACCAGTGCACCCTTTTGACGGCCTGGGTTCCAGTTCTTAATTACTGGAGCGTATTCCTTGAAGGTGTGGTTCATGATCCCATAACCACGGGTTTCGGTCATGAATTCAGTGGAGTAACCAATCAAACCACGTGAAGGAACTTCAAAGATCAGCCGAGTTTGACCGTTCCGTGAAGGTTCCATGTTCTTCATCTGACCCTTGCGCTTAGCCATGCTGTCAATCACAGCACCGGTGTATTCGTCAGGGGTATCGATTTGAACTTCTTCAAATGGTTCGCATTGCTGGCCATCAATTTCCCGGTAGATAACTTCCGGACGAGAAACAGCCAGTTCGTAGCCTTCACGGCGAAGTGTTTCAATCAGGATCGACAGGTGCAGTTCACCACGACCAGAAACGGTCCAAGCACCGGCTTCGTCAGTGTCCTCAACACGCAGAGAAACATCGGTCTGCAACTCACGCTTCAGACGGGTTTCCAGCTGACGGGCAGTCACAAACTTACCTTCCCGGCCGGCAAACGGCGAATCGTTGGTCCGGAAAGTCATTTGCAGCGTTGGCGGGTCAATCCGCAACAATGGTAATGCTTCAGGATGTTGCGGGTCACAAACCGTTTCACCAACGTTGATGTCGTTCATCCCGGAAACGGCAATCAGGTCACCGGCTTCGGCTTCCTTGATTTCCAACCGCTTCAGACCGAAGAAACCAAACAGTTTGGTAACCCGGAAGTTTTCCTTGGAACCGTCCAGCTTCATCACCGTAACGTTGTCACCAACCTTGATATTACCACGGAAGACACGGCCAATCCCAATCCGGCCAACGTAGTCGTTGTAGTCCAGCATTGCCACTTGGAACTGCAACGGTTCGTCAGAGTTATCAACCGGAGCCGGAATCGTCTTCACGATGGTGTCAAATAGCGGCTTCATCGTGTGCTTCTGGGTCGAAATGTCGGAATCGTAACTGGAAGTTCCGTTCATTGCTGAAGTGTAGATAACTGGGAAGTCCAGTTGGTCTTCATCGGCGCCAAGTTCGATGAAGAGGTCAAGCACTTCGTCAACAACTTCTTCCGGACGAGCACCCTTCCGGTCAACCTTGTTGATCACTACGATCGGAACCAGGTGTTGTTCCAGAGCCTTTTGCAAAACAAACCGCGTCTGTGGCATTGTTCCTTCGAAGGCGTCAACAACCAGCAGACAGCCGTCAACCATCTTCATAACCCGTTCAACTTCACCACCGAAGTCGGCGTGCCCCGGCGTATCCAGGATGTTGATCTGGTACTTGCCATACTTAACGGCCGTGTTCTTGGAGAGGATAGTAATTCCCCGTTCACGTTCAATTGCATTCGTGTCCATAGCCCGGTCTTCAATCGTGAAGTGTTCAGGCAGGGTGTCTGATTGCTTCAACATTTCGTTAACCAAGGTGGTCTTACCGTGGTCGACGTGGGCGATAATGGCAATGTTTCTAATATCGTCGCGTGATTTCAAAATGATGCTCCCTTTCTCTAGCTATTTATGTTGTTAGCGTTAGGCAGATGCGGTCTGAGGACTAACAGCTCGTTATTCTCATAAAAAAACTGTGACCGCGGTCACAGTCGATCCGTTCATTTAACGAGCCGAAGAATATCCTTAGCAGCATTGTTCGTCGCTATTAATACGCTGTTAGATGATAGCACATCGGCTGGCGTGCCGTCAATCTTAACGAAGGTTAAATTCAAGGCCGCGGCCATAATTCTGCCGGCAGCCGCATCCCACGGTTTTAACCATGAAATGTAAGCACCCAACCGTCCGGCCAAAACGTCGGTGATTTCCAACCCGGCACTGCCATACATTCGCAAACCACGCGCCTGAAGGGCTACCTGGCGCAGGTTATGGTCACCGTGCAAAATCATCATACTATTAACGGAAACTAGCGAATCGTGAAGGTCCTTATCAGCTGGTGCGTGAAGCGGGCGCTCACCTTCGCTTGTCTGCACAAAAACACCGGTATTCGGCCCACCATGATATAGCTTCTTAGCAGTAACATCCATAATGTAACCTTGACTCGGCTGTCCATCAACAAACAAGCCGATCATAATGGCATAACGACTTCGCTGCATTACGAAGTTCATCGTCCCATCGAGGGGGTCAACAACCCAGACATGGCCTGACATGTCATTAACCTGGTCGCCAAAGCCCTCTTCACTCACAATCCGACAACCCGGGTCAATCTCCTTGAGTCGCCGGTTAATCCACCGCTCATTGCGTTTATCAACCGTCGTTACTAGGTCCTTGTAGCTAGTTTTTTCATCGACCTCAAATGTCTGGTGGACTTCCCCAGCCGTCTTTTCACGGACCGCCCAGATCAAGTCACGGACCTGAGAATCAATCGTCTTCAGCTCAGTCATCGTCCACTCACTTCCAATTTGATTTTCTTGGCCGTCGATTCCTTTGCTGTTTTGACCACGTCATACAGCTGGTAACCCGATAGCTTGGCAAACTGCCTCCCTACCCGCTTTTCACCAGCCTTAGTCGGAACGACTTCTTTAAACTTTCGGTAGTTATCCAATACCTGTTGACGTGCCACCCCAGTCTCGTATGCGTCTTCAACAGTCCGGAGCATCGTAACAACGGTCACAATTTCGTCGGTAGTCCATGATGGGTCCAACGGGTACGAATAGTTTCCCTTCATGAAAATCCCTCCATCAGTCAGCTTTGGCTTACATTTTACCATTTATCGCCTTTGTCGGGGCGGAGAAGATAAATATTTCGGTAAGGTGTGTTAAACTAAAAAGGAATTTTCGAATAAATTGGAGGAAACTAACGTGTACTTGATGAAAGATATCACCAGAGACGGTAACCCAGTGCTTCGCAAGCGGGCAGCCAAAGTTCAATTTCCACTGTCTGATAAAGATAAGCAACTTGCCCATGATATGATGGAATACCTGGAAATCAGTCAGGACGAAAAACTTTGTAAAAAATACGGATTGCGGGCCGGTGTCGGTCTTGCTGCTCCCCAGGTGGATGTTTCAGAACAAATGGCAGCAGTCTTGGTGCCGCAAATCGATCCAGATGCAGACACTGACAAGCCAATGTTTAAGGACGTCATCATCAACCCGGTCATCGTCAGTGAATCCGTCCAGTATGGTGCCCTGACCGAGGGTGAAGGTTGCCTCTCCGTGGACGAAGATGTGCCTGGATACGTTCCACGGCACGACCGGATCACCCTGCGCTACCAAAACGTAGATGGCGAGACCATCAAGATTCGGCTGAAAGGTTACCCGGCAATCGTTTGTCAGCACGAGATCGACCACCTTCACGGGGTCCTCTTCTATGACCACATCAACAAGGAACACCCATTCGAAGCACCTCATGGTACAGTGATGATCGACTAATTCGATCCATAATTAAAAGCGGCATTTTGTCGCTTTTTTTCGTCTCTGAGGGTTGCCAAACTCAAAGCCACTGGCGGTAGCTGATTACAAGCTTTCCCCCTGAGACTTAGCCACCTTCTTAAGGTCGTCCACGTACTCACGGGTCGCCTCGTTAATCAGGTAGGCAATATCAATATGTATCCGTTGTTCGTACGTCCACCAGTCGGTCACCCGGAACGTTTCCTTGGCACCCTTCACACGGGCGACTTGGTGAGCTGCCGCGTAATCGGCCAAGTCCTGGTTCAATGATTGAACCGTTAGTTGACCTGCCGCTTGTTCTAACATAGATTGATCCAGGACGTATTCAAACGCCATCACGCCCCGTCCCCAAACGTCAGCAACTGTTTGTGACTGCAGGTCCAACGGCCGGTGAAAAATCTCTGCCAGCACCGCATTTACTGCCTCGTTGGTCAGATTTTCGGCCTGCCGTCGGACAATTAAGGTTGCCCGGTTAATCAAGACGCGGTGAATAGCTAGGTAAATAATCGCAACGATTAACAGTGCTGCGATGAAAAAGATGACCATTGTCATAATCTGTTCCCCCTCGAGTTTCGCCGCTATCAGCATACCACATGGCGATTTTTGCGACAATCACCTAGAGATGTGATAAAATACTTAGTTGATTACGTGACAAATAGATTGTGAGGATTAGTAAAATGACTTTTAAGGTATATTACCAACCAACAAAGACGGCAACCCCGCGGCGTGAAAACACTCATGCTTTATATATTGAAGCTGCTTCTGAACCAGAAGCATTATCGTTGGTCGAAAAAAATACAGACTACAATATCGAATTTGTCGAACTGCTGGATGACAAGGCACTTGAATTTGAAAAAAAGGATCCCAACTTTAAGTTAACGACCTTTTAGCTTCAATCCGTCAGTTATCAAATTTGTCCGGGAGAGTGATATCGCCCGGTTTTTTTTACTATTTAGAAAGGAGGAGCGAAGTGCACTACTCAGTAATCGTCAACCCCGTTGCTGGTGGGGGCAACGCCAAAAAGGTCTGGAAGCAAGTGTCCCCGATGATTACTAACAATGGCGACAGCTTCTCGGTTAGTTTTACCAAGCGGCCAGGTCATGCAACCCGTATCGGATCGCAGCTTGCACGTCGATTGCGGGGACAAAGCGACCAGACGGTTCTGGTCATCGGTGGTGACGGCACTCTCAACCAAACACTCAACGGCCTAATGGAAAATGGCATCCCCGAAGATGAGCGAGTGCCACTCGCTTACATCCCTTCTGGATCTGGCAATGACTTTGCTCGCGGTTTTGGTCTGAGCGAAACCCCCGCTAAGGCAATGCAGCAAGTCCTTTCAGCAACCAAGCCCACTAGGGTCACCATTGGCGAATATAATGAAGCTATCAAGCACGAACACAAATACTTCCTTAATAATGTGGGAATCGGCTTTGACGCAGCAATCGTGAGTCGGACGAATGCCTCGCAGAGCAAAAAAAAGCTCAACCGTTTCAAGTTAGGGTCAATGGCCTACCTAGCCAACGCGGTTGCCGTTCTCTATAACATTACTTCTTTCCCGCTGTCGGTTGATTCTGGCCGTTTCCACGATCATTACCAGCAAGCAATGATCGTCATTGCTAGCAACCACCCGTACATTGGCGGCGGCTTTCGGGTAGCTCCTGACATGTCCCTCTTTAATGATGAACTGGAACTGGTAGTTGCCGAGCGTCACAATTGGCTGCTGACATTGTGGCAATGTCTTCAACTAGCCAGGGGTAAACTATCCCAGTCACGTTTTGCCCACGTCTATCGTGGCAAACGGCTTCATTATTCCACTACTTCCCTGGAATTTGGCCAGTACGACGGTGAAGAAATGGGTAACCGCTTTGTTGACCTAACCATTTCAACCGACCACTACCCCTTCTGGGCAGTCCGCCAACAATAAAAAAATAACGTGGGAGAAGCATTCCGCTTCTCTCACGTTTTTATAATTGCAAAAAATCCTAGTTGACACTACCGGCAAAGCTCGGGGCAAAGTAAGGACTGATCGTCTCAATTTCAACGTTTTGCCCAGGTTGCGGTGCGGCAACGTACTGGTTATTGCCAATGTAAATGGCAACGTGATAAGTACTACCATGCTGACCCCAGAAAAGCAGGTCACCTGGCTGTGCCTGGGAAACTGGCTTTTGGCTAACACAATTTTCCAGTGAAACTGTGTAGTGTGGCAACTGTTTCCCTTCACTGTGAGCGTAAACATAATCAACCAGCCCGGAACAATCCATCCCGCTTAAGCTGTTACCGCCCCAAACGTATGGAATATTGCTGTTAGCCAGTTTAACCGCCAAACTAACCACTGAACCAGTTTGCAGGTCAGCATTGCCACTACTTTGTGAATCACTCTGTTGGTTATTTACTGGTGGCTGTGTCGTGGCCTCATTGTTTTGAGTTGGCGTTTGCTGTTGTGCAGACTGTTCGTTACTTTGATTGTTTGTTTGGTTAGTCTGCGAAGCATCACTATTATCCTGTCCGGCTTGCGGAA
Organism: Candidatus Limosilactobacillus merdipullorum; assembly: GCA_019113965.1. Lineage (GTDB taxonomy): Bacteria > Bacillota > Bacilli > Lactobacillales > Lactobacillaceae > Limosilactobacillus > Limosilactobacillus merdipullorum. Next base: position 8,123 of record DXGK01000070.1, read on the forward strand.
TTACCACCGCGGACTGGATCCATGGCGTTGACTCAGCGGTCGATTGCTGGTTACTTGTTGCAAGTGTCTGCTGCTGCGGTTGCTGGTCGTTATTGGCAACATTAGCCTGATCAGTGGCAGCTGACTGTTGTTGGTTTTCACCCTGTTGGTCAGCGGCTGTCGTAGTAGCAGCGGACTCTTGCTGGTTCGCTTGATCACCTTGTACAGGAGCCGCATTGATCTGCGACTGCTGGTTTGACTGCTCTTGCTGATTAACATCAGTCTGGCCTGGTTGCACCACCGGTTGTTCAGTTGTCGACTGGACAGGCTGCTGGTCCACGGTTGGTTGGCTAACCTGTTGTTGTGTTCCACTAACTAGTGGTGTAACTGGCTGCTGAGCCTGTTGCACGCTGCTTGATTGCTGAGCAGCAATCGGAGCAGCTGGTTCAGTGGTTGGCTGCGACTGAGTGGTCAGCTGACCTCCGTGAACTAGCAAGCGCTGCCCCACTTGAATCAGGTCCGGATTGTTCAAATGATTCCAAGCCGTCAATTGAGCGACCGTCACGTGGTAGTGGTTGGCAATCTTTCCCAGTGTATCTCTGCGCTTGACAACGTAGTAGCTATCTTCTCCTGACGGTAAGTTAAGAGTTTGACCAGCATGAATCAAGTCCACGCTGTTATTAAGCCGTGTAACCGATGGATTGGCTTGTTCTACCGCCTTGACTGAGACGCCCGCTTGGTTGGCAAGGTTCCAAATAGTATCTCCCTGCTTCACCGTGATGGTCTTGGCACTAGCTGTCGTCGCAGCAGCAGCCAATACACCAAGTGTGCTAACCGTTCCCAACATCAATTGGCGTACAGTTTGGTGATGACCAGCCGGTTTGGCAACTTTTTTCATTTCCTAACACCCTCCCACAGATGAATCGCGACCCATTTAAATTTTAGATCACGTTATAACCAGCGTATCATTAGTGTTTTTATTTCAACAGCGAACGTATGATCGGGCAAGCAAATATTGTGGTTGATCAGCCAACAAACAGCGTCACACCAGCATTTTAAGTCTGGCTATCAAATGATTAAGATTTATTTAAATTAGTAAGAGATTTATTAACTGGAGACCTGACTTTAAAGAATTTATTAACAATCATTTGATAATAAACCATTCTTTTACCAGCTTGCTACAATAAAATCAGCAGCTTGTGTTAAGGAAGTGATGAGATGGTCAACCTTTACTTTCATACTAACGATCCATCGAAAAGAAAAGCGGTGAGATGGCTGACTGACCATAATATTGTAGTCAAACAACGAAACCTAGAAAAGGAACCGCTAACGAAGGACGAGGTCACCAAGTTATTGACCCTCTGCCTTAACGGCACCGATGACCTCATTTCCAAACGTTCCCGGCAAACCAAGTCATTAAAAATGGATAGTGACAACGTCACCATCAACCAACTAA
>DXGK01000071.1 GCA_019113965.1 Candidatus Limosilactobacillus merdipullorum
GGTGGCTTGGTTCTGATTGGTATTGTCGGTGCCTTGTTACCAGCGTTGATGATTGTCCGTATTGACCCCCTTGATGCGTTGAAATAGGAGGTGGCAAGAGTGAATGCAATTCAGATGCAACACGTCAATAAAAACTTTGGTACTGGCGTTGGTAAGGTTCAGGCGCTCAAAGACATCAACTTTGTAGCAAAAAAGGGCGACTTAAATCTTGTGGTGGGGCCATCGGGATCGGGTAAAAGTACCTTTCTCACAATTGCTGGTGGCTTGCAGAAGCCAAGTTCGGGAATAGTTGAGATTGGCGGTGTTGACGTTAGTTCATTATCGAACAAAGAAAGTGATCAGCTGCGTCTGCATAAGGTTGGTTTTGTGCTGCAGAATTACGACCTGCTGCCTTACTTAACGGTCAAGGAACAATTTCTGTTAGTTGACCGCGTTAGTGATCAGACGCTAGATGAACATTCTTTACAACTATTATTAGCGGACCTCGGGATTAACCAACTAGTTGACAAGTATCCGCCCGAATTATCTGGTGGTCAGATGCAGCGGGTTGCGATTGCCCGGGCACTTTATCAGCGACCGACAATCGTGCTAGCTGATGAACCGACCGCAGCCTTGGATACGCAACGAGTTCAGATAGTGGGTAAATTACTGGCCCAGCTCGCCCACCAACGTGGTGAAGCGGTAATCGTTGTCACCCATGATAACCGGTTGCGCCAGTTTGCCGACCATGTCTACCACATAATTGATGGTCAAATGACCGCTGAACAATAAAATTGGTTGTGGCATAACTCTTTTTCGAAGGTTAAAAGTTAACAGACGGTACAACAATGGCCCCCAACGTTCTGGCAAAGCTGAACGCTGGAGGCCTCTTGTTGCTCGTCGGGGCGGCAAATAGCCTAGCTACGCGTCGAGACGACGCAGCCATTATGGTTGCTGTCTCGCTCCCTTTTGCTGCGTTTAGAGATGATTGTTGTGAATGTAGCTGAAGGCACTTAACTGGTGGGCAAGATCTGCCGGACTCATTTGATAGTCAAACTGGTGACTGTGATAAGCGTCGATGAGGGTTTTCATATTAAAATGATCCACTAATAGACTATATTGGGGATCATTGGTATCGACGACGACGGCGGTGGAGGGAGAAAGAATCCCTAAACTGGATGCCAATTGTTGGTGCTTTTCAAAAGACTGCTTGGCTAATCTTGATTGACGATCTTCCAAGAACATTTCGACGTCTAACTTGGTTTGCCGCGCCAGCTGCTGGGCAAAGCGATCACTATAATGTTGTGGTTCCTTGAGCAGAGCTCGCTGTAGCTGTAGGAGATACAAACGACCGCGACGACGGCCCTGAAACAATGCTGCCTCATAATCGAGTGTCACCTGCATCAAGACATCTGCTGTTTGGTTGAGCAGTGACAACGAACAAATGGACTGACCGAAGGCGGCCGCAGTGTCAGCGATTGTTTGCATATTTAGGAGCGGCACAAAATGGTAATTAATTTTTGTCGAAATGTCACGATCGACCGAAACCAAGCTATCTTCACAGTTGATACAACCAAGTCCCAGCGGGTTGACAAATAAATGAATTTCAATCACGGTTGGCACCCCTCAACATTTAATTAAATCACGTTATTATTCATCACTGTCATTTTGCCAAATTCACTAAAGCATTTCAAGCAAACAGACTCCAGCTGACCAGGTGATTAGCGGCTGAATATGGTAAAATAAAACCGATCAATTATGGGGAGTGTTTTTGAGTTGGTTGAGAATTGGCAACACTTTTTATTACCTTATGAGCAAGCTGTCAACGAACTGAAAGTGAAACTGCGGGGGATGCGCAAGCAGTTTCAAGACCAGGCCCGTCATTCGCCAATTGAGTTTGTGACTGGCCGGGTGAAGCCAGTAGATTCAATTAAGGAAAAAATGGTTCGTCGGCACGTCAGCGAAGACCGCCTTGAAAAAGATATGCAAGACATCGCTGGTGTGCGGATTATGTGTCAATTTGTCGAAGATATATATGCTGTGGTTGACTTGTTGCGTCAGCGAACCGATATGCAAATTCTCGAAGAACGTGATTACGTAACCAATGCCAAACCAAGTGGCTACCGTTCCTACCACATCGTGATTGAGTATCCACTGCAATTAGTGACCGGTGAAAAGAAAATCCTGGCCGAAATTCAGGTCAGAACGTTGGCGATGAATTTCTGGGCAACGGTTGAACACTCGTTAAATTACAAGTATCAGGGCGAATTTCCTGAAGAATTATCTGCCCGGCTGCAGCGTGCCGGTGAAGCGGCTTTTAAACTAGACGAGGAAATGTCTGAAATCAGAGAAGAGATTAAGGAAGCCCAAAGTATGTTTTCATACCGTAAAAAGGCGGCTTGGGAAAGCAACGAAAAGCGCGATCAGGAAAATGACAACGACCTTGAACGCCCTGACCGCGGAGGAGGTGCGCAATGAAGATTACCGTTGTTAATTACAATGCCCCGGAAGCTGTTCGCGTTCGCAAAATTATGTTGAAACGGCTAGCTGATGACGGCTTTGATTACGACCAGCAGCACCCCGATTTGGTGATCTCGATAGGTGGGGATGGGACCCTGCTCTCCGCCTTTCACATGTATGAACAGATCCTAGATCACGTCCGCTTTGTCGGTATCCACACCGGCCACCTCGGTTTTTATACTGATTGGCGAAACTTTGAACTGGACGATCTGATCCACAGCTTGAAAAAGGATGAGGGTCAGGCGGTTTCTTATCCATTATTAAATATTACCCAGCGGTTTAGTGACGGCAGCACATCACAGTATGTTGCCTTGAACGAGTCCACAATTCAACAAAAAACGCGGACGATGGTTTGTGATGTTTACCTCAATAACCGTCTGTTTGAAGGTTTTCGGGGGGATGGGATCTGTGTTTCAACGCCAACAGGGTCAACTGCTTATAATAAATCTGTTGGTGGTGCGGTAATGGATCCGACGATTACTGGTTTCCAGGCGGCGGAAATGGCCTCCATTAATAACCGTGTGTTCCGTTCGCTGGGGTCACCCATTATTTTGGGTCAGGAGACTAAGCTAACTGTTCGGCTTCATGATGATAGCGACTGTGTAATGACCTGCGACCGGCAAACGTTGCACTGGAATCAAAACGAAAAGCACCTTGCAGACATTACTTACCGGGTTGATGACCGGCGGATTAAGTTTGCTAAATATCGTCATACTAACTTCTGGGACCGGGTTCATGAATCATTTATCGGTGAAGTCCAATGAAGTTTGTTTGGCAATACAAGGGTAGCCAGCCAGCAAAGCTGCGAACCGTACTTCGCAGTTTTGGGGCTACTAATTCATTGTTAAAGGTGGCCGTCTACCATGGTGGTTCGATGGCGATTGACGGGCAGGCTTCGTGGTTGATTGACACAGTAGAACCGGGCCAGTCGGTCAGTCTAGTGCTGCCAGCGGAAGCTGCCAACGACCAAGTAGATTCTTGCTCCTTGCCGATTACTGTTGCCTATGAGGATCAGGATTTCTTGGTGATCAACAAGCCAGCAGGGGTCGCCACGGTACCAGCCCACCATGTAGCAGTCCAGGATAGCCTGGTAAACCGGGTGAAGTATTATTATCAGCAACATCATTATGAGAACCAGGTGACCCACGTCGCCACTAGGTTGGACAAGGATACTAGTGGCTTAGTGATTTTTCCGAAGCATCGCTTTGCCCACGCAGTCTTGGACCGCCAGTTGAAGAAGCACCAAGTGGTCAAGCGATATCTTGCGTTGCCACAAGGGAGGATTGATATTTGGCATGGTTATATTGACGCCCCTCAGCGACGTGACCCGCAGTCCTTTGTTAAGCGGATGGTCGCAGCTGACGGTAAGCCGGCGGTGACCGAATACTGGCGGGTGGCAAGTGGCGATAAGTATTCGCTGGTGCAAATTGCGTTGCATACCGGGCGGACCCACCAAATCCGTGTTCATTTCGCATTTATCGGGCATCCCTTAATCGGGGATGATATGTATGGCGGAGAAAAGCTGATGGACCGTCAAGGGCTGCACTGCCGGTATTTGAGCTTCTATAGTCCGTTTCAAAACAAGCAGATTGAGGTGTCAGCTGAGCTGCCGGTTGATATGAAAGCAAAGGTTGACTCATTGATGCAACATTAACGTGTGAACGTGGCCAAAGTTATTGTTAACCCCGTAGTCACGACACAACATGAGGGAAAAGAGGCCCCCAGCATTCGGCTTTAGCCGAATGTTGGGGGCCATTGTTCGCTTATTAACTTTTAATCTGGGAAAGAGGGGCTATGTTGCACCCCTTCTTTTTTGATTTGAATCACAACCAATTAATGTTGCCATTGCTTGACGCAAACTGGTTCAGGACAGCGAACGTCCTGCTGAAGGAGTGTTAATCGACCACTGTTACTATCACGCCGGTAGAGGGTCAGGTTATCAGTATTTTGGTTGCTGGCCACTAAGTAATGGTTATTAGCACTCAATTCAAAGTCGCGAGGGAAATCACCGGCCGTGGTGACTGACTGGATGTGCTGCAGAGTATGATCCGGTTGAATTGCGAAGACGGCGATGGTATTTTCGCCACGATTAGAACAGTATAAGAAGCGACCGTCGGCGGAAAGGTGAATAGCAGCAGCTCCGTTGTGGCTGGTCCAGTCAGTCGGAATGGTACTAATCGTTTGGACAGGGTTGAGTTGCGCCGTTGTATGGTCGTATTTCAGAACCATCAGCTTACTGCTCAATTCACCCAGCAGGTAACAGTAATGGCCATCTGCTGAGAATATCAAGTGACGGGGTCCATAACCAGCAGGTGTCTTAAAGCGGCTAACTGCTGTTAGGCGGCCTTGACTATCAATGTTATAGATCACTACCAGGTCTAGGCCAAGGTCGCAAACGATTAGTCGCTTGTCCGGCGTCAGGTCAGCGTAATGACAATGTGGACCGTCGACTTGTTCAGGACGTGGGCCAGGTAAACCCTGGTGGGTGACTTCATCGGTCTTGGTTAGCTTTCCCTGGAGGTCCAGGTGATAGACTTCGATCGTTGCCTTATGGTAATTGGCAGCAAAGAGCAAGTGGCGTTGCTCGTCCAGGCCGACGTATGCCGGTGCTGGCCCTAAAGTGAGTGACTTGTCAATTAGCTGGCCGTGACCATTTTGAAGGTGGTAGGTGGCCACCCCTGTGAAATCGTCTTCCTGACGAATTGAAAATAGCTGGTGCGATGAGCCTACCTGCAGGTATGCAGGCTTCTGCGAGTGAACCACCAACCGCACATTGGTTAACTGTTCTTTTTGTTCATTGAGGGTAACGGCATAGATCCCTTTGCTACTCTTTTTGGTGTAGGTACCGATCAAAAAATCCTCAGTCATAACAACTGCCTCCTTGTGAAATTGTTAACACTATCATAACACGGGGTAAATATTTATGGATTTCTTTCTTGTTTTTTTCTTAAGCTAGTGTTATATTATCTATCAGAAATCGTTTGGTAAGTGACATCGATCAACGTCGTTGGTACTTACT